>CAJTSP010000057.1:14562-15701 GCA_910578965.1 uncultured Oscillospiraceae bacterium
CGGTTTGCCAACCAGATCGAATTCCCGGATTATACGGCGGCCGAGCTTTTGCAGATTACCCACCTGCAGGCGTCGTCCAAGGGCTACCGCCTGGCAGAGGGCTGCAACACCAAGCTGCGCGGTTATTACGAAAAAAAGCAGGCCGAGGACCCGGCCAAAAACGGCAATGGCAGGATGGCCCGCAACCTGCTGGAGGCGGCGATCCTGCGCCAGGCCCGGCGGCTGGTGGCAGCCCAGGATGCGCCGCTGGACGAGCTCCTGCCCGAGGATTTTGTACTGTAGCCGGTTGGAAGCACGCGCTAAGGCCAATCTGGGAGGCACGCCCCCCAGCCTCTGCCCCCTTTGCAAAACTTTCAATTCATATTTGTGTTCCGAGTGATGAGATTCAGTTTTTTGCTGTATAATTATTGAAATAGAACGATTTTGCCCAGTTCAGGATTGCTTTTATAGGGCGTGCCAAATTTTGAAGTAAAAAATTCAATTTGATAAACAAATATCTGCTATAACGATACAAAAAGAAGTTCCGTCCACTGAGGGCGGAGCTTCTTTCTCTTTATTACCAAGTTAATAAAAGTTTATCATGTACAGTTTCATCCGCCATACCTTCTCCAGAGTGTTGTAGACGGTCTATCATTGAAGTTCCGCAATCAACGATTAGCTCTCTTTCAAACAGACCTGATGGAATATCTATTGAAATGTCCTTCCTCTTTGATTCACGCGTATCGTTAATAGATAACATTACATAAGCGCCACGCTCTTTACATTCTGCGATTTTAGTCCATAGACTATTGATGTTGAAATCTTGTGCGCCATAAATAATGCTCTGGCTATGGGTATATGGAGGGTCACAATAAACTACATCGCCATTTTGCGGTTTTTGCATAGCCTTTTCAAAACTTTCTGTATAGAAGTCTGCTTTCTGAATTAAATCAGACCATAAAGCCACCCGCTGTGCAAATGCAGACGGTTTAATTGGGTTATGAGGACCTTTAGGCGTGCTCATGTATCCATCTGCTTTCCTAAAGCGAATAACTCCAGAATAGCAGGTTCTTGACAACAAACAGAAATCAAGAGCATTATGATTTTGATTGAATCGATCCTTTATCATTTCATACTGTTTTTCTGGATTTATATAGTAG
>CAJTSP010000058.1 GCA_910578965.1 uncultured Oscillospiraceae bacterium
TGATGTGGTCCACGCTCAGCCCCACGGAGAGGGTCCGGGTAATTTCGGAGGGGTCCAGGGCGATGGAGCGCATCATATAGGAGTGGACCATATTGAACTGCTCGAAGAGGACACACAGCACATAGGCGCCGAAGACCATCCAGGTCAGCGGGTCTCTCAGGCTGAAGGAGCCGCCCGCCAGCTTCCCGGCCAAGCTCACCCGTTTTTTGTACGAGCGTTACACCGCCTTTTCCGGCGATGCCGGCAAGGGCTTGGTCATCCTGTCTTGCGAGCTGATCGACAATAACGGCAGGGAGCTGGCCGTCTGTGTGGACAGGCATATTGCCGGCTGGGCGCTGCCGGCCGGGTTCGCGTCCTGGGTTAAAAATAGCTGCGTGTTCTGCTCTACCCTTGTGGACCGGATTGTGCCCGGCCGCATCCGGGACGCTGTGGCTGCGGCAAAGATCGAGGAGGAGCTGGGCTACCAGGACAAGCTGCTGGATGTGGGCGAGGTGTTTGGCTTCTGGGTTATCGAAGGCCCTCAAAGCCTGGCCGGGGAGCTTCCCTTTGCCAAGGCCGGCCTGCCGGTAATCTTTACCGACGATGTTGCCCCCTACAAAAAACGTAAGGTGCGCATCCTGAACGGCGCGCACACCAGCATGGTGCTGGGGGCGTATCTGGCCGGGCAGAACATTGTGCGCGGCTGCATGCAGGACGAGGTTATCCGGGGCTTTATGAACAAAGCCATTTATGAGGAGATCATCCCCACCCTGCCGCTACCAAAAGGGGAGCTGGAGGAGTTTGCCGCTGCGGTGGCCGACCGGTTCAACAACCCCTTTGTGGACCACGAGCTGCTGTCCATCAGCCTCAACTCTACCAGCAAGTGGAGGGCACGGGTACAGCCCAGCCTGGAGGGGTATCTGGAGGAAAAGGGGTCGCTGCCCCGCTGCCTCGCCATGAGCCTTGCCGCCCTCATTGCCTTTTACGGCTGCTATATCGAGGCAAGGGAGGAAAATGCTCTGGCCTGCCGCCGCCCCGCCGGGGATGCGTACAGGGTGATGGACGACGCCTGGGTGCTGGACTTCTACTGGCAGCATAAGGGCTCGGCCCCGGGCGCGCTGGTCGAGGCGGTGCTGAAAAACGAGGGGATGTGGGGCCGGGACCTCACCGCTCTGCCCGGCTTGGCCGAGACGGTAAAGGCCGACCTGGCCATTATCCTCGAAAAAGGCGCCTACGAGGCCTATAGGAGCTGCCTGTAAAACACGGCGGTTTGGCAAAGAGGCTGTGCATGCCCCCGCCCGGCCGACCATATGTTAAGGAGAGTGCGTCATGAGACAGACCATCCAGATCGATCCCCGCGACAATGTGGCGGTGGCCCTCTGCCCGTTGACAAAGGGCGCCGAGGTGGCCGCCGGGAAGCATACCGTCACCGCTTTAGAGGAAATCCCGCAGGGGCATAAGCTGGCCCTACGGGAAATCCCCGTCGGCGAGCCGGTCATCAAATACGGGTTTGCCATCGGCCATGCCAGCGCCAATATCCCCGCCGGCGGCTGGGTGCATGTGCACAATGTAAAAACCAATCTATCCGAGGACGCAGCCTATTCCTACAATCCCAAGCCCTGCCCCTTGCCGGCGGCGGAGCCCCGCAGCTTTATGGGGTATCTGCGGCCGGACGGCCGGGCCGCGGTGCGCAATGAGCTCTGGATCATCCCCACTGTGGGCTGTGTCAACTCGGTGGCCCAAAAGCTGGCGGCCGACAACCAGCACCTTGTGGCCGGCAGCATCGAGGGGCTCTACGCCTTTCCCCATCCCTTTGGGTGCAGCCAGATGGGGGCTGACCACGCCCAGACCCGACGGCTGCTGGCCGCCCTGGCCCGCCACCCCAACGCGGGGGGGGTGCTGGTGCTGGGCCTTGGCTGCGAAAACCTTACCCTGGAGCAGTTTAAGCAGGAACTGGGCGAATGGGACGCCGAGCGGGTCAAGTTCCTCGTCTGCCAGGAGGCGGAGGACGAATACGCCGAGGGCGCGGCGCTGCTGGCCGGGCTGGCCGGGTACGCCGGGCGATTCCAACGGCAGCCGCTGCCGGCCTCAAAACTGGTGGTTGGCATGAAGTGCGGCGGGTCGGACGGCCTGTCCGGCATCACGGCCAACCCCACCGTCGGCCGCTTCTCAGACCTGCTGATCGCCCAGGGCGGCAGCACGGTGCTCACCGAGGTGCCCGAGATGTTCGGGGCCGAGGGGATGCTGATGGACCGCTGCCAGAGCCGTGAGGTGTTTGATAAAGCGGTAAAAATGGTGGAGGATTTTAAGCGATACTTTACCAGCCACGGTCAGGTAGTATACGAAAACCCCAGCCCTGGCAACAAAAAGGGCGGCATTACCACCTTAGAGGACAAAAGCTGCGGCTGTGTGCAAAAGGGCGGCGCCGCTCCCGTGATGGACGTGATCGGCTACGGGCAGCAGGTGGTTGTGCCCGGGCTTAATCTGCTCTCCGGCCCGGGCAACGATATGGTATCCTGCACCGCCCTCACCGCGGCGGGGGCCCATATCATCCTCTTTACCACCGGGCGGGGCACCCCCTTTGGTGCGCCGGCGCCCACCGTCAAGATCAGCACCAACAATGCCCTTTTTGCCAAAAAGCCCGGCTGGCTGGACTTTAATGCCGGCCCGGTAGCCGAGGGCGAATCCCTTGACGAAGCGGGCGCGCGGCTGCTCGATTTTGTGCTTGAAATTGCCGGCGGCCGTAAAACCTGTACCGAACAAAAGGGCTTCCGAGAAATATCTATTTTTAAGGACGGGGTTGTGCTGTAAGGGCAGCCCGCCCCAAAAGGGTCCGTCGGCTGTTTCCCCCAAAATGGCGCGCGGCATGCCGCGCGCCGAGAGGGCCGTCCCGTTTGGCCTTGCCCCGCCGTGCCGGCGCGGGCATCACGGAGTGCCGGTACCGCCGCTTTATACGGTACCGGGGCAGGCGCCCCGGCTTTTCCCCTTTATTAAAAACTTCCTGCCCCTCTGGAAACCGGATGCAGGTTTCCAGAGGGGCAGGAAGCTTTTGTTTTTTACGGCCCGCCCCGCGGGAGGGGCGGGAGGCTACCGCAGCAGGTAAGCCGAGTAAGCGAGGCTGTCGAGGTTGTGCTCCTGCGCAAAGTGGTGGGCTGTGCTGCCGAGGTTTGTGTGCTGCGTAATGCGGGAAAGGCCAACGACCGCCCGGACCAGGCGCTGCTCCTCGGGCTCGTTTTCCCGCTCGGCCAACACCCCCAAAAGGATGCGGAGCATGGCGTACTGCTCGGCCAGGAGTACCCCATGGTATTCGAGCGGGAAATGGTCCGAGATATAGGTGAACGGGAACGGGGTGGAAAAAACATGGTTGATAAAATACCGTTCCACTGCTTGCGAAAAGCGGGAAAGCAACGGATCGGCCTTGCTCTGCGCCAGCTCGAGCAGTCGCCCCAGCGCCGGAGCGCCAAACTCGTACTTTCGCCCGTCCTCGGAGGTGCACAGGTGCCCCACAGCCGCCCACAGATCCCGGAAAATAGGCCCCCGCCCGGAATGGATCAGGTGCTGGGCGGGGAGGGTCAGGGCCCAGAGATGGGTTTCGGGGCTGTATTGCATCTGTTCAAACACCTTGCCCACCACCCCGGTTTCGGCCTGCCGGAGCAGCTCGGCAGCCATGGCGGGGATCTGCCCGGTCCGCTGCCCGTCAAACAGATGTGCTGCACGCCGGAGCATCAGGCCGACCGCGAGAATCCGCTCCCGCAGGGGCAGGCCGGGGATGCGCAGCATCGACAGGCAGCCCTCCCGCAAGGGGATCAGGTGCTCGATGGGGACATTTGAACGGAAGTTAAGATTTTCGGGCATGCTGTCCAAAGGGTTTAGCGGGTCGGCAGCGCGGCGCTGCCGATGGAGCTCCATCGGGTTTTCGCCCAGCAGGATAAGCCTCGCCGCCTCCTCGCAGGAGGGGCTCAGCGAAAATTCCCATACCCCGGGAACAAACTGGTTTTTAATCCGGGGATAGGAGGTGCAGGTATGGCTGAGCGCATCCGGCCCGAGCCGCCGGAAGATGCTGCAGCCGCCGTCCTCGTCCTGAAAGACGCACCGCTCGTCCGGGCGCAGGACCATCTGAGCAAATTTTTCGTCCCCTTCGCCCTTGTTGCGCCGGATTGCTTTGGCGCACAGACGCTGAAATTCCGGGTCCTGTACCGCTTTGTACTGCAGATAATGCTGCTTATCGATGGTGATAACCCAGTCGTGGCAGCAGTTGTCGGTACAGGCCGGGCCCAGGCAGGCAAACCGCTCAAAATAAGCGGGCTGTACAATCTCGATTTCCTTTAAGGCCATGGATCAAAACCCTCCCCCTTACGGCTTTAGGCCGGCATAGTACTTGCCCATGTAGCCGTCCAGCAACTGGTTGTAGTTCGGCATTGCACCCTCGTGCAGCGTCCGCCGCAGCCGGTGGGAGTCCAGCCCGGTGTCGCTCTCGCTGCCGATGATCCGGGCTGCCACATTGGAGCAATGGTCCGAGATGCGCTCCATATTGGTGAGCACATCCAAAAAAATGATGCCGGTCTCGATCTGGCAGGAGCCGGTCTTGAGCCGCAGGATGTGCCGCTCGCGCAGCTCCTCGCACATCTGGTCGATCGTTTCTTCCAGCGGCTCCACCCGCTCGGCAGGGGTCAGGTCGGCGTCCCGGAAGGCGTTGGAGGTCAGGGCCAGGATTTCGCTGATCGCGTCGCTCAGCACCAGCAGCTCGCCCTTGGCCGTCTCGCTGAAAGCCAGTTCCTTGTCCCGCAGCTCGGCCCCGCGCTCCAAAATGTTGATGGCATAATCGCCAATACGCTCAAACTCGGTAATAAAGTTCAGCAGCTCGCTCACCCCATGGCTTTCGCCCTCCGAGAGGTTGTGGTCTGCAATCTTAATAAGATAGTTGCCCACGCTTACCTCGGCCCGGTCGATCAGGTCCTCCCGCTGGCTGATCCGAGCGGCCACCTCATCGTCGTAGCTAAGGGCCATCTGCACCGCGTTACGGTAGTTGTGGGCCGCGCGGGAGGCCATCTTTTCCACCGCGCTCTTGGCCTGCTGGATGGCCACTGCCGGGCTGGTAAACAAACGCTCGTCCAGCACCGGCAGCGCAAGGTCCTGTACCTCGCCGTCCGCGTCCGGCACGGTCAGCTCGGCCAGCCGCACCAGGCCGCGGGTAAAGGGCAGAAAGGCAACGGTGGCCAGAATGCTCGAAAGGGTGTGGATGTTGGCGATGCTGCCCTTATTGAGCACCGCCTCCCAGAAGGGCAGGCCCACCGCAAACTGCACTAAGTACAGCAAGACGAGAAAGACCGCCGAGCTGATGAGGTTAAAGTACAGGTGGATCACCGCGCTGCGCTTGGCGTTTTTGGAGGCCCCCACCGCTGCCATCAGCGGGGTAAAGGCGGTGCCGATGTGGGTGCCCATGATGATGGGCACCGCGTTGCCAAACCGCACCGCCCCGGTGGTGGAAAGCGCCTGCAGAATGCCGACGCTGGCCGAGGAGGATTGGATCGCCACGGTGACCGCAAGCCCGGCCAGCACCCCCAAAATGGGGTTCTGCAGGCTGGTGAACAGCCGCACGAACATCTCGCTTTCCCGCAAAGGGCGCACCGCGTCCTCCATCATGAACATGCCTGTAAACAGGATGCCGAAGCCCAGCATGATCTGGCCGATGTTGCGCCGCCGGGGGCTTTTGAAAAAGACATACAAAATCGCCCCGATAAAGGCCACGATGGGGCTGAAGGTGGAGGGCTGGATCAGGGTAAGCAGCAGGCTGTCGCCCGAGATGTCGGCCAAGCGGATGAGCTGGCCGGTTACCGTGGTGCCGATGTTGGCGCCCATAATAACCCCTACCGCCTGAGGCAGGGCCAGGATGCCCGAGTTGACAAGCCCCACCACAATCACGATGGTGCCGGCGCTGCTTTGGATCACGGCGGTGATCAGGGTGCCCAGCAGTACCCCGCGCAGGGTGGAGGCGGTGAGCTTTTGCAGAACGCCCTGCATCCGGCCGCCGGCAATCTTTTCCAGCCCGGTGCCCATAATGCTCATACCGTACAAAAACAGGGCTACGCCGCCCGCAAGATTGATGATATTGAATATGGACATACCGTCCCTCCCGGATGGTTGGTAAGGGGAACCGTGCCGGCCCGGGGCAAAAAACACCCGTGTATTCTGCCTAAACACAATCAGTATACCATGCTTCGCGTAAACTTGACAAGAGCGATTATCCGCCCTTTTGGCGGCATCGCCGGCGGGTAAGCGGGCGCATGCTTTGGGGTAAAAGGGGAGGCAGGGGAACAACGGCGTATCGGGCGCCATACAGTGAGGGGAAACGGGCGCGGCGGCGCACAAGGCCAAGGGATGCGTGCTGGCCGCCGCGTTTAGAGCAAGGAGGGAACGTGTATGCAGGAAATCGGATTGGCGCTGGCGGCCACCGCCTTCCCGTGCGGGTGTACCGCTCTGGGCGCGGCGGTGGTGTTTTTTTTGCGGGGCGCCCCCAAGGAGCCGGCCCGCCGCGCCATGATGGGGTTTGCGGCGGGGGTCATGCTGGCCGCCAGCGTCTGGAGCCTTTTGCTGCCCGCTATAGAACGGGCGGGCGAGGGCGGCGCGCCGGGCTGGCTTTCGCCTTCGCTGGGGCTGGTGCTGGGCGCGGTGGGCCTAATGCTGCTTGAGCACGCGGCCGGGGACTTATTGGCCGGCGGCCGGGGGCACAGCGGCCGGGTAGTGCTGGCCGTAACCCTGCATAACCTGCCCGAGGGCATGGTGGTGGGGCTAGCGGCGGCCCTTGCGGCCGGCGGCGAAGCCGAGTATCTTGCCGGGGTAATGGCGCTGAGTCTTGGCATTGGGCTGCAAAACCTGCCCGAGGGCGCCGCAATCAGCCTGCCTATGCGCCAGGCGGGCGCAAGCAGGCTCAAAAGCTTTGCAGGCGGGGTAGCCAGCGGCCTGGTAGAGCCTCTGGGCGGGGTGCTGGCCGCCGCCCTCGCGGTATGGGTGGCCGGCTGGATGCCCTGGCTGCTCAGCATGGCGGCTGGCGCAATGATTACCGTTACGGCACAGGAGATGATCCCGGACGCAGCCGAGGAGGGCGCGGGAGGCATTATCAGCATCGTGCTGGGCTTTGCGCTGATGATGGCCTTGGATGTGGCTCTGGGATAAGTGGGGCGGCCCAAGCCTTGCCCCCCTTGAGAAACGGGGCGGGGCATGATAGAATAAAAACAAGTCCCAAAGCCAAAAACCAGAGACGGGGCGATCTGTAAAAACGGGGGTGCCGGCAGATGACGAACACCGAGCGGGATGCCATCCAAAAAAACCTTGAACAGTTGCGCACGGCCATCGACGCGGCGCTGGCTGCGGCGGGCCGCAGCCGGGCCGGGCTGCTGCTGTGCGCCGCGAGCAAAACCAGGGATGCCGAGACGGTGGCCTTTGCCGCCGGGCTGGACATCGACCTGTTTGGCGAAAACCGGGTGCAGGAGCTTAATGCAAAAGCTGCCGCCGGAGCCTATGGAGCAAAGCCCTGCCACCTGATCGGGCATCTGCAGACCAACAAAATCCGGCAGGCGGTGGGCTGCGGGATGATCCAATCGGTGGACAGCCTGCGCCTTGTGGCCGGCATCGAGGCCGAGGCCGCAAGGCGCGGCATCTGCCAGGACATTCTTTTGGAGGTAAAGCTGGGCGGGGAGGAGAGCAAGACCGGCGTGCCGCCCGAGGGTCTGGAACAGCTCCTGGAGGCCTCGGCCGGCTGTGCGCACCTGCGGCTGCGCGGGCTGATGACCATCCCCCCGCCGGCCGAAACCGAAGCCCAGGCTCGGCACTGGTTTGCCCAGGCCCGTACCCTTTTTGAGAGGCTGGCCCCCCGGTGCCCGGCCGGCGCGGCATGGGACACCCTTTCGATGGGCATGAGCGGCGATTTTGCCGCCGCCATTGCCGAGGGCTCCACTATGGTGCGGGTGGGCGCCGGCATCTTTGGCCCGCGGCAGTACGCGCCACGCTGAACGCCGTGCACCGCACCCCAAAAACGCGGCGGCGCAGCGCGGTAGGTATAGGTAAGGCGCCGGGGCCTGGCGCTTTGTGCGGCGTTGCGTTGTTGGCTGCTAAAGGTACGCCGCGCTTTGCAAAAAGGCTTAAAAGGCAAAGGCATAATAAAGATATAAAAAGGAGACAGACGCTATGCACAAACATGCAAACCGCCGGCTGCTGGCCCTGCTGCTGGCCCTGGGCCTGCTGGCCGGTATTTTGGCCGGCTGCGGCCCCAAGCCCCAAACCGAGGACGAGCGGTTTGAGGCCTTTTTGGTAAGCTTGCCGCCGTTGGCGCTGGACGAGACCGACACAAGTCTGAACCAACTGTTTTACAATCGGGAGGCTCTTGGAATTGAGCCGGCGCTCTGCGAATGGGGCGAGTATTCGCTGGAGGAGTTTTTGGCCGATCAAGAGCTCTGGGACGAGCAGTACCAGGCCCTCACCGGCTTTGACCGCAGCCAGCTTTCTGCAGCGAACCGGGACACCTACGACATCCTGGAGGCCTCTTTGCGGGACACCGAGGCCCGGCCGAGCGACGAAGCGTACTTTTACCTGGACAACAACCCCCTGGGCGCTTACGAGGGGGTGCTTTCGGACATCCCCATTACCCTGTACTTTTTCAACATCTTCACCCAGAACGACCTTGACTCCTACCTGCATCTGATGGAGACCTTGCCCGCCTTTGCGGCCGAGCTTTTGCGCTTTGAGCAGGAGCGGCAGGACAAGGGCTATGGCATGACCACCCGGGAGCTTGCCAAGGTTAAGGAAATGTGCGAAGAAAACATCAGCGGCGACGTGCAGTTTTTACAGGATACCTTGGAAGAAAAGCTGGCCGCGGCTGATTTCCTTACCGAGCAGCAGCGCGCCGAGGCCGCCGCAAGGGCCCGGGAGCTGCTGGACACCGGTTACCGGCAGTTTTTCCGGGATTTGGACGCCGGCATCGACGGCATTGAGGTAAAGCAGCGGGAGGACGCCTGCCTCAACAACCTGCCGGAGGGCGCCGAATACTATGCGAGCCTGGTAGAGAAACTCACCGGCTTTACCAACATGGACGAATATGCCGGATACCTTGTGGGCCTTTATGAAAGCACCTTTGCCGAGCTGCGGGCGCTTATGATGGAGGATCCCACCCTGGTAGACCGGTACTATGATGACGAGCTGGTGCTTTACAGCTCCACCGACCCGGAGGAAATCCTGGCGCACCTGCACGACGCCATGCAGGCCGATTTCCCCGCCGTGCGACAGGTGGAATATTCGATGAAGGTGCTGCCCAAGGCCATGCAGGAGCTGCTGCCCGGCACCGCTGCCTTTTATATGGTCGGCATGCTGGATAAGCCGGATAACCCCCAGTCGATGATGCTCTGCAGCGAGTACACGCAGGAGGACTTTACCACCATTGCGCACGAGGGCTTCCCCGGGCACATGTACCAGCACGTCTATGTCTCGGAAACCGAGCATCCCCTCATCCTTGACCTGCTGGGCCAGACCGGCTATAGCGAGGGCTATGCCAACTATATCGAACGGGTGGCGGTAAACTACTGCGACGATGTGGCGGCCGCAAAGCTGGCCCAGTTGATGAACCGGTATACGGTGCTGGCCATATTGGAACTGGATTATGTGCTTGCCTGCACCGATACGACCGTGGCCGAAGCCCGCGAACTGGTGTGCAGCGAGTTTGGCGTGGAAGACCCGGACAGCGAAGATGCCTGGGATATTGTAGGCGAGGTTATTTACCGGCCCGGCGCCTTTTTGCCCTACTACATCGCAGGAGGCCGCTTTGCCGACCTGCGCGCCGAGGCCGAGCAAAAGCTGGGCGACGCTTTTGACCTCAAGGCTTTCCACGAGAGCATTTTGCGTCGCGGCCCCATGCCCATGGAGCTGGCACTCGATTTTGCCCGGCAGGATCTCGGCATCGCCGAAGAGGTCGAAAGCCGGATCAACACCAGCCGCCCGGCGGCGTAAGGCGGCCCGGGCGGGGCCCGGAGGGTTTTGCCCGCGCGCAGGCTTGGGCCATTGAACAGCAAAAGCTGGCGGCCGTTTTCAAAAACAGCCGCCGGCCCGGCCTGGGTTCGGCTCCCCTCTGCCTTACCCGGTTTACCGGCCATGGGCGGCAAACAGCCGCCCCAGCTCCCAAAACAGGTCCTGCGGCAGCATGCCGTACTGGCCCAGCCGCCGCTCGCAGGCGTCGGCCGCCGCGCCGTGCAGCCATACCGCGCAGAGCGCTGCGGGCAGGGCGGGCAGCCCTTGGGCCAGCAGCCCGGCCAGCATGCCGGCCAGCGCGTCGCCGCTGCCGCCCCGGGCCAGCCCCGGGCCGCCGGTGGTATTGCGGAACACCTCGCCCCCCGGCCCGGCAACAACGGTACCATGCCCCTTGAGCACCACAATACAGCCCCAGGCGCGTGCAAACCGCGCGGCCAGGGCCTCACGGTCGGCGTTTACAGCGGCGGCGCTCAGCCGGCACAGCCGCGCCATCTCGCCGGGGTGTGGGGTAATAACCAGAGGTGCGCCGGAGGGCTTGGGCAGCCGGCCCAGCGCGGCGGCGGCATTCAGCCCGTCCGCATCCAATACCGTTGCGCAGCCGGCGCCCGGGACCACCCCGCGCAGCAAGGCGGCGGTGTCGGCCGTGTTGCCCAGCCCCGGCCCCAGCAAAAGGGCGGTGCAGCCCTGCAGCGCGGCACGTACCTTGGGGGCCTCGGCGCTGTCGATGCCGCCGTCCTGCCCCATGGCCAGGGGCAAAAAGGTGCATTCCGGGGTCCGCGCGGCCACGGCTGCGGCCACCGGCTCCACGGCTGCAAGGCTCACGATGCCGGCCCCGCTGCGCAGCGCCCCCTCTGCCGCCAGTGCAGCGGCCCCGCGGTAGGCCGCGCTGCCCGCCACGCAGAGCACCCGGCCAAAGCTGCCTTTGTGGGCCTCGGCTTGCCGGGTGGGCAGGCTACGCCAAACAAGCTCTTCGGTAATTGGCTGAGCCATCCTTTGCCATCCCTTTCTTTTACATCGTGCAGTTTTAGAAGTATCGTACCATTCGCCCGGCGCAAAAAGGGTAAAAACAGGGATGCCCCGCCGCGCCGCTTGCCTTACGGCAGGAAAGGAGCCCCGCCATGAACCAGAAGCTGGAACAGCTCATTGCCCAAAGCCGCCGCATCGTTTTTTTTGGCGGTGCGGGCGTTTCCACCGAGAGCGGCATCCCGGATTTCCGCAGTGTGGACGGCCTCTATCACCAGCAATACGCTTACCCGCCCGAGACCATCCTGTCCCACAGCTTTTTTGTGCGCAAGCCGGAGGAGTTTTACCGTTTTTATCGTGAAAAGCTGCTGGTTGAGGGCGCGCAGCCCAATCCGGCTCACCGCCGGCTGGCCCGGCTGGAGGCCGAAGGCAAGCTCACCGCCGTCATCACCCAGAACATCGACGGCCTGCACCAGGCGGCAGGCAGCAAAAAGGTTCTGGAGCTGCACGGCAGCACCCTGCGCAATTACTGCACCGCTTGCGGCAAATTTTATCCTGCTGGCGCCATTGCCGGCAGCAAGGGCGTTCCGCGCTGTAGCTGCGGCGGGGTTATCAAGCCGGACGTTGTGCTCTATGAGGAAGGGCTGGACAGCGACACCCTGGACGCCGCGGTCAAGGCGCTGGGCGCGGCCGACCTGCTGATCGTGGGCGGTACCAGCCTTGCGGTGTACCCGGCGGCCGGCCTTTTGCAGTATTACGGCGGGCGGGAGCTGGTGGTCATCAATAAAACCGCTACCCCGGCCGACAGCCGGGCCACCCTTGTTATCCATGCGCCCATCGGAGAGACCCTGGACGACGGGCAGGGGTAGGCCGGGAGCCGTTGCGTCGCGCAAGGGGTGCCCCATGCCTTTTTGGGGCTTTTGGAGCTGGCAGGGTACAGGGCGCCGTGCCCGGCGGCAGGGTAAAGGCAAGGCGCCCAAAGGAGACCGTACAGCAGTGCGGGACCTGCGGGTTAGCTTTTACGGGGCCGTCGCTGCCAGGCTCCCGGCCCTTGGGGCCTGCGGTTATTTTTTCTTTTTTGCCGGCCTTTTTTCGGCCGGCTTTTTTTCGCCCGGGGCCTTGGCGGCTTTTTTCGGCCCGGGCTTGTTTTTGGCCGGGGCCTTGCCCGCCTCGCGGGCAGCCGGCGTTTTGGGCGCAGGCCGGGGCCTGCCCGCTGCGTTTTCCGTCCCGCCGGCGGCAGCCTCCTGCTGTGGGCCGGGCGCCTGCCCGCGCGCCTTTAAGAGGATGTCCAGCAGGTCGAGGGCCTCGGTATGCAGCGGGTCCTCCGGCTTGGTCTTTTCCAGTGCCAGCCGCACATATTGTTCGGCCTTGGCGTAATTCCGCCGGCAGCCCTTGCCGGAGGCGTACCCGGCCCCGGCCCGCAGCGCCGCCCGGGGATGCCCCAACTTTGCCGCTTCGCAAAACCAGTGCAGTGCCTGCTTGACGTCCTTTTCGCAGCCGGCGCCGCTCAGGCGGCAGCAGCCCAGCTCGTACATGGCGCTGCGGTAGCCCGCTTCGGCCGACCTGCCAAACAGGGCAAAGGCCTCCTCCTCGCTTTTTTCCACTCCGTCGCCCTGCCGGTAGCACCAAGCCAGGTTGTATGCGGCCCGCGCGTGGCCCTGCGCGGCGGCCTTTTGGTACCAGGCCACCGCCTGCCGGGCATCGCGCGCTGTGCCGGTGCCGCTGTCATAGCACCAGGCCAGGTTGCATTGGCCGTCCGCATCGCCGGCCTCGGCGGCGGTACGGTAGCATTCCACCGCCTTTTCGGGGTTTTTGGGGGTGCCAAAGCCCATCTCGTAGCACCAGCCCAGATTGAACACTCCGGCAATATGCCCCTGCTCGGCTGCCAACTGGTATTGCCGAAAAGCGGCCTCGGGCTGCTTTTCTACCCCGCGGCCCCGCTCTAAGCATACCCCCAGCGAAAATTGCGCGTCCGCCCAGCCCCCAAAGGCCGCGTTGGCGTAGTATTGATAGGCGAGCTTATCGCTTTGAGGCAGGCCAAACCCAAATTGGTAAAAACGCCCCAGCAGGTACAGTGCCCGGCGATAGCCCTGCCGCGCGGCGGCCTGCAGCCAGCGCACGGCCTCCTCGTCGTCCTGGGCACAGCCGGCGCCGGCATGGCAGAGCACCGCCAGGTTGCATTGGGCGGGCGCATAGCCCCGTTCGGCCGCCTGCCGGTAGAGCCAGATCGCCTGCACAGGGTCTGCCTCAACCCCGTGGCCCATCTCAAAGCACCAGCCCAGGCTGCAGATCGCCCAGCTACTGCCCTCCATCGCGGCCCTGCGCAGCAGGGGCAGGCCGGCCGAAAAATCGGGCGGGTCGGCCACAAACAGCGCCATGCGGGCCTGCTCGGCCAGGGCATCCACTTCCTTCCAGGTCATTGGCGGCCTCCTTTGTGCGGCGGTTTTTTGCTTATAGAACTTATTGTACCGCGAAATACCCAAAAAGAAAAGGCGGCGGGGCAAAATGCGGCCGCCGCCTGCCTTGGCAGGGCCCGGTGGCGTTTGGGTACGGCGTATCGGGGCCCTGCGCGATATTTTTGGATGGGATGTTTCGGTCGCTTTTTTGCCCGAAATACAGTACAATAAAAACAAGAGCAGCAAAAGGCGTCCCATGCATCGGCGTGGAATGCCTGGCAGAGGCCGCCGAGAGCCCTGCAGCCCGAAAAAGGAGGATGAGCTATGAACGAACAGACCGTTGCCCAGCTTTTGGAGGAGACCCGCGCGGGCAACCGCCTCTTAAAAAAGCAGTTGGCAGCCACCCGGTTGGCGGCGCTTGCGCTGGCCGCCCTGGTGCTGGTGCTGGGGGTGCTTTTGTCCGACGCGCTGGCCGAGGTTCGCAGCGTGATTGCGGTGGTGGACGGGCTGGACCTTGAGCGGGTTTCGGAGGCCATTGCGGCGCTGGATGTGCAAAGCCTCAACGAGGCCATTGCCGAACTCAAAAGCCAGGCAGGCAGCTTGGACGCCGAGGCGATCAATGAAACCATGGCGGCCCTTTCGGAGGCGGCCGGCAGCATCGAGGAGGCGGCCGAGACCTTCAACCGGGTCACCGCCTTCTTCCGGCGCTGAGCCGCCGCTTATAACGGCCCGCCGAGCCCTGCCGCCCCGCGCCAGAATATCTTGTCCTGCCGCGGAA
The DNA here is from genome assembly GCA_910578965.1 of uncultured Oscillospiraceae bacterium. Taxonomy (GTDB): domain Bacteria; phylum Bacillota; class Clostridia; order Oscillospirales; family Ruminococcaceae; genus UBA7177. The sequence continues at coordinate 14,131 of CAJTSP010000058.1, forward strand.
AAACACCCCTGCCCCCGCCCGGCAGGGCGTCCAGCCCATCCGGCAGCGCCAAAGAAATTTGTGTTTTTTTGCCGGCCGGGGTTGTCGGGGTTTGTGCTTTTGCGGTATAATAAATCATATTGTGCGGATGCGTTGGGCGTATGGCATGGAAAAGGCGCATCTGCACAAAATCTTTTAAGAGGATGGGGGCGGCGGCATGCATAAACGGTTCCTCTGCACCTTGGCCGCTTTCCTGCTTGCTGCCCTGGCCCTCGCGCCCGCCGCTCGCGGCGCCCAAGCTGCCCCTCCGCCGGCCTTGAGCGCCTGCTATCTTGTAATGGACGCCGATACCGGCCAGGTGCTGATTGAGCAAAACGCCGACGAACGGCGCAGCCCGGCATCCGTTACCAAGGTCATGACGATGGGCCTTGCAATGGAAAAGGCGCAGGGCGTGCTGGACACCCAGCTTACGGTTACCTATGACGATGTGCACCAGCTTGAGGCCGGGTCTTCCCACATTGCGCTGATCGAGGGCGAGCAGGTGAGGCTGGAGGACATCCTCTATGGCACCGAGATCGCTTCGGCCAATGATGGGGCCAACGTGCTGGCAGAGTACATCGGCGGCAGCATCCAGGCCGGGGTGGACGCTATGAACCAAAAGGCCGGTGAGCTGGGGCTGGAGGGCACCCACTTTACCAACCCCCACGGCCTGTACGACGAAAACCATTATACCACCGCCCGGGACCTGGCGGTGATTACCCGCTGGGCGCTGGAACAGCCGGGCTTTGCGGAGGTTTTTTGCCGTACCGAAACCTGGACCATGGCCCCCACCAATCTCCAGCCTGAGGAGCGGTTTTTTTCAATCAACGATTGGATGCGACTTTCGGGCAAGTACTACCGCAGCTATGCCAAGGGCTCCAAGCAGGGCTTTCACGACCAGGCGCAGTATACCTTTGTGTGCTATGCCGAGCAAAGCGGCATGCGCCTGATCTGCGTGGTGCTGGGCGCGCCCCAGCGGTACGACAAATTTATTGATGCATGCGCCCTTTTGGATTATTGCTTTGCCAGCTTTACCCGGGTAGAGGTAGGGGACGACAAGGGCTTTACCGTACCGGTGGCAGGCGGCGGCGAGACGCTGGGCAACCTGCAGGTGGCCGGCGCAAAGGCCAGCTTTTTGCTGCATAAAGATACCGACCCCCAAACGATTACGGCCGAGTACAGCATTCCCGAGCGGATGCTGCTGGGGCAGGAGTTTGCGCCCAGCGTTACCTTCCGGCTGCCGGCCAGCGCCGGCCAAAGCGCCGCCGAAATTACCGCTGCCCTTGGCTGGACCGGCCTCGACCAGGTGCTGCGGGCCAGCACCTATGTGCCGCTGCGCCAGCAGGCCGCCAGTGCGGGGCGGGGCGGCGTGCTGCTGGCCGGCGCGGTGGCGGCGCTGCTGATTGCGCTCGTTGCTGCGGTGGTTTTGCGGCACAATAAACGCAAAAAGGCGGAGGAGGCACGCCGCCGGCGTGCTGCGCTGTATCCTACC
>CAJTSP010000059.1:0-2663 GCA_910578965.1 uncultured Oscillospiraceae bacterium
TTTATGCTCCTTATAGCCTATTATCTTGCGCCACTCTGCAAGGGCAGCTTCATGTTGCTTTTTCTCTTTTTGATTTTTTATTTCTTCTGCCTCAAGAATAGCATGCGCAATCACATGCTGCATTTCTTTGGCATTTATATTTTCCGGCAAGCTGATATTTGCAGCTTTCAATGAGCTTAAATCCGTATTCGGTTTTACTTTTTTCTTGCCTCTGCCTCTTCCCATCAGTTTACTTTCTCCTTAAAGCTCAACAGCTTGTCCCGGTAATATTCAAATTGTTGCTTCCGCGCTGTAAGCTCCGCTGTAAGCTCCGCTGTAAGCTCCGTGAAAATGTCCAATATCCGCACAATCTCGCGCTGCACCGGCAAGGGGGGGACGGGGATTGCAACCGCCTTTAGGGTGTCCGGCGTAACCTCCATTACCTTTGTGCCATGGACAAGCTTCCTTTTTTGCGCAGCAAACATTTGAGTGTGAAAGTAGTAAGCCAGATACTTTGCGTTCTGATTGTGATGAATGATTGCCGTGTGCCCGCTAACCGCAACCGCCCTGTCGCCTAACCATGCCACGCATTTGCATACATCCTCGATATTTTCACTTGTAACCGCCATGACAATATCGTTAGGCAAGGCCAGCTTTTGCTTTTTGGCGCAATCCTCGCTAATAAAGGTAAAGGTTTTATCTGCAAACAGGCCGTATCGGGTATAGATTTGCCCATAGTGAATGCAGGGCACGCCGTCAGGGCAAAAATCCTTCTTTTGGAGGCTCCCGCCCCTTGAGATGGTTGCTATTTCTTCCAGCTTTTTATACTCCACCCCATCCGGGCAGAGCTCTTGCAACAATTCCTCCAGCCGGCTCATGCATCCACCTCTATTTCCTCAATAATCCTGTCTATATCCTCCCGCAGAACCTGCTCACGCGCCACAATTTCCCGGATTTCGGCGTTCAGCCTGACAATATCCACCCTTTCCCGGGTATTCTCCTGCTCCACATAGGTAGAAACCGAAAGGTTATACCCGTTCTGCTCAATCTCCTCATACGCGGCCAGATGGGAAAAATGCGCGATTTCCTGCCGCCCGGCATACGCAGACACAATGCGCCCGATGTTCTCCGCCGCCAGCCGGTTGTTGTTTGTCGCCTTGACGAACTCGGCGGAGGCGTCGATAAACAGGGTCTTGTTTTGCTGCTTGCCCCGCTTGAGCACCAGGATGCAGGTGGCAATGGTGGTGCCAAAAAACAGGTTGGGGGGCAGTTGGATAACACAGTCAATATAGTCGTTGTCCACAAGGTATTTGCGGATCTTCTGCTCGGCCCCGCCCCGGTACAGAATCCCGGGGAAACACACGATGGCCGCCGTGCCCCCGGCCGACAGCCAGGCCAGCGAGTGCATAATAAAGGCAAAATCCGCCTTGGATTTGGGGGCCAGCACCCCGGCGGGGGCAAAGCGCGGGTCGTTGATGAGGATCGGGTTGTCGGCCCCCTCCCACTTGATGGAGTAGGGCGGGTTGGACACGATCAGGTCAAAGGGCTCGTCGTCCCAGTGCCGGGGGGCCGTTAGGGTGTTTTCGCAGGCAATGTCAAATTTGTCAAACCCCACATCGTGCAAAAACATATTGATGCGGCACAGGTTGTAGGTGGTCACGTTGATCTCCTGCCCAAAAAAGCCCTGCCGCACCGCGTCCCGCCCCAGCACCTTTTCTGCCCTCAGCAGCAGCGAGCCGGAGCCGCAGGCCGGGTCATATACCTTGTTAACCTCGGTTTTGCCCACGGCGCCAAGGCGGGTCAGCAGCTCGGACACATCGGCAGGCGTAAAAAACTCGCCGCCGCTCTTGCCCGCGTTGGAGGCGTACATGGTCATTAAATATTCGTAGGCGTCGCCAAAGGCGTCGATGCTGTGATTTTTTACGTCGCCCAAGTTCATGGCCGCCACGCCGTCCAGCAGCTTTACCAGCTTTTCGTTGCGCTTTGCCACGGTGGCGCCCAGCTTGTTGCTGTTTACATCATAGTCGTCAAACAGCCCGGCAAAGCTGCTCTCCGACTGGCTGCCCTTGGCAGATTCCTCAATGTGGCGAAAGACGCTCTCCAGCGTTTCGTTGAGGTTTTCGTCCTGGGGGGCGTTTTTGCGCACGTTGCAAAACAATTCGCTGGGCAGGATAAAAAAGCCCTTTTCCTCCACCAGCCCCGCGCGGGCCTCCTCGGCGTCAGCGTCGGATAAATCCGCGTATCGAAAATCGGCGCCGCCCGCCTCCCACTCGCCCTGATTGATGTAGTTTTCGATATTTTCGGAAATATAGCGGTAAAACATCGTACCCAGCACATAGTTTTTGAAATCCCAGCCGTCTACCGCGCCGCGCAACTCGTCTGCAATGGCCCAGATTGCCCGGTGCAGCTCTTCACGTTCCTGCTCTTTTTTACTGTCCGCCATCCTAAAAAGCCCTCCGTCTGCCAAAATGGCCCTATGCCGCAACGGCCGGGCGCCGGCTGCCCGCCCCGTATGCTTGCCTTGCTAAGCTTATTATATCGGTTTGCCGTAAATTTCGCAACGCGCCGGCAAGCCCCTTTGTTGGCCTGGCGCTGCCGCCAATCCCTTATGCGGCTTTTGATGCGGGCAAAAAAGCCCGGCAGCGGGCCGGCATTTCCTGCGGCGTTGCGAACAGGCTGTAGGC
>CAJTSP010000059.1:2673-15078 GCA_910578965.1 uncultured Oscillospiraceae bacterium
AAGTAACCCTATAAATAAAGTAAAAAAGAGCCGCAACCCTCTCTTTCCAAGGATTACGGCTCTTTTTCCTTCATGAGCGTGCGGGGATTCGAACCCCGGACACCCTGCTTAAAAGGCAGATGCTCTGCCGGCTGAGCTAATGGCTCGCGCAGGGGCTTGCCGTTTTGGGCAAATACCCATACAGCCTATTTATTGTAGCAGGGTGCAAAAAAAATGTCAAGTAGCCAACAGCCCTTTTTCTTTTGGCCTTTGCCCGGGGCTCCCCGGCTTGCGCAAAGCGCCGGCTTTGGGCGGGTCCGCCCCTTAGCTAAAGGTTACCACATCGTCCCGCGGGGGTGTGCCGGGCTCCACCTGTACGGCGGTAAGCACCGGGCCGGCGCCGCCATACAGCGGGTGGAACTTTACATTTACCTTGGCGGTCAGGGTGACCCAACTGCGCTCGGCCAGCCTTTTTGCCTCGGTGTACCGGCAGGGGAACCCCACAAACTGGATGTCCTGCACGCAGCAGGTCATGGCAAACCGGCCGGGCACAAAGGCGTCCTTGCCTGCGCGGGGGGTCTGGCAGACCTGGGCGGTAAACCGCACCGTTTTGCCCGCGTACTTGTTTGGGTCCTCGTTGCAGTCCATATACCAGATGCCAAAATCCTCGTCGGCAATCTCAATTACCGGCGCGGCAAGGTCAAAGGGCAGGGGGTCGGGGATTTCGTCGTAGGCCACCCGGCCGTCTGCGTATTCGTAGGCGATGTCGCACCGGCGGCTGGCCTGGCGCACCGCCCTGTGGATAGCCATGCGCTGCTCGTCGGTATCCACCGCTTCGGCGCGGTTTATCACCACCAGCTCGCTGCGGGCAAGCTTGTCCAACATAAGCTGGCGCATGTTGTCAAAATAACGCTGGAAGGTAGTGCCGTCTGCCGTGGCGATGCACTGGTAGATGGTCCAGCTTGGCGGCAGCGCCTCGGCAAGGTCCTGCATCAGCCACATGCCGTTGTACTCCAGTACGACCCGCCCCGCCCCGCATTTGCGGGCCAGTGCCTCTAAGTGGGCCGGGTTCAGTTCGGCCTTGCCCTCCAGCACCTCCAACTGCACCCCGCCAAAGGCAAAACGGCCCGGGTCGTACTCCTCCTCGCCCTCCTCGCACACCAGCAAAAGGGTCTTGTCGCCGCTGTCAAACTGGGGGTCCTCCAACGTTTCCTGAATAAATTTGGTCTTGCCGCTTTCCAAAAAGCCAACAAACAGGTAAACCGGGATCTCCTTTATCGCCATGCAGGGTAGACGCCTCCTTTTTTATTGCTTGCTGCCGGCGGCCGGGCCGGCGCGGCTTTGTGCGCGGGGCACAGGCCGGGATTTCAGATGTGAAACAGCGCGTTTAGCGCCGGCTCGTCCAGCTTTGCGCCGATCACGCAGAGCCGGCCGGACACATCCGTGCCGCCGCTGCGCACCTCCCACTCGCCGGGCACATAGTCGAACTCAAACCAGCCGCCGTCAGCGCCCGGCACAATGCCCTTGGCCCGCAGCACCTGGCCAAACCTGCCCTCGTCCAGCCCCTCCAGCGCAAACTCCAGCTCGGCCTTGGTGTACTTGTGGGAGGTTTGCTTGCCCCAGCTTGCAAACACCTCGTCGGCGTGGTGGTGCCCGCAGCCGCATTCGTCGTGCTCATGGTGGTGCTCGTGGTCATGCCCGCAGCCGCATTCGTCGTGCTCGTGATGGTGCTCGTGGCCATGCCCGCAGCCGCATTCGTTGTGCTCGTGATGGTGCTCGTGGCCATGCCCGCAGCCGCATTCACCGTGCTCGTGCTCATGTTCATGCGCATGGTGATGCCCCTCGTGCAGCGAGGCCTCGGCCTCGGCCAGCAGGCTGTGCACAAGGCCGGCCGGGGCCTCGATGGCCGCCTTGATCTGTGCGCCGGAAAGCTCGGCCCAGTCGGTGGTAATGACGGTAGCGCCGGGGTTTTTCTCGCGCAGCAGCGCCACCGCCGCCTCCACCTTGGCCTCGGGCGCAGAGCCGGTGCGGCTGAGGATGATGGTGGACGCATGCTCAATCTGGTCGTTGTAAAACTCGCCAAAGTTCTTCATATACAGCTTGACCTTGTTTACGTCCGCCACGGTCACAAAGCCGTTCAGCTCCACCGGCAGGTGCCCGGCCACCCCCTGCACCGCCTTGGTTACATCGCTCAGCTTGCCCACGCCGGACGGCTCAATCAGGATGCGGTCGGGGGCGTACTGCTCCACCACCTTTTTTAGCGCCGCCGAAAAATCCCCCACCAGGCTGCAGCAGATGCAGCCGGAGTTCATCTCGGTAATCTCAATGCCGGCCTCCTTCAAAAAGCCGCCGTCAATGCCGATCTCGCCAAACTCGTTTTCAATCAGCACCAGCTTTTCGCCCTGGTAGGCCTCGGCGATCAGCTTTTTGATGAGGGTGGTTTTGCCGGCCCCCAAAAACCCGGAAAAAATTGCAATCTTGGTCATCTTGTCCTTCTGCCTTACCTTTCTGTCTGCTGTTTGGGGCCGCCCCCGGCGCCCGCGCCGGGGGCGGCCCTTTGCAGGGGCGGCGTTTGCGGCGGCCCCTTTATACCTCTTCATTATTATAGCCGGCTTGTCAAGGGGCTGCCGGCGGCATTCGGGCGCGGGCGTCTTGCATTTCGCGGCATTGATGGTACAATAGGATTCGGTAAAAAAGCGTCTTTTTCCCGGCCGGCCCGGGATACCCCGCCAGGCCAGCCGCCCCGCCCCGGAAAACGCGGCAGGCGGCCCCTTTGCCGCCGCACGGGCAAAAGGACGCCGTGAGAAAAGAGGTTTTGCAAGTATGACGACCAACGAAAAGCTCGGCGTGCTGCGCTCCGCCATGGCCCGCGAGGGGGCTGCGGCCTGCCTGATCCCTTCCAGCGACCCTCACATCAGCGAATACCTGCCCGCCCACTGGGCGGCCCGGCGCTATTTTTCCGGCTTTACCGGCAGTGTCGGCACCCTGGTGGTAACAAGGGATAAGAGCGCCCTTTGGGTGGACGGCCGCTATTTTGTGCAGGCCGAGAGCCAATTGGCCGGCAGCGAGATCGAGCTGCAAAGGATGGCCCTGCCCGGGGTGCCCACCGTGGCCGAGTACCTGAAGGCGGAGCTGGGGCAGGGGGATACCCTTGCGCTGGACGGCGGGGTGGCCAGCACTGCCCTGGTAAAAGAGCTGCAAGCCGCCCTGGCCGAAAAGGGGGCCGCCGTGCGGGACATAGACCTTGCCGGCCCGAACTGGCCGGGCCGCCCCGCCGTGCCCGCTACCCCGGCCTGGCTGCTGGGGGAGCAGTTTGCGGGAGAAGCCGCAGAGAGCAAGCTTGCCCGCCTGCGCAAAAAGCTGGCCGAAAAGGGGGCCGCCGCCCAGGTTGTTACCCGGCTGGACAGCACCGCTTGGCTGCTCAACCTGCGGGCGTCTGACCTGGAGTGTACCCCCTTTGCCCTGGCCTGGTGCTTTGTAACCCAAACGGCTGCCACCCTCTTTATCGATACCGGGCGGCTGCCCGCCGAGGCGCGGCAGGGCCTCGAGGCACAGGGGGTTTTGGTGAGGGAGTACAACGAGCTGCCGGCCGCCCTTGCCGCCCACACCGCCCCCGAGACGGTGCTGGTGGACGAGGCCGGCACAAACTATGCCATCTACAACGCCCTGCGTGGGAACCCCGCCTTTACCCTTAAAACGGGCGAAGACCCAATCCAGTTGATGAAGGGGGTCAAGAGCGAGGCGGAGCTTGCCAACATCCGCCATGCCCACGAAAAGGACGGCGCCGCGATGGTGCGCTTTCAGATGGCCCTTGAGGCCGCCATGGCGGCCGGCGAGCCGCTCACCGAGTACGACATCGGCGGCATGCTGGCGGCCGAGCGCGCCAGGGAGGAAGGCTACCTGATGGAAAGCTTTGCCCCCATTGCCGCCTACGGCCCCAATGCGGCCATGATGCACTACCAGGCAACCGAGGCCAGCCATGCCGCCCTAAAGCCCCATGGCTTTTTGCTGGTGGATACCGGCGGCCAGTATCTGGACGGCACAACCGACATTACCCGTACCTACCCCCTCGGCCCCCTGACCGAGGAGGAAAAGCACTGGTACACCCTTGTGCTCAAAAGCCACATCGGCATGGCCCGGGCGGTTTTTTTGGAGGGCTGCACCGGCGGCAACCTGGACATTTTGGCCCGCAGCGCGGTTTGGCGCGAGGGGCTGGACTACCGCTGCGGCACCGGCCACGGGGTCGGCTTTGTGGGCGGGGTGCACGAGGGCCCGCAGAACCTGCGCATCTCGAACAATGTCAAGGTGGTCCCGGGCATGACCATCACCGACGAGCCCGGCATCTACGAGGCCGGCAGGGTGGGCATCCGCATTGAGAACGAGCTGGCCTGCGTGGAGCTGATGAAAACCGAGTACGGCCGGTTTTTTGGCTTTGAGCCGATCACCTACTGCCCCATCGCGCTCGAGGCGGTGCTGCCCGGGATGCTGAGCCCCGAGGAGGTGCGGTGGGTCAACGAGTACCATGCGATGGTCTACACCACCCTGGCGCCGCGCCTAAACGAGGCCGCGCGCGCATGGCTGGCCCAAAAAACCGCGCCGCTGGCCTGAGGCCGGGGCAGGCAGCCCGCGGCGCGGCCGGGGCCCCGCCGCTCAAACGGCCCCAGAGCCGGCCGTCCATGCAAGCATTTTACGGGAAAGCGAGGGGAGATCCGCCGTGAAAAAGCACCGTTCGCGTAAGGTATACCGCCGCGTCTGGGACAGCGTGGCGCACCGTTTCCCCCGCCGCCCGCCCCCGGGCGCCTTTTTATCCTGAGCCCTAAGCCGGGCGGCAAAGCGCGCAGGCAGGTCCCGTGCACAAAATCGTGCGCCGGGGCTGCCTGCCCCTGCTTTGCTGTGCCGCGGGCCGTTTTGCCAAGCCTGCTTTTGCAAGACGGCCCCGTAAGAATGATGAAAAGGATGGTAAACGATGAACTGGTTTTTTTTGGCCTTGATCGCGCTGCTTTGCTGGAGCGGCTCGGATCTTTTCAGCAAGATGGGCAGCCGCCCGGACGACCGTTACAGCCACTGGAAGATGGTCATGGCGGTGGGCCTTGTGATGGGCCTGCACGCGGGGTACGAGCTGCTTTCGGGCGCCCCCTTTACCCTTTACCACATCTGGCTGTACCTGCCAGCCAGCATTTTGTACATTGCGGCCATGGTATTTGGCTATGTGGGGCTGCGGTATATCGAGCTGTCGGTCTCAAGCCCGATCTGCAACTCCTCGGGGGCGGTGGCGTCGCTGCTCTGCTTTTTGGTTTTGGGCGACACCATGGACGGCCTGCAGTTTTTTGCGGTGGTTTTGGTGTCGGCGGCGGTGTTTTTGCTGGGCGTTTTGGAAAAACGCCAGAACGACGCGCTACTCGCCGCTGCCGGCCAAACGCCAAGCGCCCGCTACACCCGCAGCTTCTGGGCCATCACCCTGCCGCTGCTCTACTGCTTTTTGGACGGCCTCGGCACCTTTGCCGATAGCTGGCTGCTGGAAAATGTTATAGACGAGGCCCCGGCCAACATCGCCTATGAGCTGACCTTTTTCATGCTGGGCCTCGGCGCCTTTGTGTATGTGGTGCTCGTCAAAAAGCAGCCCCTCACGCCGAGGCGGGAGGGGCCCAAGCTGGCCGCGGCCGTCTGCGAAACGGCGGGGCAGTTTGCCTATATCTTTGCTATTGGGGCCAACGCCATTGTGGCGGCCCCCATGATTAGCAGCTATTGCCTGTTCAGCGTGCTTTGGAGCCGGCTGTTCTTAAAAGAAAAGCTTAGCTGGAAACATTACGCCGTAATCGGCATTGCGGGGGTGGGCATTGTGATTTTAGGGCAGGAGTAAGAACCTGTATTCACAAAGCGAGGATGTCGGATGGGCGTGAGATTTTGTTCGCCTGCAAGGCAAAAAATCGCAGGAATCCTTGGTGCATTTTTTAACGCAACAGGCAGGCAAAAGTTCCGTCCAGACGGTCGTCTGAGATTGTGAATACAGGTTCTAAGCACGGCCCGCCAAAACCCCCGCCGGGCCCCGCTCAAAAACGAGCGGGGCCCGGCGGGGGCGTTTTATGCGCGGTGGGGGCCTTGTGCCGGCCGGCAGGCCCCGGCCCGGGGGGCGGGCCCCAAAAGGCCGGGGCCCTCAGGCCTCGGCGCTCGCCACCAGGTATTTGTAAATTTGCAGCTTGTTTTTTTCGTACAGGCCCATGTCCTCGTACAGCTCCTTGTAGTACGAAAAGAGCGCCGCCTTGGTGGTAACCAGGTTGTGCAGGTTGATGCGGGTGGCACAGATGCTGGCCGGGTTTTGCACATAATAGTAGATGGGGCTGGCCAGCGAATAAAACCGCTCGGCGTACCGGATAAACTCAAGGTTAAAAAGAAAATCCTCGCTCCAGGTAAGCTCTTCGCTGCAGCGGATGGCGTGCGCGGCCACAATGTCGCGGCGATAGAGCTTGTTCCACATCACGCCGTAGTAAAAGCTGGCTGGCTCGGCCATCAGGTTTTCGGCAAAGCCGCGCTTGTCCAAAAAGCCCTCGGGCAAAAACCCCAGGGGGGTCACTACCGGGGCCGGGGCGTCCTCCGGCTCCCCGGCCCGGCCGCCGTAGGGGTATTCTACCCGGTAATAATGTGCAATGACCATGTCCGCCGCAGCTTCCTCCGCCTTGTGCACCAGCAGGGCGGTGGCGCTGGGGGCAAGGTAGTCGTCGCTGTCCACAAACTGCAAATAGCGGCCCTTGGCCAGCTCAAGGCCCAGGTTGCGGGTAGCCGAAACGCCGCTGTTGGCCTTGTCTACCAGCAAAATCCGCTCGTCTACCCGGGCGTACATCCGGCAGACCTCTAAGCTTACGTCCCGGCTTCCGTCGTTAATCAGGATGATTTCGAGGTTCCGGTAGGTCTGCTTGCGCACGCTCTCCAAACAGCGCACGATATGGTTTTTTGCGTTATACACCGGGATGACGACGCTTACCAGCGGCTGTTCCATCGGCGGTTCCTCCTTTGGGGGGTTATAGGGGCCTATGCCATCATTATAATATAATAAAATGCGCCCGGGCGCAACCGCGCCGCAAAAGGATGCCCGGCAGGGCGGGGCGGGGACCGGCCGGCGGGAGGCCTGCCCCGCCGAGCCTTGTGCCCCCGGCCCGCGTAAAAAAAGCCCCTATTGGGGGATGCAAGGGGGCAAAACCGGCCGCAGCCGGGGCAAACGGCCCAAAAGGCCGCTGTTTTGCCGTAAAACGGCCCCAAAAACCGGCAAAAAGCTTGCATAACCGGGCGGGGTGTGGTATAATCTGATACTAAGAAGGATGGAAGCTGGAGAGTGGGCCGCAAGGCCCGCTCTTCTTGCGTCATAGGGAGCCTGCCGGCAGGGCGGGCCGTAAGGCCGGGGCAAGGCGGCGTGCCGCCCTCCCGCCTTGGCAAAACGGCCTCGGCCGCAGGCGCCCATGGGGAGGGATGTATGCAGTATGGCAAAGCCGAAAACGGCTAAAGGCGGCCAAAACACTGCCGCGGCGGTAGAGGCGCTGGTGCGCCCGGTGATCGAGGGCATGGGCCTGCGCCTGTGGGATGTCCGGTTTGAAAAAGAAGGGCCGGACTGGTTTTTGCGGGTATTGATCGACCGGGATACCCCGCTGGACACCGATACCTGCGAGGCCGCGAGCCGCGCCATCGACCCGGTGATCGACGCCGCAGACCCCATCCCCCAGAGCTACTATATGGAGGTGGGCAGCCCGGGGCTGGGCCGCAGGCTTACCCGGGACGAGCATTTTGCCGCCCTGGCCGGGCAAAAGGTTGCCGCGCGGCTCATCCGCCCGGATGAGGCCGGCCGGCGGGAGGTGAGCGGCATCCTGCTGGGCAAGGAGGGCCAGAACATCCGCATCGCCCCCGAGGAGGGCGGCGAGCCGGCAAAGTTCGCCCTTTCGGCCGCGAGCTTTGTAAAGTTGTGCGACGATGAGGGCCTGTTCTGACCGTTTGCGTTTTGCGGGCGGGGGCTCCAAAGGGGCTGCCCGGCTGCCGAGGCCAACGGGCGCAGGCAGGCCCCAAAGAACATTTTGCAATGCAAAGCGGGCCAAAAGCGCAGCTTGGCGCAAAGGGCATAGCGCCGGGCGCAAACCGCCGCGGCCCGCATAAGATGGGAGGAAACCGGAAAAATGAATGCTGAGTTTTTTGAGGCCCTTGCCCTTTTGGGCAAGGAGCGCGGCCTTTCGGCCGACTACCTGATCGAAAAGATCAAGGCGGCCATTGTTATCGCGGTCAAAAAAGACTATGACGTCGAGGACGACAACGTGCTGGTGGAGATCGACCCCGAAAGGGGCGAATTCAGCGTTTCGCTGGTGCAGGAGATTGTGGAGGAGCCCGAAAACCCCCGCACCCAGGTGGACCTGGAAACCGCCCGGCAGAAAAAGCCCGGCTGCGAGGCCGGCCAAAAGCTGGTTACCCCGCTTAAAACCAAGGAGTTTGGCCGCATCGCGGCCCAGACCGCCAAGCATGTGATCCGCCAGGGGATCCGGGAGGCCGAGCGCAGCCAGCTATACACCGAGATGCAGTCCAAGGCGCACGAGATCGTGAGCGCGGTGGTGACCCGCATCGACCCCGCCCGGGGCCTGCTTACGGTGGACCTGGGCAAGGGCGGCGAGGCGGTGCTGCCCCGGGGCGAGCAGGTACCCGGCGAGGAGTACTACGAAGGCCAGCACCTGCAGGTGTATGTGGTGGACGTGGCCGTTACCGAGCGCGGCCCGCGGGTGATGATCAGCCGTACCCACCCGGGCCTGGTCAAGCGGATGTTTGAGATGGAGGTGCCCGAGATTTTTGAGGGCACGGTGGAGGTAAAGGCGATTGCCCGAGAGGCCGGCGCCCGCACCAAGATGGCCGTTTGCAGCAAGGACGAAAACGTGGACGCGCAGGGCGCCTGCATCGGCGCGCACGGCGCGCGGGTAGCCAAGATCGTGGAGGAGCTGGGCGGCGAAAAGATCGATGTTGTAAAATGGAGCGAGGATCCCGCCGAGTTCATCTCGGCGGCGCTCAGCCCGGCCCGGGTGGTCAAGGTGGAGCTGCTGGAGGGCGAGAGCCGTAGCTGCAAGGTTACCGTGCCGGACCAGCAGCTCAGCTTGGCCATTGGCAACAAGGGCCAGAACGCCCGCCTCTGCGCCCGGCTTACCGGCTACAACATCGATATCCGGCCCGAGAGCGGCTACTACGGCGAGGAGTAAGCCGGCCAGGCCTTTAAGCCAAAAACGCCCGGCCGGCCAAAAGGGGCCAAACGCCCAGGGGCCGGGCAGGCAAAACCACTTAAAAAGCCAACAGGCAGGAAAGGGGCCTTTGCTGATGCAGCCACGTAAAATCCCGGTCCGCCGCTGCTGCGGCTGCGGCGAGGGCCGGCCCAAAAAGGAACTGGTGCGGGTGGTGCGTTCGCCCGAGGGCGAGGTCAGCCTGGACCTTACTGGCCGCAAGGCCGGGCGGGGAGCCTATCTCTGCCCGGATGCCGCCTGCCTTGCCAAAGCAAAAAAAAAGAAGAGCCTTGAACGTGCGCTGGGCCAGGGCATCCCGCCCGAGGTGTACGAGGCGATGGAGGCCGGCCTTGCAAAGGGATAAGCTTTTTGGGGCGCTGGGCCTCTGCCGCCGGGCGGGAAAGCTTGCCATGGGGGCCGAGCAGGTGCTGGAAACCGCCGCACGCGGCCGCGCGCAGTTGGTGTTGCTGGCGGCCGACGCAAGCAAGCGCACCGTGCGCCGGATCAGGGAGGGCTGCGAAGGGCTTTGTCCGGTGCGCAGCATCCATCTGGCGCAGGCCGAGCTTTCGGCCCTGGGCCGCCGCCCGGTGGCGGTGCTGGCCGTTACCGACGAAAACCTGGCCCGCCTGTGCCGGAACTGCCTTGCCCCGGCCCAAGACGGATGACCCCCGCAAAAGGAGCGTTGCCTCAACTTGTAAGGAGGAGTTTATTGAATGCTGATTAAATATAAGGTGAGCGAAGTAGCAAAGGACCTGAACGTTACCACCAAGCAGATCGTCGACCTGCTGGCCGGTTTTGGCGATACGCCCAAAAAGGTCGGCTCCAACTTAGAGGAGGAGGAGCTCAACCATATTTTTGAGCACTATACCCGTGCCAACGAGGAGCCGAGCCTGGACGAATATCTTGCCAGCGCCCCCAAGCCCAAGCCCAAGGAAAGCGAGATACTCAAAAAGGCGGACGGCACGGTGGTGGAGATGCCCCGACCCAAAAAGCCCAAGGCCGAGAAAAAAGAGGCCTCGGCCGAGCCCTCCAAACCCAAGCGCGAGGTGGTTACCAAGGTGGTGGACACCCGCACGGTGGACGTGAACCTGGATAAGTTCAACGAAAAATACACCGAGCTGGCCGGCACCAAAAACGTCGAAAACCGCCGCAAGCCCACCCCCGCCGGCAACAAGCAGAAGTTTGGCAACGCAAACCGCAATCGCGGCCGGCAGCCTTTCCAGCGCCGGCGGGAGACCGAGGCCGAGCGGCTGCAGCGCATCCAGCTTGAAAAGGCCCGCAAGGCCCAGCTCAGGGTGCAGATCCCGGACGAGATCACGGTGGGCGAGCTGGCGGCCCGCTTAAAGGCCACCGCCGCCGCGGTCATCAAAAAGCTGATGGGCCTGGGGGTCATGGCCAGCGTCAGCCAGGTGGTGGACTTTGACACCGCCGCCATCGTGGCCGAGGAGCTGGGCGCCAAGGTGGAGCGCGAGGTGCACGTCACCATTGAGGAACGGCTCTTTGAGGTGGACGAGGACGCCCCCGAGAGCCTCGAGGAGCGCCCGCCGGTAGTGGTGGTCATGGGCCACGTGGATCATGGCAAAACCAGCATCCTGGATAAGATCCGTTCGGCCAATGTCACGGCCGGCGAGGCCGGCGGCATCACCCAGCACATCGGCGCCTATCAGGTTACGGCCGGGGGCAAGGCGATTACCTTTTTGGACACCCCGGGCCACGAGGCCTTTACCAGCATGCGCGCCCGCGGCGCCAACCTCACCGACATCGCGGTGCTGGTGGTGGCGGCCGACGACGGTATTATGCCTCAGACGGTGGAATCGATCAACCACGCCAAGGCGGCGGGGGTCTCGATCATCGTGGCCATCAACAAGATGGATAAGCCCACCGCCAACCCCGACCGGGTGATGGAGCAGCTTACCCAGTACGAGCTGGTGCCCGAGCAGTGGGGCGGCGACGTGATCTGCGTGCCGGTATCGGCCCTGACCGGCCAGGGCATCGACGAGCTTTTGGAGAACATCAACTTAGTGGCCGAGGTGCGGGAGCTCACCGCCAATCCCGGCCGCCGGGCCAAGGGCGCGGTGATCGAGGCTCGGCTCGACAAGGGTCAGGGCCCGGTGGCCACCATCCTGGTGCAAAAGGGTACCCTGCATAAAGGAGATGTGGTGATTGCTGGCACCGCCGTGGGCCGGGTGCGCACCATGAAAAACGACAAGGGCCAGTATATCGAGGAGGCCGGCCCCTCTACGCCGGTGGAGATCACCGGCCTTACCGAGGTGCCGGCGGCGGGCGATTTGTTTGACGCGGTAGCGGACGAAAAGTTGGCCCGCGAGCTTGCCGACCAGCGCGCCGCCGAGGCCAAGGAAAAGCAGTTTTCCAGCTACCAGAAGGTCACGCTGGACAATCTGTTCAGCCAGATCGCCGAGGGCGAGCGCAAGCAGCTTGACATCATTGTCAAGGCGGACGTGCAGGGCAGCGCCGAGGCGGTCAAGCAGAGCCTGGAGAAGATTTCCAACGACGAGGTGCGGGTCAAGGTCATCCACGCGGGCGTGGGCGCCATCAACAAATCGGACGTTATGCTGGCCAACGCGGGCAATGCCATCATCATCGGCTTCAACGTCCGGCCGGACCCCATCGCCAAGGAGGAGGCCGCCCAGGCCGAGGTCGAGATGCGGATGTACCGGGTCATCTATGACGCCATCAACGACGTGACCGACGCCATGAAGGGTATGCTCGCGCCCAAGATCCGGGAGGTAGAGCAGGGCCGGCTGGAGGTACGGCAGGTCTACAAGATCAGCAGCGTGGGCATGGTGGCCGGCAGCTATGTGCTGGAGGGGAAAATTACCCGCGCCAGCAAGGTCCGGGTGGTACGGGACGGCATTGTCATCACCGAGGATGAGATCGCCTCGCTGCGCCGCTTTAAGGATGATGTCAAAGAGGTTGCGCAAGGCTACGAGTGCGGCGTGACCCTCGAAAAGTTCAGCGACATCAAGGAGGGCGACATCTTCGAGGCTTATATCCTTGAGGAATACCGGGACTGATGCGTGTGCTGCCCGGCAAAGGCGGCGGATACGGCTGCCTCGCCGGGGAATGGTAAAAGCACCGGCTGGCAAAGAAACGGCGTGTTGCCCCTTGTGAAAGGATGCAGGCATCGCTTGACAAAGGGGAGCATGGTTTTTGGGGCAAAAGGAGTAAAAAG
>CAJTSP010000060.1 GCA_910578965.1 uncultured Oscillospiraceae bacterium
GTACAGCGCAAGGCTTATATTGCGCTCGGAAAGTCACCACATTGCCAACACTCGTTTTAAGGGGCAGACTGTTACGCAGTAGGAGCCTATTTTCCGTTGATTTAAGCGGCCTTGCAGACGCGAAAACAGCAGAGGTAAGGGAATTATACTCTGACCCTCAAAAATAGCGTTCTACTGCGTAACATTGGACACGAAAAAGCGGTGCTTCTACTTCCGGCAGTTGGAATGTGGAAACGCCGCTTTTCATATGTGGGGTGCTGGCTCTCGCGGTGCTGCGCATATCAAGGCTCTTTCCGTAAAAGTAGTAAATCGGTAGTAAATTCCTTGTCCATATCCGCGAAAGTGCCTGTATTTCAAGGCTTTTCAGAGATAATCAAGGTTGTTATTCTTAAAATTTGCCCCGCGGCAGGCAGGGCCGCGCAGGGCAGGGCCCCGGCCTTGTTTATAGGTCCGCCATCCTCGCTCAGCCCTTTTTGAGCATGTTTTCCACCGCGCTGACCCACTCGTGCGCAGGGTCGTTCGAGCGGAAGAACCCCTGCTCCTGCCCGGCCATCAGCCAGAGGAAATAGCTGTTGTAGCCCGGCGCGCCCACCGTGGTATGATAGCCGCGGGGGAACTCCACCAGATCATCGGAGGTTACCCGATAAGCCTCATCGAACTCGCCGTCCGCTGCATAGGTGCACTGTACGCCAAAGCCCTGCCCCGGCTGGAACAAAAAGTAGTAGACCTCCTCCAGCACGCTCTCGTGGGGCATATTGTCCAGGTCGTGCTTGTGCGGGGGGAAGCCTGCCCAGTTGCCCGGGGTAATGTAGGCCTCGCCCACGGTAAGACGTTTGGCGTTGGTGCTGCCATCGATAATAAAGGAGGTCTCGCGCTCCCAGGGCTTGACCCCCAGCAGCCTAACCGGTACGCGCTCGGCCGGCAGCACCTGCGGCTCGGTATCCTCGTTGGTAGGGGTGCTGCAAACCGCAATTTTTACATGCTCACAGCCGGTAAAGCGCAGGGTGGCGCCGCGGCCGGCATAGACGCTCCATGCCTGTTTTGACGCAAACACGTCGGCCCGGCCGCCCACCCGTTTGTATTCTGTACCGTTAATGGCAACATCCGCATGCCCGCCCAAAAAAACAAAGGCATACTCGCTGCCGGCGGTTTCCAGCGTAACCGAATCGCCCTTTTTGAGCTCGATAATGCCAAATTCCAACTGGGTAAGGCTGCATTTGCCAATCTCGCACAGTTTTGTGTAGCCAATGGCAGGGCGATAGCTTTTCTTAAAATTCATCCGTGTTTTCCTCCTTTGGATTGCCGGCAGGGGCCGGCTGGGTTTTGAGCTGCTGCAGCCATGCGTCGGCAAGCTGCTGCCAATCCCCCACAAAGCCGTAATCGGCATAATCAAAAATGGGGGCCTTGGGGTCAATATTGGCCGCCACGACAACGCCTGCACCGGACATGCCCGCAAGATGCTGCACCGCGCCCGAGATGCCCATCGCAACATACAGCCGGGGGCAGACGGTAACGCCGGTCATGCCGACCTGGCAGCGGTAGGGGGCAAGGCCGGCGTCCACCGCCGCACGGGAGGCCGCCGCTACGCCGCCCAGCCGCGCCGCCAGGCGGCCGAGCTTTTCAAACCCGGCGCGGGAGCCGATGCCCAGCCCCCCGGCCAGGACGACCTGTGCGCCGGCCAGCGGCAGGCCCTGGGCATAGGGCTCAAAGCCCAGCGAGAGCACCCGGCCCGGCCCGGACGGCAGGGTTTCGGGGACAAGCCGCGCCGCCGCAGGCGCCGCGCCGGGCTCGAACCGGAACGTACCCGGCCGGACGGTGGCCATCTGCACCCGGCTTTGGCAGCGGATAACCGCCAGCAGGCTGTTGCCAAAGGCCGGGCGGGTCTGGACAAGCCGGCCAGCCTCAAGGGCAAGGGCGGTACAGTCGGCCGTGAGCCCGGCGCCCAGCCGCCAAGCTATCTGCGGCATAACGCCGCGCATTTTTACCTCGGCCGGGGCCAGCACAATCTCAGAGCCCCAGGATTGTATCCGCCCGGCAAGCCAGCCGGCAAAAAGGCTTTCGTCGGCCGGGGGCGGGCCGGCAAGGGTGTGGATGACGCCCGCGCCGGCCTGCGCCGCCTGCGCCGCGTCCGCCTGCGGGCAGAGCAGGCGCACCGGCCGCCCGGCCATTGCACAGGCCTTTTGCACCAGCCCCGGCTCGAGCCCAAAAGGGCAGAGCACCAAAAGGCCGGGCCGGGATGCGCCGGGAGGCAGCCCCGGCTCTTCAAAGGCCCGGGCATCGGGCGGGGGAACAGGGCCGGGTACAAGCCCGGTAAATGGCCGCAGCTCAAAACCGCCGCCGGGGCCGGGCGCAGCCCCGCGCGGGGGTTCCCTCAGCAGGGCGCAGAGGGCGGCCGCCGCCCTTTGCGGGTCGGTCTCACGGGGGCCGGTACGCCGGCCGGCAAACCGGGTATGCAGCCGCGCCACCCGGGTAGGCGAGCCGGCAAGCCCGCACTCCCCGGGGCTGAGCCCCAGCCCTGCCGCCGTAAGCAGCCGCACCGGATGGTTGCGGGCCCGGCGCATGGCCGCAATACCGGGCAGCCGCAGCGGGTATACGTATTCGCATACGCTTGCCACCAGCGGCCCCTCTGCCAGCAGCCGCTCGCTGCCGGCCTCAAGCCGGCGGGTGATGCAGAGCCTCTGGGTGGCCGGCCCCCGGAGCGGCCCCTCCCCCTTTGGCCCGGGCGGGGCCCAATCCAGGGTCTCGGCCTCGGTGACGCAGGGCAGGCCGAGCGCCGCGGCCAGCTCGCCAGGAACCTGGCCGGTCTCGCCGTCGACGGCGCGCCGCCCGCACAGGATCAGGTCAAACGGCCCCATCGCCCTTGCCGCGGCGGCAAGGGCACGGGCGGTAGCGCAGGTATCCGCGCCGGCCAGCGCCGGGTCGGTGAGCAGGGCCGCATGGTGCGCCCCCCGTCCCAGCAGCTCCTGCAGGGCTTCTTGCAGCTTGGCGGGGCCCATCGAGAGTACCGTGACCTCCCCCGCCGGCCGGATTTCCGCTGTATCGCGGCCTTTTTCCGCCGGCTCCTCGGCCCTGCCGGGCGCAGGCGTTTTGGGGCAGCCTTCGGCAAGGCGCAGGGCGGCCTCCAGGGCCGATTCGTCCGCCAGGTTCCACCGCAGGGGGGCGCTGCCACGCTCAAGCCGGTATTCATCGTCCACCCTTACCTCGCCGGCGGCCGGCACCGCTTTGAGGCAGACCAGCAGCCGCAGCATGCTACAGCAGAGCCTCAAACAGGTCGACCAGCTCGCAGCCCTCCGGAACCGCCTGCCCAAGGCAGAGATACGCCTGGGGGCTGGCGGTGAGCAGCACCTTTGCGCCGGTGCGGGCAAGGTCATCCCAGCGGGCAGCGGCAACCCGGGCGGTAATATCGGGCATATATTCCAGCGCGAGGGCGGTGCCGCAGGACTTGGCCAGCCGCCCGTGGTTGAACATCTCGCACAGCTCGTACCCCGCGGCCTTTGCCAAAGCACGCACCGGCTCAAGCTCGTACAGCGAACGGGCCAGCCGGTCGTCGTCGTGGCAGGCGGCCTTGATGCCGTTGGCGGGCTTGGCGGGCAGCCGGCCATCGGCCAGCAGCCTTGCCGCAAAGGCGGTGGCGGTAACCACCTCGGCCCCGATGCCGCAGCCCCACTCGGCATAGTGCTGCTTGATGATCTCGGCGTCGTAGCTGTCCAACACCACCACGGTGGGCAGGCCGGCGGCGTTCAGCGCACCGGCGCAGGCCGCAGCCTGCCGGCGCACATCCTCGGTATAGCCCTCAAGGTCGGCCAGCATTGCGCCGGAGGCCGGCTCGTCCTCCAACACCCTGGCGCTGACCCCGGCCTTTGCCAGCAGCGCCAGCAGCGACCTTGCCATAGCCGGCGCGCGGCAGGCCGCCGCCTCGCCAATGTACACCAAAACCTCGCTGCCCTCCTGCGCAAAGGAGGGCTTAGGCGCGCCATAGATGCTGCCGGTGGCCTCGATGCTGCCAATCAGCTTCATTACCGTTTCGGGCGCGGCGCCGTTTACCACCGCCTCGGTGCGGGCCTCGCGGATAAAGAGCGGCGGCTGGTAGCCGGTGGCGCAGTCGTTGGTGCAGGCATCACACAAGAGGCACTCGTACATGGCGGCGGCCATATCGGGGTCGAATTCGGCCGTACCGCGGGCGTTCATGCTGAGCAAGAGGCCCTTGGCGCGTGGGGTGTTGAGCTCTTTGCCGGTTACAAGCTGTACCGGGCACAGGTGCCGGCACATCCAGCAAAAACGGCATTTGTCTGCATGGCGCAGCGCGTTTTGAGTCATCATCTTTTTCCCTCCTCCTGCCTTACAGCCCCAGCTTGTAGGGGTTCATGATGCCGTTGGGGTCCAGGCTCTTTTTAAGCCCCTCCATCACCTGGAAGGCCGGGCCGTACTGCTCCTTCATGAGCCGCGAGAGCTTGAGGCCGATGCCGTGATGGTCGTTGATAACCCCCCCGTGCGCCATGGCGGCACGCACCCCGGCGTTCCATATCCGGTTGTGCAGGCGCAGCGCCTCTTCTTTATCCTCGGGCGGGTCGTCCATAATAAACCGGTCGTAGATCATGGTGCCCCAACCGTACCAGTGCGAGCAGTGCGCAATAAACCGCACCCCCTCAAAGTTCGACTCAATGGCGTTTTTCATGGCCCAATAGATTTCCTCGATGCGACTGAAATCGGCCACCGTATCCATGGTGCCAAACATCTGCGGGATGTCCATAATGTGATCCGGGTAAAAGAAGGTAATGCGGTTCTGGAACCATTTTTCGCCGTAATCGGCGCCCATATCCCGGGCGCCGTGCCTCTGGCAGATTTCCAGCACCATCTCCATCTCGATGTCGACGATCCGCTCAATGCCCTCAAGGCTCAGGTTCATAAAAGCGCCCTTTTCCTCCACGCCGATGATCTTTTTAATGATCGAGACCGTCTCGGCCTCGTCAAACAGCCGCATGATCGAGGGCTGGCATTTCTGCATGATGTCCCGCCCGGCAGCAAGCCCCT
This sequence comes from uncultured Oscillospiraceae bacterium, assembly GCA_910578965.1. Classification (GTDB taxonomy): domain Bacteria; phylum Bacillota; class Clostridia; order Oscillospirales; family Ruminococcaceae; genus UBA7177. Next base: position 5,032 of record CAJTSP010000060.1, read on the forward strand.
CGGCCATGCTGGGAAAGAGGAAGGCACGGTGCTTGCGGCATTCGGGCTGCTCAAACAGCCGGAAGGTGGCCCGGGTGATAACCCCCAGCGTGCCCTCCGAACCGATGAAGATCTGATTCAGGTCCGGCCCGGCCGCATGCTTGGGCACCGGCAGGGTGTTGATGACGTCGCCGTTGGGCAACACCACCTCCATGCTCATGCACTGGTCGTCGATCTTGCCGTACTTGGTGGAAAAGATGCCGATGCCGCGATGGCCCAGCGCCCCGCCGATGGTACCGCAGGTAAGGCAGGATGGGATGTGCATGCAGGAGTAGCCCCGCTCGTTGGCGTACCACTCCAACTGCTGGAAGATCATGCCCGCCTCGGCGGTAATGGAGTGGGCGTTTTCGTCCAGCGCGATGAGGCGATTCATCCGCTTCATATCCAGCAGGATGCCGCCCGCCATGGGCAGCGCGCCGCCCTGGCTGCCCGAGCCGCCGCCCCAGGTATGCACCGGGATTTTGTAATAGTTGGCCACCTTGAGTACCCTGGACACCTCTTCGGTGCTGCCCGGCCGTACAACAATGTCCGGCAGGGGGCCTTCGGCCCCGCGGTCCTGCCACATACGGCTGAGCCAGAAGTAGTCGACACTGTAGGTTTTGCGCTCGGCGGCGGCGGTGGACACATTCTCGCGCCCCACAATGTCCTCCAGCTCAAACCGGACCATATCCGGCATAAACGATTTCATTTGCATGCTGCTTCCTCCCTGTTTTGCGCTGCCGCAGACGCGGCGCACGGATATGTTTGGATATCCCGGCTCCCCTGCCCCTTTGCCGGGATTGGCGAGGATGCCCTGCACCCTGCCCTGTTTTGGGGGCCGGCAGGGCGCTTGCCCGACGCCCTATTTTCAAGGGCAGGGCGCAGGGGTCAATCGATGGGACGGACCTGCCGGTTTTCGCCATAAATGCCGGGTACCGCCCCCCGGGCTATGAGCGGCGCGTTTTGCTCGTGGGCCAGCAGCCATTTGTTTTTGGCCCAGAGCAGCGGGCTTCTGCCGGGCAGCCGTTTTTCGCAGGCTACAGCGCCGGGCCCCTTTGGGCAAGCCGGCGTTTCAAGGGGCAGGTTGGTGCCCCGCGCAAGGCCCACGATGCAGCCAAAGCCCTGCCGGCTTGCCTCGCAGGGGCAAAAGTGCAGAGTATCGGCATAGATTTCGGCCGCCTCGCCCGCGGCGAGGTAAAACGCCTCTACCTTGGCCGAATCCAGCCGCAAAAGCCCGCCGGCTTCCTCCAGCTCGGCCCGCTTTGCCAGCAGCAGCACCAGCGGGCGGGTGGCGATGTTGAACTCGCTGCAGGTGTGCCACTCCAGCGCGTCCAGCCGGGAGGAATGCCCCCAGCAAAAGCCAAACTGCTCGTCCAACTGGCCGCAGTATTCGGCCCGGAAGGCTTCTGCCTGGGGCAGGGCCTCCAACTGCGGCAGCGCCGCAAGGTAGCGGCTGCCCTCGGCAGGCCATTCCACCGCCGCCTCGGCCGCCGCACAGAAGGCCGCCGTATCCAGCACGAGCGGCCGGCCGTAGCGCCGGAACCCCGGGCTATGGATGGAACCAATGGCAAAGCGCGGGTTTTCAGCGCGCAGAGCCTGCAAAATACTATCCATGCCGGATAACCCCCTTACGCTCTTTTTGAAAGGCGATAACCTCTGTCCACCCGGGGATGCCCTGCTGTGCGCCGAACCGGGTGCACTTGAGCGCCGAGGCCGCGCTGGCAAAGGCCGCCGCGTCCGGCACAGCAAGCCCTTTGATGCGGGCGGCAACAAACGCCCCATGGAAGGTATCCCCCGCCCCGTTGGAATCCACCGCCTTTACCGGGTAAACCGGGTAGCGCAGCGGGCGGCGGGCGGCGGCGTCCCACAAAAAGCCGCCCCGGCTGCCCTGGGTAATGATAAGCACCGAGGGGCCAAACCGCTGCTGCAAAACCGCGGCGGCCTCCTCGGCCGCGGTACACCCGGTAAGCCCAAGGGCAAACTCCTCGGAGGGGATCAGGATATCCACCAAGGGCAGAAGCCGCTCGATGCCGGGGTAAAGCCCCCCGGCGTCCAGGCTGACCGGTACCCCGTACTCCCTCGCCTTGCCGGCAGCGTACACGGCAGAGTCTATCTGGTGGCCGTCCAGGTGCAGGCAGGACGCAGCCCCAAGGGCGGCAAGGTCGATGTCCTGCGGGCAAGGCGGGCGGACGGTACCGCGGTTCCAGATGCAGGTACGGCTGGCGCTTGCCAGGTTAAGCAGGATAAAGGAGTGAAACGACTGCCGCCCCGCCTCGGTGCGGATGTACCGGGTACCGACCCCATACTTCTCGAGCTCGGCTTTGATAAAGCTGCCGTACATGTCGCCGCCCACCGTGCCCATGTAGGCGCTGGATACCCCTAACTTGCTCATGGCAACCAGCGCGGTGGCACAGGGGCCGCCGCACTGCAGCTTGGTCTCGCGGCCCTCCAGCTTGGTATCCTCGGCCGGGAAACGGTCCGCCGTCATAAGGATGTCAAACAGGGCCGAGCCGATGCCGATTACCTGCGTCATGCCTTGTCCGCCCCCAGCAGCCGGATGCGGTTTACCGCAAACCGTTTAACCGCCTCGACCGGTTCCTTCATAAACAGGTCCAGCGCGAGAATCCCGGGGTCTACCGCCCGGGCGGCATCCAGGAAGGAGCAGCAGACGTCGGTACCAAAATTCACCTTGCGGATGCCGGCCCGCACGGCGGCAGCCAAATGCTCGTCCGGCACGCCGGATCCCCCGTGCAGCACCAGATGCGCTTTTGTGGCGGCATGCAGCTCGGCAATGCGCCCGATACCCAGCACGGGAGCCTGTTTATAGTGGCCATGCGCAGTGCCCACCTGCACCGCCAGCGCGGCAACGCCGGTCTGCTCCACAAAGCGGGCGGCGTCCTCGGGGGCGGTAAACTCGGCGGAGGGTTCGTCCTGCGCGCTGCCTACATGGCCCAGCTCCCCCTCCGCCGGCACCCCGGCTGCCGCGGCGAGCTCCACCGCCTTTTTGGTAACGGCGGCGTTCTCCTCAAAGGGCTTGGTGGAGGCGTCGAGCATGATGCCGGTGGCCCCCCAGCGCAGCGCCCGCACCACCTCGGGTAGGCCGGCGCCATGGTCGAGATGGAAGGCTGCGGGGGTTTTGAGGTTCTGAACCGCCTCCCGCACAATGGGGGCCACATATTGGGCCTCCTGCGAGTCAAACAGGCGGCTGTACATCTGAAAGATGACCGGCGCGCCGGTCTCCTCGGCCGCATTCATCACCCCTAAAACGGTTTCGAGGTTATAGACATTGAAGGCCGGCACCGCAAAGCCGCCCGCCTCGCCCAGGTCCAGGATTTCTTTGAGAGTGTATTGCATCGTTTGGGTCCCTCCTTAGATAAAACTGTTCAAATGCCGCCTGCCGGGGCCGGCGCTTGGCACGGCCGGAGCAGGGCGGGGGCTAAACCGTGTCAAAATGCAGCGCCGGCAGGTATTTGCATACCTCGCGGATCGCCTCGGTATAGCTGCCCTCAATCTCGGAAAAATGGTGGATATACGGCCCCTCGACGAGCCTGCGCTCGAGCTTGTCCAGATCATCGAATTTGGCCCAGAGGTAGGTGCCAAAGGTATAGGGGCCCTCGGCGCTGTCGCACTCGGCGGCGAGGATGGTATAACGGCCGTGGTCCTGGTCGATGCGCGCGGCGGTGTAGTGCCCCTCCTCCACCTGGAACCACTCCCGCATGTTGACGCATTTGCAGGCCTCGCCCCTGCGGTGCAGCGAATAGGCAAACGGCCCGCAGTGCCAGAGCAGCTCGGTGTTGCGGTTGGACGGGTGGCGGGTGGTGAACTCGCCCAAAAAGGGCTTTTTTTCGCCAAAGGCCAGGCTCTTGAGCAGCACCTGGGTGATGGTGGCATGGGTGTCGGTTTCGCAGCCGATGATGTAACCCATGTCGGCCAGGATGCCGTAGGCGGTGCAGGGCATTGCCCCCACCATTAGCTGCATGGCCGTCCAGCATTCGGCCGAAACGGCGCTGACCCTATACTCCTCAAAAATTTCCTGATAGAGCAGCACAAACGCCCAGATTTTTTCGAGCTGCGGCGCGCTGAGCTCATCCACCTCGTATTTGGCCCGCAGCTCCTGCGCGCCCCTTGCAAGCTCGGGCGCGCGCTGGGTTAGGATGCGCTGGTACTTGTCATTGATAACCGCCAGGTTGACCGGCACAACCTGAACGCCAAATTCCTCCATGAGCTGGCCCTCGTTATAAATCACCGAACAAAAGGGCTTGGGCCGCATGCCCACCTGCGCCACCCGCAGGCCGGTGAGGTTTTTCACCGCGCAGGCCACCCCCGCAAACCGTAAAAACCCTTGGCGCAGCCGCCCGTCCCGCAGGGGGCAGTTTTCGATGTAGGTAAACGGCACGCCCAGCCGCTGCAGCATCTTGCTGATGCCAAACAGCCCGCATTGGGTATCGGTATAGCGGGTACCGTCCGGCAAAAAGGAATCGTCCTGCGGGCCCCAAAGCAGCACCGGCTTGCCAATGGCTTTCGCCACCGCGCCGGCCGCCTCCTCGTTGCCAAAATTGCCGGGCAAAAGCCAGACTGCATCCACCTCTTGCTGCCGCAGGCGGCCGATCACCGCGGGCAGGTCCTGCTCGCTGTAAAGCACCCCCGCCTCGTTGATGCCCTCAAGGTCCACAAACGAGATATGCGCAGTGGCAAACTCTTTTTTGATATGGCGCACTGCCTCGGCACAGCGCGCCTCGGCCTTTTCCCAGTTGAATATGCCGGGCCGGGGCGTTACGTCCCGCCGGAGGGGCACCAGCCCAACCTTAACCGAATACTCCATCATGCTTTTTTCGCTCCCCCTTTTCCCTTTTCGCGGCAGGCCTGCGCGCGCCGCACGCCGGCCCGGCCCATCCCGCAGGGGCGGGCCGCCAATCTACCGTCATTGTAACACCCCCCTTTTTTGTTGACCATTTATCTAACTTACGAAAAAATAAGCCATAATCCCGAACAATATATAGATAAACTATACAAAAGCACCGCCGCTTGCAAAAGCGGCGGTGCTGCTGCGATGCCGGCCGTATAATTTCAGCGCAGAAATGTATGGCAGGCAAATAATTGTAAAAAAAGGGCGCCCGCGCAAGTGGGAGGCTTGAGAAGGCTGCGCTTTTTGGGTATAATTTTATTAAACAAGCAAAACGGCTTTTTGCACCGGGAGGAATACGAAGATGACCGACGCAGGGCGGCGCGCGGCGGCAAAGCAGTTTGCGGCAGACTGGCAGGGGCGGGGCGACGAAAAGCAGGATACGCAGGCCTTTTGGCTGGCGCTGCTGCAAAAGGTGTTTGAGGTAGCCGAGCCGGAAAAGTCCATTGCCTTTGAGCTGCCGGTAAAGCTGGGCCATACCGGCTTTATCGACGGCTATATCCGGCAGACCCACGTCTTGATTGAGCAGAAGGGCCGCGGCACCGACCTGCGCAGGGGGTATAAGCAGTCTGACGGCTCGCTTTTGACCCCGTTCGGGCAGGCGCGGCGGTATGCGGGCTATCTGCCGCATGACCAGAACCCCCGTTGGATTGTCGTGTGCAATTTCGAGAGCTTTGAAATCCACGATATGAACCGCCCGAACGACGAGCCGGAAACCATCGCGCTTTCCGGCCTGGAAAAGGAATACCACCGCCTGCAATTCCTTGTGGATACGGGCGACAGCAGCATCAAAAAAGAGATGGAGATCTCCTTGCAGGCGGGCGAGCTGGTGGGCGCGCTGTACGACGCGCTGCTCAAGCAGTACAAGGACCCAAGCGACCCCGAAACCCTCAAAAGCCTCAACATGCTCTGTGTGCGGCTGGTGTTCTGCCTGTACGCCGAGGATGCGGGCGTTTTTGGCGGGCGGAACAAGTTCCACGATTATCTGCAGGCGCGCAGCAAACAAGCACGCCGCGCTTTGATGGATTTGTTCCATATCCTTGATACCAGGCCGGGGGAGCGCGACCCCTACTTAGACGACGACCTGCTTTCCTTCCCGTATGTCAACGGCGGGCTGTTTGCCGACGAAGGCATCGTGATCCCCCGCTTTGACGAAGCAATCGTTGAGCTGCTCTTACATAAAGCCAGCGAGGATTTTGACTGGTCGGCCATTAGCCCCACGATCTTTGGCGCGGTGTTTGAGAGCACCTTAAACCCCGACACCCGCCGCGCGGGCGGGATGCACTACACCAGCATCGAAAACATCCATAAGGTCATCGATCCGTTGTTTTTAGACGGGCTGCGGCAGGAGCTGGCCGAAATCAAGGGGATCGCGGTGGACAGGGCGCGGGAAAAGCGGCTGCGGGAGTTCCAGGCAAAGCTTTCCCGCCTCACATTCCTTGACCCTGCGTGCGGCTCGGGCAACTTTTTGACGGAGACCTACATTTCCCTGCGGCGGCTGGAAAACGAGGTGCTGGGGCTGCTGGCCTATGGGCAGGTGACGATGGCCGACGAGCGCAGCAGCCCGATTATGGTGTCCATCGGGCAGTTTTACGGCATCGAGATCAACGACTTTGCGGTGACGGTGGCCAAGACGGCGCTCTGGATTGCAGAGAGCCAGATGCTCAAGGAAACCGAGGACATCGTGCATATGCCGCTCGATTTCCTGCCGCTCAAAAGCTATGCGGGCATTGCCGAGGGCAACGCCCTGCGCATGGATTGGGCAGAGGTTGTGCCAAAGGAAAAGCTCAATTACATCATGGGCAACCCGCCGTTTGTGGGAAAAAGCTACCAATCAGCCGGGCAAAAAGCAGATATGGACCTTGTTCTTTCCGAAATAAGCAATTACGGAAATATGGACTACGTAACCTGCTGGCACAAAAAAGCCGTTGACTTTATGGAAAGCACAAAAATAGAGTGTGCTTTTGTTTCCACAAACTCAATATGCCAAGGTATTGCTGTCCCTCCGCTTTGGCGATATATCCTTGATTGGAAAAGGTTTCATATCATTTTTGCACATCAGACCTTTCGATGGGACAGTGAAGCCAGCGAAAAAGCCCATGTCCATTGTGTTATTATTGGACTGAGTGCTATCCCAAGATCAGCTCCGATGCTGTATCTGTCAGGGAGGCCGCAAATAGCACAAAATATCAATGCTTATCTATTGAATGCCCCTAATGTAATTATAGATGACCGCCACGATCCAATTGCCGATGTGCCAAAGATGGCGGTCGGTTCGTTTCCTACAGATGGGGGAAATCTGGTGATAAAAGAAGATGAGTATGAACAGTTTATTAAAAGCGAGCCGGACGCAAAGCCTTACATTAAAGAATATATTGGGCCATTGGAATTCATTAACAGAAAAAAGCGTTATTGCCTTTGGCTAAAAAAATGTCCGCCCAACATCTTGCGCCGCATGCCATTGGTTATGTCGAGAATCGAACGAGTTCGACAGTATCGCTTGGAAAGTAAAAAAGCTCAAACAAGAAAACGCGCAGACATTCCACACCTTTTTGCAGAGGACAGGCAGCCAGATAGCGACTATATTTTGATTCCGCGGACATCTTCTGCACGAAGAAAGTATATGCCAATCGGCTTTTATACCGCAAATGTTATCGCTGGGGATACAATTATTTTACCCCAAGCAACGGTTTATCATTTTGGGGTTTTGACCTCCAACGTTCACATGGCGTGGATGCGCGCCGTTTGCGGGCGGCTAAAAAGCGATTACCGTTATTCCAATACCATTGTTTACAACAACTTCCCGTGGCCGTCCCCTACCGAGCCGCAAAGGGCCGCCATCGAAAAAACGGCGCAGGCCATTTTAGACGCCCGCGCGCTGTACCCCGACGCCAGCCTTGCCGACCTTTACGACGAGCTGACCATGCCGCCCGAGCTGCGCAAGGCGCACCAGCAAAACGACCGCGCCGTCATGGCCGCCTATGGCTTTGATGTTAAAACCACCACCGAAAGCAGATGCGTGGCAGAATTGATGAAGCTGTACCAAGCCCTGACACAAAAAAAATAACGCCCCCGCACACAAAGCGGCCGCATGCAACGCGGCCGCTTTGCCCTTTGCCAAAGGAGCCCGGCGCCGGCTATTCGTCTTCAAGCAGCCAGTCCTCCCCGTCGGCAAGGTCGGGCTCGTAATAGGTCAGCGGGATACTGATACGCACCGCCACGCCGCCCTCGGGCCGGTTGCCGATGGTAAAGCCGGCCTTGTCGCCATAGATAAGGGCCAGGCGCTGGCGCACGTTGCCAATACCGATGCCGCTGTGGCTTGACGAGGGTACGCCGCCGGTTTTGAGCTGCTGCTCAAGCTGGGGCGGCAGCCCGCAGCCCGAATCCTTTACCGTGAGGTTGAGCTGCCGGCCGGCGACATAGGCGTGCACGATAATGCGGGATTCGGCGTCCTGCTCGCGCACGCCGTGCTGCAGCGCGTTTTCCACCACCGGCTGCAGGATCATGGTGGGGATCATGGCGTTGCGGGCTTGGGTGCGGGCCGAAAATACGGTTTTGAGCTTTTCGCCATGGATAAAGCGGTAGATTTCGGTATAGTCCTGTAATATCTCAAATTCCTTTTGGGTGGTAATAAACTGCCGGGTGGTATTGACCGTAATATTGCGAAAATACCGGCTGATGCGCTGCACCACCTCCATGATCTCGGTATCCCCCTTGAGCTTGGCCATGGCGTTAACCGTTTCAAGGGCGTTGTAGATAAAATGGGGGCGGATCTGGGTTTCGAGCGAGCGGTACTTGTACTCCAGAATTTGCAGCTCGGCGTCTTTTTTTAACCGCTCCTTCTCCACAAGCTCCTCCAGCAGGCCGGCAATGCGGTTGGTCATCTCGTTCATGGTAAGGGCCAACTGGCTGATGTCGTCCGAGCCGGTCACCGCAACGGTTTGGGTAAAATCGCCCTCAGCCACCCGGCCCATCGCCTTTTTCATCGCCTTGAGGGTATGGGTCATAGAATGGATCAGCAGCAGCATCAGCGCCGAGCCCAGCGCCACGGCCGCCACCCCAAGCCGAACGCCGTTTTTTACGATACCGGCCTGGGTTTGGCGGTAAACCTCGGTGGAGCTTACCCCTACCGTGGTCCACCCGCCGCTCTGCCGGCTCACCGCAAAATAATCCTGGTCGGCCCAGTGGCCGGGCTGCGACAGCAGCTTGCTGGCGCTGCCGGCCGAAATATCCGCCAGCACAGGCTCCGGCAAGGGCATACCGGCGCTGGTGAGATAGCTGCCGTTTGCATCAAAAAATAAAAAGCCGATACCGGAATAGGAGCTGCTGATGCGGAACAGCTCCCCTTTCATGTGCACGGCAATCCGCCCTACCCAGCGCAGCGGGGTCGTGGTGTAGATGTCGCGCAGGATATAGACCCCCTCGTCCGACAAGCGGTACCAGGTGCTGCTTCCATAGGTAACCCGGTCGTTTTCTTCCAGCAGCGCCGCGCAGTTGCTTTGCACCTGGGCAAAGGAATCCCCCTCGTACTTGCTGGTGTGCAGCCGGGTGCCGTCTGCCGTTTCGAGCATGACATAGTCGTATTCGGTGGATTCGTTACAAACCTGGGCCAGCGCATAGCGCAGGCTCACCGGGTTGCTGCCGGGGTTTTGGTTGTAGTCGCTTACAAGGCCCGGGATGCCCAGCGCGGCCAGGCGCGAGTAGAGCGAATAGCTGGTGGTGGTTTGATGGTCGCTGAAATTGAGGGCCACCTGCCCGGTAAGCATCTCAAGGTTTTGGACGTTTTCGCGCTCGAGCATGCTGACGGTGGCGTTAATCTGGTTGGAAGTAATGAGGGTTATTACCAGCGCCAGCGAGCCGACGTACACCAGCAGCAGCTTGGCCGTAAAAGTCACCCGAACCTGTTTTTTCTGCATCGATACCACCTCGCCGCCCCGGCCGGTCCAACAGCCGCACAGGGTTTTGGGATGCGCCGGTCCGGGGCGTCCCGAGATGCCGAGAGCCCCCCCCC
>CAJTSP010000061.1 GCA_910578965.1 uncultured Oscillospiraceae bacterium
GCCCAAAACGACCCGTTGCCCGCCGTGTGCCGCGCACTGCAAAAAACCGGCGGCACCCCCTTCTTTTTCAAAACCCTTACGGTGGAGGGCGAGCCCGGCTACCTGCCAAGCTCCGCTTGGAACGAGCTGCGCCGCGCGGCCCTCGGGCGGCTGCTGGCCCTGCGCGAGGCCCCGGCCCCGCACCCCTGCGCTGCGCCGGCCCTGCCCGTGCCTGGGCAAAAACGCCCGGCTGCCCCGCTGCCTCTCTTCGCCCGGTTTGCCTCGGCGGCCCAACTGCCAGAGGAGGGGCTGCTGGAAGGGCTGGAGCGGCTGATCCTGCCTATTGCCGAGGCCGGAAAGCTGCCTGGAGCCCTGCGGGCCAAAACCATCCTCGAACTGCCCCGCGCGATGTTCGGCCCGATCGAGGAGGATACTGCCCGCCGTATTGCGGCCTGCGCAGGGCAGGGCTTTGCCGGCTTTGAGGTAAACAACCTGGCCCATCTGGGCCTTTTGGCCCAAAACGCCCCCGGCCTACGGGTGCACGGCGGCTTTGGGCTCAACATTACAAACCAGCTTGCCGCCGCCGAATATGCGGCGCTGGGGCTTTGTTCTATAACCCTTTTGCCCGAGCTTGCCGCGGCCGAGCTGCCGGCCCTTGGGCCGCCGGCCGTCGGCATCCCTGCCGGCGCCTTTGTGTACGGGCACATGCCCCTCATGCTCACCCGTGCCTGCCCCCTGCAAAATGTCACCGATTGCGCGCACTGCCCCCGCGAGGGGATGCTGACCGACCGCAAGGGCATGCAGTTCCCGGTGCGGTGCGGCCTGGGGATGCGAAGCGTCTATAACCCGGTGCCGCTCTATATGGGCGACAAGCCCGGCGCATTGGCGGTGGATTACGGCCTTGCCTATTTTACCATCGAAAGCGCCGCCCGTGCCGGGGCAGTGCTGCGGCTGCTGGCCGCCCATGCCCCCTTTGACGGCAGCTTTACCCGTGGCCTGTATTTTAAGGGGGCAAGCTGACGGGGGGCAAGCCGGGCGGGGCCCCGTAAGCTTGGGCCCCGCCCAATGCGGCAGGGCTTTGCCCGCCCAAAGAGCAGGGGGCAAGGCCCCGCTGCCAACAGACCCGCAAAAAAGGAGCAACGCCCATGAAGCTGTTTTACAAGCGCCTCCATCCCGATGCAAAAATGCCGGTATACGCTACCCCCGGCGCGGCCGCGGCCGATCTCTGCGCCGTACTGGATGCCCCGCTCACTCTAATGCCCGGCGGCCGCGCGGTCCTGCCCACCGGCCTTGCCGTCCAGCTACCGGGGCCGCAGTTTGTGGCCCTGGTCTGTGCCCGCAGCGGGTTGGCGGCCAAACACGGCCTTACCCTCTCAAATGGGGTGGGGGTGATCGATTCCGATTATCGGGGCGAAATACGGGTCGGCCTTATCAACCTCGGTCCCGAGGCCTATACCGTCCGGCCCGGCGAGCGCATTGCCCAGCTCATGGTTTTGCCGGTTTCCCGGCCTGTATTTGCCGAAACCGACAGGTTAACCGATACCGCCCGCGGCGCGGGAGGCTTTGGCTCCACCGGCCGCGGCTGATGGCCCAAAGGGCGATGCTCCCTATCCAAAGCCCTCCTTGCAAGGCGCCTGCCCGCCGAAACCCCTCATCGAAAGGATTGGTACAGCCCATGAAACGGACCTTTTTGCTCTGCTTTTACCTGCTCTCCGGCATCGTGCTGGGGGGCATGCTCGCAAACCTCTGCGCCGGCGTCGGCGCGCTGGGCTGGCTGGCCTATGCCAGCGGCATTACCCTGCATCCCATTGTCGATTTAGGGGTGCTGCGGCTTGACCTTGATTTTTACATGGGCATCAGCGTGGCGCAGATTTTTACCATCGGCCTTGCGATCTTTTTGTACAACCGCACCCCTTTGCGCTGAGCGCGCCGCCCCTCTTGGCCGGCCTCAAGCCCGGCCGGTAAAACAAAGTACAACATAAAGGAGTTTTTGCCATGGCCCTGATCCTTGCGTCGGCCAGCCCGCGCCGCAGCGAGCTGCTGGCCCGCATCACCCCGCACTTCACGGTGCAGGCAAGCGATTTTGACGAGAGCACCGTTGCCGCCTCCACCCCGCGCGGGACCGCGCTGGCCCTGGCAAGGGGCAAATGTCTTGCGGTAGCCGCGCAGCACCCGGCGGATGTCGTTGTGGGCTGCGATACGGTGGTGGAGCGCGAAGGCCGCATCTATGGCAAGCCGCACGGCAGGCAGGACGCCCGCCGGATGCTCGAAAGCCTTTCGGGGGCCGACCATTTTGTACACACCGGGGTGGCTATTGCCGCGCCGGGCCTGGCAGGCGGCGCCGAGAGCTTTGCGGTAACCACCCGGGTACGCTTTTTTGCCCTTACCGAGGAACAGATCGAGACGTATATTGCGACCCCGGAGCCATATGATAAGGCAGGGGGGTACGGTATCCAGGGGGCGGCGGCCCTCTTTTGCGAGGAGATCGAGGGGGATTACTACAACATCATGGGGCTGCCGGTGAGCCGGCTTGCCCGCGCGCTGGCCCCGTTTTTGCAAAAAGAAGGGCGGTTTGCGCCGCAAAACCATGAATAAATTGAAAAAACATCCCCGGGGTCATTGAGAAACCGGCCCGGTGCGGTTATAATAGGGAAGATGGCGGCTTTTTGCGGGCCGCCGGGGCGGCGCAGCCCCCGGCGCAAAAACCAGCGCAAATTTTGATATACAAGGCGCAGGGCGCGGCCCGGCGGCGCAAAAGGCCCCCGGCGCGCAAAGGCGCGGCAGAAGGAGTACGGTCGTTATGAGTTTCAGTAAGGCAATCGGCATCGATCTTGGCACCGCAAATACCCTCGTATACGTCAAAGGCAAGGGCATCGTGATGCGTGAGCCCAGCGTCGTGGCCATCGACACCCGCAGCAAGGTGCCGGATGTGCGCAGCGTCGGCCATGAGGCCAAGGCGGTCATCGGGCGTACCCCCGGCAGCATCGTGGCGGTGCGCCCCTTAAAAGACGGGGTCATCGCCGATTTTGACATCACGGCCAACATGCTCAGCCATTTTATCAAAAAGGTCTGCGGCAGCAGCCGCTTTTTCGGGCCGCGGGTGGTCATCTGCATCCCCTCGGGGGTCACCGAGGTGGAAAGCCGCGCGGTGCGCGAGGCAGCCGAAAAGGCCGGCGCGCGGGAAGTACGGGTTATTGAGGAGCCGATGGCTGCGGCCATCGGCGCGGGGCTGCCCATCAGCGAGCCCTCCGGCAGCATGGTAGTGGATATTGGCGGCGGCACCAGCGAGGTGGCGGTCATCAGCCTGGGAGGCATTGTGGCCAGCCGCAGCGTGCGGGTGGGCGGCGATGAGTTTGACCAGAGCATTATCGCATACATCAAGCGCAAGTATAACCTGCTGGTGGGCGAGCGCACCGCCGAGCAGATCAAGATCGAGATCGGCTCGGCCTACCCGCTGGACGACGAGTCCAGCCTTGAGATCAAGGGCCGCAACTTAGTGGACGGCCTGCCCAAAAATATCACCGTGCGCTCGGAGGAAATCCGGGAAGCATTGTCGGAAAGCCTGGACAAGGTGGTGGAGGCGGTCAAGGAAACGCTGGAGCGCACCCCGCCCGAGCTCTCGGCCGACATCATCGACCACGGCATCACCCTCACCGGCGGCGGCGCGCTGCTGCGCGGGCTGGACCAGCTCATCCAAAGCGAGACCGGCATCGATGTGCATGTGGCCGAGAACCCGTTGGACTGCGTGGCCATGGGCACCGGCATGGTGCTGGACAACTACGACCTTCTGGGCGACGTGCTGGATACCGACCCCCAGCACATGTAACCCGTACCCGCCGCCCGTTTGGCGCTTGGGCGGGGCAATACTGCAGGCATCCGCGCGGGCAGCCATCCCCTGGCGCCCGCGCTTTGCGGTAATGGGGCGGGCGGGCCGCCCGTGCACAGGAGGCTTTGCATGAAGGACTTTTTTTCCACCGTCAAGTTTAAGCTGCTGGCCGGCCTGGTTGTGGTGCTGGCGGGCATGATGGCCTATGCCGGAGCAAACGGCCGGCTTACCGCCGCCCCGCAGGAGCTGCTGGGCGCCGTAATGTTGCCCTTCCAGCGCATCAGCGCCGCCATGAGCGGCGGGGTGAGCCAGTTGGTGGACAAATACACACGGATCGACGCCATTATGGAAGAAAACGAGGCCCTGCGCCAGGAAAACGCCGCTCTGCGCAACCAGCTCGTGGATTACGACCGGGTGCGCCAGGAGAACGAATCCTTCCAAAGCCGCTACAACATCGAGCGGGACCATCCCGAGTATACCTACGCTTCCGGCTTTGTGATCGGGCGGGACCCCTTGGAGCAGTTTTTTGGCTTTACCATCGACAAGGGCACACGGGACGAGGTGGAGCGGGGGGACATCGTTGTGAGCGACCAGGGCTACCTTGTGGGCCGGGTCATCGAGGCAAATCTCACCTCGGCCAAGGTGCTCACCATCCTGAGCCCCAGCCTCAACGCGGCCGGGGTGGTCAGCCGCACCCGCGACAACGGCATCCTCACCGGGGACTCGGCCTATGCGCCCGAGGGGCTGTGCCTGTTTACCAACCTCTCGCGGGACACCCTGGCCACGGTGGGCGACCAGATCATCACCACCGGCCTGGGGGGGGTCTTCCCGCCAGACATCCTTGTGGGCACCATCCGGGAGCTCGTACCGGAATCCAGCGGCAAATCCACCATGGCGGTGGTGCAGCCCGGGGTCGAGATCGAATCCCTCACCCATGTCTTTGTTATCACCTCTTATGACGGCGAGCTGCTGGCCGGCCAGGAAAGCACCCCCGATGCCGGGAGCCTGCCCGCCCCGGACGCATCCAACGGGCAGGAGTAGGCAGGGCCTGGCATAAAGCAAGAGCCCCTGTACCCCGGCAGGGCCCGGGCGGGGCAAAACGGCCTGCGCCTCGCCGGGGCAGCCGTAATAAAAGCAGAGGAGGGGGCAGGTATGGAAACAAGGCAAAAGCGCCGTGCGCGGCTGCTGGGCAAATGGTTTTGCTATGGCTGCGTGCTGGTGCTGGGGGGCGTTTTGCAAACCACCCCCGGCCTTTTGACCATCGGCAACGTCAAGCCGGTCTTTATTTTGCCGGTCTGTCTTGCAGTAGCGGTGGCCGAGGGGGCCTGGGCCGGCGCGGCCTTCGGCGCGGTGGGGGGCCTTTTGTGGGACCTCACCGCCGGGCGCACCGCCGGGCTTATGGCCATTGGGGTGCTGCTGCTCTGCTTTGGGGCGGCCATCCTGCTCGAGCTCTACCTGCGGGCCAACCGCACCAACTTTTTGCTGCTGGCCGGGGTGGGCTGCCTTGCCATCCTCTCGCTGGACTTTTTGTTCAACTACCTCATGCGGGGCTATGCGCGGCCGG
This sequence comes from uncultured Oscillospiraceae bacterium, assembly GCA_910578965.1. Classification (GTDB taxonomy): domain Bacteria; phylum Bacillota; class Clostridia; order Oscillospirales; family Ruminococcaceae; genus UBA7177. The sequence continues at coordinate 5,370 of CAJTSP010000061.1, forward strand.
CCGAGCGGTTTTTAAGCGTTGTGCTGCCCACCAGCGTTTTTACTGCGGCGATTTCGCCGCTGGCCTGGTGGCTCATCCTGCGCGCCGCTGCGCGCTTTGCGTCCAAGGAGTAACCGGCGCTTGTTTTTTGTCCTGGAGCCGTGTCCGCGGCGATTTGGCTGCGGCGGGCGGTATCCGGCCCATCATGGGGGAGGGGGCTGCGCGCAATGGAAGAAAAAATTACCCGCCGGCGTGTGTTTGCCCTTATGGGGGTCTCGGCGGTCGTGCTGCTGCTGTTTGTGCTGCGCCTGGTGTACCTGCAGTTGGTAAAGGGCGAGGAGCTGCTCAACGAGGCCGAAAGCACGACGTCTTACCTGTTTAACATCACGGCGGCACGGGGCGAGATTGTGGACCGGTACGGCCGCAGCCTTGCCTCCAACATCACTGGCTACAACGTAGTGCTCAACAAGCTCATGCTGGGCGAGGCCGACCTCAACGAGACCGTCCGCCAGCTCATCGGCATTTTACAGGCATCGAGCGAGAGCTGGAACGATACCCTGCTCATCAGCTACCCGGATGCCTCGGGCGGCTATGTGTTTACCGCCGACGAGAGCGAGGCCGCCCAAAGCCGGCTTTCTACCCTAAAGGAGGCGATGAGCCTGCAGCAGTACGCCACCGCCAACGAGGTGATGGCGGCCATTGTGCGCCGGTTTGGGCTGGAAAGCTACGCCCCCATCTGGCAGCGGGTGCTGGGCGGGGTACGCTACCAGATGATGCTGGAGGAGTTTTCGTCCTCCAACAATTTTACCTTTGCTACCGATGTATCCATGAAAACGGTAGCCACCATCCGGGAGCAAAGCCTCACCCTCGATGGGGTGCAGATTGTTGAGACGGCCCAGCGCAGCTATCCGGACGGCACCCTCCTGCCCCATGTGCTGGGCAGCGTGGGCAGCATCCTGCGGGAGCAGTGGCGGGTTACCGACGAGAACGGCGCGGTCAGCTACCCCCTGCGGGAAAAGGGCTATAAAATGAGCGACCTGATTGGCCAGGCCGGGCTGGAAAAAGCCTATGAGGACCGGCTGCGCGGCTCGGACGGCCGGATGGAGATTGTCCGGGATTCCAGCGGGGTCATCCAGTCCAACTCGGTCATTGTGGCGCCCAAGCCGGGCGAAACCCTAATGCTCACCGCCAACCTCGATTTTCAAAAGCGGGTGGACGAGGCGCTGGAGGCCCATATCCTGCGTATGCAGCAGACCCTTTTGCCCGGCCAGGGGCGGGAGGTAAATGCCGGCGCGGTGGTGGTGCTGGACCTGGCCGACAACGGCATCCTTGCCATGAGCAATTATCCCAACTACGACCTCAACCTTTACAGCGAGCAGTACAGCGCCTACAGCGCCGACCCCGGGCTGCCCCTCTTTAACCGTGCGCTGCAGGGGCAGTATACCCCCGGCTCCACCTTCAAGCCGGCGGTGGCGCTGGCGGCCCTCACCCAGGGCATTGTTACCCCGCAGGACACGGTAGAGTGCACCGGCACCTATATGTATTATGCTCCCACCTACACCCCCGGCTGCCTGCGGTATCACCGGGGGGTCAGCAGGGTGGACCTCAATACCGCGCTGCAGCATAGCTGCAATATCTATTTTTATGATGTTGGCCGGCGGGTAGGCATCGACCGGTATAACCAGATGGCAAACGACCTGGGCCTGGGGGTACGCACAGGCGTGGAGGTGAACGAAGCCGCCGGCCGGCTTACCCATAAGGAGGACGACAACTATACCGTCGGCCTCGAGATCCAGGCTGCCATCGGGCAGGGCAACACCATGGTCACCCCGGTGCAGTTAGCCACCTATGCCAGCACCATCGCCAACAACGGCATCCGCTGGCGCACCCACCTGGTGGCCGGCTTTTGCGATACCAACACCGGCGAGATCATCGAAAAGGCGGAGCCGGAAATAGAGGCCCGGATCAACGACCCGGTAGGCGCGTTTGCTGCGGTGCAGCAGGGCATGGTCTCGGCCGCAAAAACCAGTAGCGTGCTGGCGGGCTACGCCTATCCTCTTGCGGTAAAAACCGGCAGCCCCCAGCGCAGCGAGTGGTATATGAGCGGTACCCAGCGCACCTACTACACCAATACGGTGATGATCGCCTACGGCCCGGTAGACGACCCAGAAATCGCCGTGGCCATCGTGCTGGAATACGGCGGCGGCGGCTCCAATGCCGCGCCTCTGCTGGTAGATATCTTCAATGCCTATTATTTTGACAAGACCAGCAGCCTGCAGCCCACCGAGGAGGGGGTTCTGCTGCCCTGAGCCGGGCCATGGCCCGGCGCGGTTTTGTTCAAAAAAGGCCGCCGCCGTCCTCTGGCCGCACAGGCGGGGCGTTTTGTGCAGCCGGGCGCCTCAAAAGACGTGTTATCGGGAAAATATACAAGATAACGGGCGTTTTTTGTACAAAATATCTTTGAGATTTTAGGCAAAAAGCCTTGCCCAGCCGTATCCAACTATGGTAACATGGTAAAGTACCGGAGTATCCATCCTGCCTGCCGCCTTTGCAGCCGGCGGGGGCGCTGCGGCAGGACGCGGGCGCTTGGCCGCGAGGCCCTAAAACGGGCGGCCGGGCCAAAGGGCGGGGCCCTTTGGCCGCAGCGCAGCCGCAGGGGCGGTTTGGAGGATGCATTTGAGCGCACAGAGGATCATGATCGCGTCCGGCAAGGGCGGCACCGGCAAAAGCACCGTCGCGGTGCTGCTGGGCGCGCGGCTGGCGGCCCACGGATATAAAACCCTGCTGATCGAGCTGGACTCCGGCCTGCGCAGCGTAGACATTATTGCCGGGGTGTGCGGCAAGACGGTTTACGACATCGAGGATGTGCTCTGCGGCCGCTGCGAGGGGGCCAAGGCGGTGGTGGAAAGCCCGTTTTACAAGGGCCTTTCGGTGATTTCGGCCCCCTATGAGGGCGGCGTTGTGCGCCCCGAGGCGCTGGCCCGGCTGGCCGCGGCCATGGACCCTTTTTTCGACTTTTTGCTGCTGGACACCGCGGCCGGCATGGGCGCGCCGTTCGAGGCGGCGGCAGGGATTTGCCCTGCCGCGCTGCTGGTGCTCACGCCCGACCCGGTGGCCCTGCGGGATGGCCGCATCGTGGCCGACCGCCTGCTTAAAAACGGCGATAAAAGCCTGCGGCTGGTCATGAACCGGGTCTCGCCCAAAAGCTTTGGCGCGTCGGTGCGGGACCTTGACGAATGCATTGACACGGTTGCCGTGCAGTTGGCCGCCGTGTTCCCCGAGAGCGCGGCCCTGGCCGGTGCGGCGGGCGGGCAGGCCATCCCGGCCGGCGATGCCGCTTTTACGGCGGCCGATAACCTCGCCCGCCGGCTGCTGGGGCAGCGGGTGCCCCTGGCGGTGCGCTGAGGCGGCCGATAGCCTTGGCGGCCCTGCAAAAAAGAGGCGATCCACACAAGATTTTTCCGGCGCCCTTTTGCGCATAAAAGGGCGCGTATGATCAAAAAGCAAGGAGGGGATGTTCCCATGAATATCGCGCTGATCGCACACGATTCCAAAAAGGAGCTGATGGTGCAGTTCTGCATTGCCTACTGCCGGGTGCTCAGCCAGCATACGCTGGTGGCTACCGGAACCACCGGCAAGCTGGTCAGCGAGGGCACCGGGCTGTCGGTGCAGCGCTTTTTGTCCGGTACCCACGGCGGCGCGCAGCAGATCGCGGCCCGGGTGGCCTGCAATGAGATCGACATCCTGCTGTTCTTCCGCGACCCCATCAACGCCAAGCCCTCCGAGCCCAACGATATGAACCTTCTGCGCCTGTGCGACGTGCACAATATCCCGTTTGCCACCAACATTGCCACCGCCGAGGTGCTCATCCACGGCCTCGAGCGGGACGATTTCGCTTGGCGCGACATCGTCAATCCGCAGCGGTAGCCTGCGGCGTGCCGCCCGTTGCGGGAGGCCTTTGCCGCGCGGCGGCCCCGTTGCTTTGTGTGTTATGCCGGGTTGGGCATTTTGCCCTGCCCGGTTTTGCTTGTACCGGGGGCTGTTGGCAGATGCGAAAGGCCGGCGCAAAGCGGGACAGGCCGCCCGCAACGGCCGGACCTTCATTGGCTGCGTCGGCTTTTATATCCGTGGCCGCCTGCCCGGCCTCGCCCCAGCCGCCTGCCCCTTGCGCGGCGGGGCCGAAAGCCTTATAATAAAAAACGCCGCCGGGGATGCCCAGACGGGGCTTTGCCCGCTTTGGGCTTTTCGGCGGCAGGGAGTGAGGGAAAGCCCATGGCAGTAAAATACACAAAACCCCGCGGCACCCAGGACCTTCTGCCCGGCGAGAGCGGCCGCTGGCTGCGGCTGGAGGCCGCCTTGCGGCGGGTGGCCGGCCGGTACGGCTACCGCGAGATCCGCCTGCCCACCTTTGAAAACACCGAGGTGTTTGCCCGCGGCGTGGGCGATACCACCGACGTTGTTACCAAGGAGATGTACACATTTACCGACAAGGGCGGCCGCAGTGTTACCCTGCGGCCGGAGGGCACCTCCGGGGTGGTGCGGGCCGTGCTGGAAAACGGCCTGCTCGGCTCGGCGGCCATGCCCCTCAAGGCCTATTACCTGCAAAGCTGCTTTCGGTACGAAAAGGCCCAGAAGGGCCGCCTGCGGGAGTTCCACCAGCTTGGGGTCGAGTGCTTTGGGGCCGACACCGCCGCCAGCGACGCCGAGGTCATTGCGCTGGGCAGCGAGCTTCTGCGCGCCGCAGGGGTTCGCCAGGTACAGCTATGCATCAACTCCATTGGCTGCAAAAGCTGCCGCCCGCGCTACCACGCCGCCCTGCGCGAATACTTTGGCGCGCACGAGGGCGAGCTCTGCGAGGACTGCCGCGCCCGGCTGGAGCGCAACCCCATGCGCCTGTTGGACTGCAAGGTCCCCCGCTGCCGCGAGCTGGCGCAGACGGCGCCAGTCATCCTTGATTACCTTTGCGACGACTGCCGCGCCCGCTTTGAGGCGCTGAAAGAGGCCCTTGCCGCCCAGGGCATCGGCTTTGTGGTGGACCCGGGCATCGTGCGCGGGTTGGACTACTACTGCGGCGCGGTGTTTGAGTTTGTGCACACCGCCGTGGGTACCCAGGGCACCATCTGCGGCGGCGGGCGGTACAACGGGCTGGTGGAGCAGTTCGACGGCCCCGCCACCCCCGCGGTGGGCTTTGGCATGGGCATCGAGCGGCTGCTGCTGGCCATGGAGGCCGAAAACGCCGATTTTGGCGCGGACGAGCCCCCCGCCATCTACATCGCGGGGCTGGGGCAGGCCGGGGCCAATGCCGCCGCCCTGCTGGCCGCCGCCCTGCGCCGGGCGGGGGTGTACGCCGAGTGCGACATCGTGGGCCGCGGCCTCAAGGCCCAGATGAAGTACGCCAACAAGATCGGCGCGGTGTACAGCATGGTGCTGGGGGAGGACGATCTGGCCGCCGGCAGCGCCCAGCTCAAGTATATGGCGGACGGCAGCGAAAAACAGGTCGCGCTGAACCCGGAGGCCCTGGCGCTCGAGCTGGCCGGCGGGGCTCTGGCCAACGCGCTCAAAACGCTGGAGGCCGCCGCCCTGGACCCGGAACAAACCAAGAGGGAGGAAGCATGATGGAAACCATGGGAGCTTTGCGCCGCACCCACTATGTGGGGGGGCTGCGCCTGGCCGACGCCGGCGCCGAAATGACGGTGGCCGGTTCGATTGCCAAATGCCGCAACAAGGGCGGCATCATCTTTGCCGACCTGCGGGATACCACCGGCATCCTGCAACTGGTCTTTGACGATTCCTCCGACCCGGCCGTGTTTGAAAAGGCCGGCAGCCTTAAAAGCGAGTATGTGGTCATCGCAAGGGGCAAACTGCGCGAGCGGGACGCCAAAACCGACAAGTTGCCCACCGGCGAGGTGGAGCTGTTTGTTGCCGAGCTGCGCATCCTCAGCGCGGCCGAGACCCCGCCCTTTGAGATCCGGGACGAGGTCACGGTCAAGGACGAGCTGCGGCTCAAGTACCGCTACCTCGACCTGCGCCGCCCCTCGATGCACCAGCCGATCATGCTGCGCAGCCGCATCTGCCAGATCGTGCGCAACTACCTGGCCGGCGAGCATTTCTGCGAGATCGAGACCCCCTGCCTGACAAAGAGCACCCCCGAGGGCGCGCGGGACTATCTGGTGCCCAGCCGGGTGCAGCCGGGCCATTTTTACGCGCTGCCCCAAAGCCCCCAGCTTTATAAGCAGCTACTGATGCTCTCGGGCTTTGACCGGTATTACCAGATCGCCCGCTGTTTCCGCGACGAGGACCTGCGGGCCGACCGCCAGCCCGAGTTTACCCAGATCGACGAGGAGCTGAGCTTTGTCACCCAGGACGAGGTGATGGAGGTCAACGAGGGGCTGATCAAGACCCTCTGGAAGGAGATTTTGGGCGTTGAACTGCCCGCCGCCTTCCCCCGGCTTTGCTGGGACGAGGCCATGGCCCGCTTTGGCTCGGACAAGCCGGACACCCGCTTTGGCCTTGAGCTGACCGACGTCACCGGCTGTGTGCGCGCCAGCAGTTTTGCCCCCTTTGCGGCGGCGGTGGCGGGCGGCGGCAGCGTGCGGCTGATCAACTGCAAGGGCCTTGCCGCCCAGCTTACCCGCAAGACCATCGACAAGCTGGCCGAGGTGGCCAAAACCTACGGGGCCAAGGGGCTTGCCTATACCCGGCTTACGCCGGAGGGCGAGACCAGCAGCTTTGAAAAATTCCTTACCGACGAGGAAAAATCCGCCCTGCGCGCCGCCGCGAAGGCCGAAACGGGGGACGTGCTGCTGCTGGTAAGCGACGCCGATTCCACCCGCGCCTGCACCGCCCTGGGCCAGGTGCGGCTGGAGGTGGGCCGCCGCTGCGGCCTGATCGACCCGGACGCCTTCAACTTCCTTTGGGTGGTGCGGTTCCCGCTCTTTGAGTACAGCGAAACCGAGGGCCGCTACATGGCCATGCACCATCCCTTCACCATGCCCACCGCCGACAGCCTTGATAAGTTGGAAAGCGACCCCGGCGGCTGCTACGCCGAGGCGTATGACATCGTGCTCAACGGGGTCGAGCTGGGCGGCGGCTCGATCCGCATCAATGACCCCGCCCTGCAAAACCGGATGTTCCGGGCGCTCGGCTTTACCGAAGAAAAGGCCCGCGAGAGCTTCGGCTTTTTGATGGACGCCTACCGCTACGGCGCGCCCCCCCACGGCGGCATGGCCTACGGGCTGGACCGGCTGGTGATGCTCATGCTTAAAAAAGACAGCATCCGGGACGTCATCGCCTTCCCCAAGGTGCAGAACGCCAGCGAGCTGATGAGCGGCGCGCCCGACCTTGTGGACCCAAAACAGCTTGCCGACCTTGCCATCGCCTGCGCGCCGCCCCAGCCCTGAGGCCGCGCGGCCGGCAGGCCCCCAAAAAACAACTGCAAAAACTGATCCCCCCGCTGTGCCCCGGCATGGCGGGGGCTTTTGTTTATAGCCGGCGGCAGATGAAGGATATTTCTGTCTCCCCGGGGCGGCTCCCCTGAAAAATGCTTATCTCGTCAATCGCGTCAAATCTGGTCAAATCTGGTCAATCTCGTCACATGACTTGACGCGATTGGCGAGATTGATTATAAGTTGATCGAAACGACCAGCCACACCTTCAAGATCACGCTGCCAAGCGCCAATGATGAATGGAATCATTACCGCTGGAACCGCCGCAAACGTCCGTTATTCCCTTTTTTAGGGAAAAACGGGCGTTTTTTTGTGCCGCCGGCCCGGCAGGGGCAAAAAATGCCATAATACAAACATCGCTTAACAAGGGGAGCAGCCCTTTGTTGGGGGATACAAACAAGGCCGCCCCCATCAAAAACCGTTGCGGCCCCAAAAAACCTGATCCCGAAAGGAGACACATCCCATGGACCATTCCCTCACACAGGCGGCCGGCCGGCTTACCCCGGCCGTGCTGGCCGGGTTTGCGGCCCAGCTCCGGCGCGAGGAGCGGGCCGCCGGCACCATCGAAAACTACCTGCGCGCAGCCCGCCAGTTCGCCGGCTTTTTGGCCGGCGCGCCCCCCACCATCGAGGCCGCCCTCGGCTGGAAAGCCGCCCTGCTGGCCTCCCACCGCGCGCCCGCCACCGTAAACGCAAAGCTGGCCTCCCTCAACCGCCTGTACGGCTTTTTGGGGCTGGGCTGCCGGGTGTCGTTTGTGCGGGTGCAGCGGCGCATCTTCCGGCCCGCCCAGCGCCAGCTCTCCCAGCAGGAGTACGGCCGGCTGCTTGCCGCCGCGCAAAAAAAAGGCGACGCCCGGCTCGGCCTTTTGATGGAGACCATTTGCTCGGCCGGCATCCGGGTGTCCGAGCTGCGATTTATCACGGCCGAGGCCGCCCGCTTGGGCCGGGCCGAGATCCATCTCAAGGGCAAAATACGGGTCATCCTGCTGCCGGGCCGGCTCTGCCGCAAGCTGCTGCGGTACGCACGGGCCCAAAAGATCGCCTCCGGCCCCCTCTTTGTAACCCGGGGCGGCGCGCCCATGGGCCGCCGGCTGATCTGGCGGCAGATGAAAGCCCTGTGCAAGGCCGCGCGGGTGCAGCCCAGCAAGGTCTTCCCCCACAACCTGCGGCACCTTTTTGCAACATCCTTCTATAAAGCCTGCCGCGACCTTGTGCGCCTGGCCGATGTGCTGGGCCACTCCAGCCTCGAGACCACCCGGCTCTACCTTACCAGCTCCGGCGAGGAGCATCTGCGGCTGCTGGAGGGCCTGCGGCTGGTTTGCTAAGCCGGCTTTAAGCAAATACATCTGCTGCCGCGGCCCCAAAAACGCCGCCCAAAGCAAAAAGCCGCCCGGGGCAAACCCTCGCGCGGCGCTAAATGGTTTCCAAGGCCGGCTGCGCGCAAAAAGCCTGTAGGCTACACAGCGGCCCGGACAAAATCCATATTTTGTTCCATACAATGGCGCAAAGAACCCTCTACACCACCCTTATTATAGCAAGGCTTTTGCCCTTTTGCAACATTTTTGCATTGCAAAAAAGGCCCGGAGAGCAAAAATTTTTCCGGGCCTGGCTTTCTGCTGCCATTTTGGGCAAAACCCGCCTTTTTTGGCCTTCCGCGCCCCCAAAAGCCGGTTTTGGGGCAGCCCGGTGGAGACAAAATATGGATTTTGTCCACAAACGTCAAAAGAAAGGAGGGGCGAGGGCGTTTGTGCGGCCGCCCGGCCAGGATAAGGAAGGGGCGGTTTTGGTAAACCGTGGGAAACCGCGGGACACAAAGCTATGGGGGCTAAGGTGCAAAGCTGAAAAGCCGCACGATGCCAGCCCGGCCGCAAACAGCGGGCAAACCGCCGGAAACGGCGGGACGCAAAGCCAAGGGGGCTAAAGCCGGCGGGCACACACCCGCAAAGGCCATGCCAGCCCGGCCGCATATCCATGCGGGCAAACCGCCGGAAACGGCGGGACGCAAAGCTAAGGGGGCTACAGCCGGCGGGCGCATACCCGCAAAGGAGGCCATGCCAGCCCGGCCG
>CAJTSP010000062.1 GCA_910578965.1 uncultured Oscillospiraceae bacterium
GGGTACGGGTGTACCTGGACGAGTCGCTGCGGCGGTTTGAAACGGTCTACCCCGCCGCCGGCACCGCAGCCAGCGCCGTGCGCCTTGCACTGCCCGAGCTGGAGGCTGCCAGCGGCAGCCTTGGCTGGGTGGATGTCTGCAAGGGCTGGCAAGGTGCGGCCCCCGCCAATGCCTAACAAGCAGAGACATAAAAAGGGGTTCGAGGGGATGTGCCCTCCGGGCCCCTTTTTTACCCTTCACAGCCCGGCCCGCCCTCAGCCGCTGACCCGCTCGGTCCAGTCGATGGCCTGGATCCGCTGCCGGAGCGTGCAGGCCAGAGGGCCCATCTCGGTATTTTCCGGGTAGACGACGCATCCCACATTGTACAGCGAGAGGTCGGCACAGCTACGCAGGATCAGCCCGTACTGCTGGAGGGTATGCGGGTGAAAGCCGGTCACCAACGCGTAGGTGTTGGGGCAGCGGCTGAGCACATCGGTGAGGGTGGAGCGCTCGTAAACGCTGATCCTCCGGGAAGATATCCCATCCTCAAAGCCGCCGAACCGGTAAGGCGCAATGGGCGATTCATAATCGCCATAGGTCAGCAAAATTTTATCCCGCAGCATCCGGCTCTGGAGTACCGGCGCCCGGGCCAGCGGGCTGTCGACCGACATGGCCAGCAAAAACCTGCGGCGGTAATTGGAGCTGTGCGCCAGCCCAAAGGCCGTCATATAATGGATAAAATATTTTTCCTGCGTATCGTAAAAGTGCAAAACGCCCAACTGCGAGGTGCCGGCACGCACATCCTCCAACACCTGGAAAGGGTTGGTTTCCCGGATGGCGACCTCAAACCGCTCTTTTGCATCGTTTTCGTTGAGGACATCGGTGATGACCCGCAGTACCTGGTACGAGCGGGTCATCGAGATGCCAAAATGCACGCATTTTGCCGGCGAGGCAGAAAACGCCTCGTCGAGCGCCTCGGCCTCTTTGAGGATTTTCTGCGCCTGTGCCACAAATTTTTTACCGGTCTCGGTAAGCTCCATGCCCTTGGAGGAGCGGCAGAAAAGCGGCATGCCGACCTCCCGCTCCACCGAGCGGATGATGTTGCTCAGGTGCGGCTGGGAAAAATAAAAGTTCCGGGCCGCTTTGGATATGGAGCGGGTGCGCGCCACCTCCACCACATAGCGCAGCGCATTCAGCGTAACATCCATGGCCGGTTGCTCCTTTCTCTGGCACAGCCCTGCCGGAGCGGCATCGGCCCGCCGCCCCGCTTCTTTTTTTCCATTTTACTGCAAAACTCTCGCAAAAGCACATCCAAATCGCAATATGCGTATAATTTTTGCCAATATCCCCCGGTTTATTTTTGTACCTTTGTATAAAAGCAAAGGCTCGTTTTGCCCCGGGTTGCCCAATTTGCGGATGCAGCCATAAGCAGCGGCTTATGGCTGCATTTTTGTTTGTGTATTGCGCACAATTCTTTTCCCATGTTAGGCTTTAGCCATGGCCAAAACGCACAAACGCAGCGGGCGGCCTATCCCGCCCGCACAAGCAGAAATGAAGGAGGAAACCCACCTATGAGCGAACCGAAACGCAGCTTTCAGAAATCCCTTGACGAGGTGGCGGGCGCCGCGTTCCTTGGCAAGGACACGGTTTTCCGGCCGGCCGAGGTGTTCCAGATTTTGTACGAGACCAAACCCGAGTGCATCGCCCGGGTCCTGCCGCCCCCGCTGGTGCCCTACGAAAAGCCCTACGTGGTGCTGGCACACACCAACTTTAAGGAGGTCAGCTTTGACGACTGCCTGTACGGGCCGGGCTATCTGGAAACGGCGCTGTACATCCCCTGCTCCTACGAGGGGGTAAAGGGCACCTTTGTGGTCGCCATGATCCTGAACACCGACATCGCCACCTTTATGGGCCGCGAACGGGGCGGCTACCCCAAAAAGATGGGCACGGTGGGCTACTACTACAAGGGGGATCGGTATGTTGCCTTCAGCGCCCGGCAGGGCATCCCGTTTGTAATCATGGAGGGCGAGCTGGACGGCGAGCCGAACGATCCCGCCTTCCTCACCGAGCTGGCCAACGCCGTGACCCCCGACCCCAGCCAGCCCGAGCTGACCTTTAACTATAATTTCAAGTGGGCGCCCGGGCTGGGCGGCAAGCTGTTCAGCACCCAACCGATGCTGCTCAAGGGCAAAAAGGGCAAGTTCCGCCTAGGCGAGGAGCAGCGGCTGGGCAAGGGCAAGGTGACCTACATCCATTCGGACAACGACCCCTGGGGCGATTTGGAGGTAGTGCGGGTGCTGGGCTGCTCGGTGGACCTGGTGGAGTCCCGCCTGTTCGCCAAGGGCGGCGCGGCCTTCCCGGTGGATCCCGACGCCTACGCCCCTTACGCCTTCTACGGCTGGGACCGCATGACCCGCGACCCCAAGTGGGACAACGAGCGGTAACCATCCATGCCCAAAGGGCCGAAACGGCCCTTTGGGCAGCCTGAAAGGAGGAATCAGAGCATGGATCCTGCCATTATCAGCCTGGCCGGCATTGTTTTGGGCGTAGCGGTGTTTATCTACATGGCCTTTAAGGGCTTTCAGTTGGTCATCACGGCCAGCGTCGCCTCGCTGGTCATCATCTTTACCTCCGGCGTGCCCTTTATGGAAATGCTGGGCATCTGGACCGGCGGGCTTTCCCGCTTTATCAACAACTATTTCCTGGCGCTCACCCTGAGCGCCGTCATCGGCAAATTGATGAACGACTCCGGGGCGGCCAAGCAAATCGCGCGCAGCTTTTACGGGCTGTGCAAAAAGAGCAAAAGCCACCAAAAGCTGCTGGCCGCGCTGTTTGTGCCCGTGATGTACATTATCCTTTGCTACGCCGGCATCAGCGGGCTGGTGGTCGTGTTTACCGTGATGGGCATCGGCTACCAGATCCTCAAGGAGTTTGACATCCCGTGGCGGCTGTACTGCTATGGCGGCGCGGTCTGCATCGTAACCCAGTGGATGCCAGGCTCGCTGAACCTTGTGAACATTGCGGCTGCCAAAACCTCCGGCTCCTCCATGCTGGGCAACCCGGCCTTGGGCATCGTGGCCTCGGCGGTGTTTTTGCTGGTAACCTTTTTGTTTTTGGTTTCGGACCTCAAACGGGCCGAAAAAAACGGCGAGGGCTTTATGGACACCGGCGCCGCCTACGATGCCTCGGTAAAGGCCCCCGCTTCCGGCGAGGAAAAGCTGCCCCCGCTCTGGCTGGCCGTGCTGCCGCTGCTGGCAGCCATCCTTCTGGCCACCGCTTTCCAGCAGGACATTGTGATCGCCCTGTTTGCCGGGGTCGTACTGGCCATCGCCTGCTTCTGGAGCTACCTGCCCGCTGTTAAAAAGACCCTGGGCGACGGGGTCGTATCTGCTTTTGGGCCGGTAATCGGGGTGGGCGCCACCTCGGCCGTAGCCACCGTCATCATGGCCGCGCCCGGGTTTGGCATTGTGGTATCGGCGCTTTCCCACCTGCCCTCCACCATGGAGGGGGTGGGGTATATCGCCATCCTCACCTTTATCATGGCAACCGGCTCGGGCAGCATCTCCAGCATTGGCGAGCGCGCCATGCAATGCTTTACGGCAGCCGGGCTTTCGCCCGCCACTGCCAGCACCCTGATGCAGGTGGCCACCTTTACCACCTGCCCGCCCCATTCCTCGGCAGTGGCCAACGTGACCGTTGTGGCCAAGCTGGAGTACCGGCGGATTATCGGCCTGTACCTCAAGGTAACCTTTGTGGGCGGCGCCTGCGCCATGGCCGCCTGCCTGCTGCTCACCCAACTGGGCCTGTTTGTATAACCCGTGCCCGGCCCGTAAAGCACGCTGCCGGCACGCGGCGGCGCAGCGAAAAGGCAGAACGCCCTATGGGGCTTGGCCCGGCACAGGCCGCTGGCCCGATAAAAAAGGAGGAACCGAAATGTCTGTACTGCTGGTTGTCCGCCAGGATGTTTATGTAGGCGACAGTACCTTTGCCGCCGTAACCAAAAAGGCTTTTCCCCCTGCGGGGATCGACCGGATGCTGAGCCTGCCTACCCTGCAATGGAAAATCTGGGCTGCCGACCCCGAGCGCCGCCAGACCTGCGGCTTTTACCTGTTTGCCGACCGCAGCGAGGCCGAAAAATACGCGCATCAGGCCGTGCGAACCCTGCAGGAGCGGGAGGGTATCTTTAACGTGACCACCCAGATCTGGAGCATCAACGAGGAGAAGACCCGCCTGACCAAGGGGCCGATCGACCTGCCCATGATCCAAGACCTGCCATGATGCGGGCGCGGCCCCGGGCCGCAACGGGGCAACGCCTGTTTTCATAAAGCTCTCTGCGTAAGAGGGCCGGGCGCAAAGGGATTCCCCCTTTGCGCCCGGCCCTCGCTGCGCTGCGCCTATCCTGCGTTTTTCCCTTTGCCCAAACGCGGCCGCCAAAAAAGGGCCCCGGATTAAAGCAGAGGGGAGTCGATCCCCCTCTGCTAAGCCAGCAGCGCAAGCAGCTCGGCCTTTTCGCGGGAGGTAACGACCCTTCTGGCATATAAAATCTCGACCTGCTCCGCCGTAAGGCAGTGATACACCGTAATCATTTCCCGAAAGCGGGACAGATCCAGCGCGCCGTTTGCGCGCAGTTGTATAAACACATCCTCTGCCTCCTCCTTACAGGCACAGTGGATGATTTTGTGCGCCTCGGGGCCCAAAACCACCAGGTTGTTGGTAATATCGGGGCCGTCCTCGGTGCCAAATTGCAAAATATGGTGTGCCTCGCAGTAGTATTTGCCGTTGGGCATCTTAAAAATAGGCCTCTGGGCATACTGGCACTTGTAATCCGCCAAAATCTTGGCCAGCTCGGCAATAAGCCGGCTGCGCTGCCGTTTTCCGTCCCGGCCAATGATGGGGTTTTTGAGGCTGCGCTTGTTCATTTTTTCGATAAAGGCGGGGTCGGCTTGGGCGAGCCGCAACAGCTCGGGGTTGCGCTGGTAAAGAATGAGGTCGTTGAGGGTGCTGTTGTCGCCGCTGTAATCATCCACCACCCGAAGCAGGTTTTCCAGGTCCGCCACCAGATAGGATACATCGTCCGCCAAAAGGGTTTGTGCATAGCCTGTGAGCGAATATGCGGCCGAGGCCGGGCTGTACCGGATGAGCTCAAGCGATTCGAGCAGCAGCAGATAGCTGTTAAACTTAAAATACGGCTGCTGCGAGGCCGCATAGGCAAAGTGGGCGCCGCTTGGGTATTTCCACTGCATGCCGTTAAAAAACCAAGCGACCTGCTCTGGCTCGGCCCGGGGCAGCAGCCTGCCGACCTTTAACGCCCGTTCGAGGATTTCCGCCTCCCCTTGGAGGCGGTCCACCCGGCCCAGCAGCACCGAAAGCTCAAATTTGCTTGCCCCGCGGCCAATCTGCTGAATATACCGGAGGATGGCGTAGGTAGGCCGGTAATCCGCAGATTTTTGTACGGTTATCCCCCGCAGCGACCGAATAAAATCGTTGCTGTTTATGTTGAGCATCACCATGTTGTTGCGGGCAACCGGGATGAGCAGCTCCTGATTTTCCGACAGATAATACTCCCGACATTTATCGTAACAGCACACTTTTTTGGTCTTGCTTTTGCTTGCGAGCAGGCCAAAAAACAGGCACAGGCCCATCAAATGGCGGAACATCCTGCCCTCGCTGCTTTTGTACTGCGCCCTTGGGTTCCGGCAGGCAAAATAACGGTTTTCCAACTGCTGGTCCCTATAGTGGGGGTAATGCCCGATCTGCAGCTCGTTTGCAATGCAGCCCATAATGTCCTCATAGCTGGCCCCCAGCGGCGAGAGCCGGTTTTCGGTGAGCAGCAGATAACCCGCCAGTACCCGCACCTTTTGCAGCCCCATATCCGAAAAATGGTCGCGGGGCATATTGATGACCTCGTTGTGGAACCGCTCAAAGCCGGCCTGCGAGGCCCTGTAATCGGCATAATATTCCTCAAACAGGTTCATGTGCGGGCCCCCTTGCGAAAGTTGAGGATGTTCTGGTGCATATGGTTGATCTTGTAGGAATACGGATAGCCAAAGGGATACAGGGGCTTGTTATCCTGCAAAAGGACCGTGGTGCCCACAAACTCAAAGCCGGCCTGCCGCATCAAGGCCACAACATCGCCCTGCACGCATACCTCTTTTTTGTCCACCGTAAAATCGCTGATAATGATGGTACAGTATTTTTTTTCTTTCAAAAGCGCAAAGCATCCGTCCATCACGCGGCCCAGCAGGGCCAAAAAATCATTGTAGGTTTTTTGGTTGCCCAGGTCGTTGGGCAGGTCAGAATAGTATTCCACCCCTTGGCGGGCACCGTTGCGGTAACCCTTGCCGCTGTTGTCGTTCCGAATGCCCTTGGAGTTGTTTTTGAGGATATTGTGATAGGGCGGGGAGGTTACGATGTAATCCACGCTGCCCGCCTTGGCCAATTCCAACGTGGAATCGCCAACCAGGTAGCAATAATCGGCTTCGGACATCCCCTTTTCGGCAAAGCGGCCAAGCGCCAGCCGGCGGTATTCCTCGCTCAGATCCATGCCAATGCCAAAGCGCCCCAGGTTGTAGGCGGCCAGCGCGGTGGTTCCCGAGCCCATAAAGGGGTCCAGCACGCGCATGCCCTTTTTGGTAAACATGGATATGAGTTTTTCGATGTCCCGGATCAGGAACGGCGCAGGATGCCCGAACGCCGCCTTATCGTCCGCGCATTTTTCCGACATCCAAAAGCTTTTGGTTAAAAGCAGCCACTCCTTGCCCGTCAGGTCGTTGAGCTGGTTGCGCTTATCATACTTTCCTTCCATCTGCCTGCCCTTCCCGCCTGACCCATTTCTCCCCGCGCCGAACGGCATATTCCTCGACAAACGCCTCGATGTCCCGGATGTCCGGGGTCAGGTCGCCGGGATACTGCTTAAAGATTTCCCCTATGATCTCGTCAAGCGTATATTGATCGTTTTTTTGGTATAGCCCACGGATTGCGCCCCGTACCCTTTGCGACAGGGGCGGCACCTGCGGGCTCAGCAGGCTGCGGTCCCGCAGCCACCAACGGTCCCCGGCCCGGCCGGGTGAGCGTACCGTCTCAAAAACATCTCCGGTGTGCTTTTGGAGAATGCGCCGGATATCGGTATCGAAATTATCCAGCTCGAGCCCCGCCTTGGACATTGCGGCCAGCAGCCCGTTAAACAAAACCTGATACGGCGCAGGCTCGTTTCTTGCCGCAATAATCGCCGCCGCACCATTTACAACAAACGCTTCAAAGCCGATTTTGGGGGCGGGCTGCCCGGCCCCGGAGGCCTTTATGCAGCGGATATAAAAATCGCTGGCGGAGGTGCCGTAAGGGTTGGCCACGTTCGACTCCCCGGTACGGCGGTTTTGCTGGTGGATAGCATTTTCTACGCAAAAGCCCGCCTGCCCCAGCGAATGCAGAAAGGATTTCCAGACAGCGAGGTCCTTGTTATGAAAGGTAAAAACGGCCCTGCCGTCGTCCTTGAGCACCCGGTGCAGGTTTTGGATCCCCCGCGTAAAATCCCGGCTGTACTCCTCCAGGCCCTTTTGCCCCTTTTTTACCGTAATTTCCTTTTCGAGGCAGGGCGAAAGCAGCGGGCTATACTGCCGCAGCCAGACAAGCCAGACACAGCTTAAATCCAGGTACTGCACAAGGCCCCCATAGGGGGGGTCGGTTATAACAAAGGATATGCTCTGTGCCGGCAGGGCCTTGTCCAGCTCTTTTATATCCACAACGCCATACAGGATATCATGGGCCTGTAGCTCGGCCATGACATCCATGCCGGGGATATACCTCTTGGCCGAGGGTACCCTGCCAAGATGGCTTTTTACGCTTGTAAGGGCGCTCTCTACCGACTGCTTGCCAAGGCAGCTACGCTGAAAGAGCAGCAGTGGGTTCATCTCCATCTGCCGCCCCGAGCAAAGGTAGGCCGCCCTGCCCCAACTGGTGGAAAAATCACGGTTTGCGCCCGCCCGGCGCGGCACGCACATCTTGGAGGCCAGGTGCAGCGTCTGCACAAACCCAAACAAAAGCTGCTTTTGCAGGTCCTGCTCGGGCTGCTGCAAAATCCGGTCAAAGATATACGCCAGGACAAAAAGGTTGCGCTTTGTCCAAAGGCGGTCAAACGAGCCTCCCCCGATATTTTTGACAAACGATTTCGAAAAGCTGGGCGATTCAAAAAAAGGGTCGGCCGGATACCAAAACGGGATTTCGAGCCCTTCGGCCTCCAGCGCAAGGGCGCGCATCTCCCCGTCCGGTACTGCAAGATACCGCCGGCCGCACGCCGGACAGGCCACCCCCATCTCGTAGGGGTGGCCGTTTTCCCACTTTGTGTGCTGGACCTCGGCGTTTGGCGCGCCACAGCGGGCACACCGCACCGTCATATACCGGCGGTATACCGGGCTGCCGGCCACCTCGGCCGCAATGCGTCCGGCCGCCTGCCCCATACGGGCGGCGCTGAACTCGGTGGAATACACATCAATCAAAAAGGAGGTCATCGGGTTTATATCAAAGGCAATCGCTTTCCGCCCGCATCTTACCGCCTCAAACGCCGCAATCGCGCTCCCGGAAAAAGGGTCCAGGATTACGTCCCCCTCCTGGGTGTAGTGGGCAATATAGGCCCCCCAGATATTGTGAGGCTTTTTCCCCCAGTATTTCATTGCGGTATACATGGGAGGCCGTTTTGTCTCTACCAAAGCAAAGTCGATGTCTTTCATTCCACACATCCGTTTTGTCGGGCCGTCGGCCAAGCCGGGGCGGCACATGCTGCAAAGGCCGGGAAACACGGGCCAAACGCCAAGGGGCCCGCCTTCTCCGGGCGCGCCGCCGGCTCAGCCCCAGAGCGGGGCGGGATACTCGCCGGCAGCGGTTTTTTGGGCAATGGCAGCCTGCACGGTGGGCTTGTCCTCATGATAGGTAATGCCGTACCAGCGGTCCGGGCTGGAAAGCACCCGCACCCGGGCGGTACCCTCTTCCAGCATCGCGCTCACCACGCTGGGCAGGTAGTACTCGGCCTTGAGGGGGTTTTGGGCCAGGGCCGTCTGCAAAAAAGCCGCAAAATGGGCGTCGATGGCGTCGAGGAAATCCGGCCCAAAGCCCCAGAGGTTCATCGAAACCAGCGTCTCGCCTGCAAGCGGCTGCCAGGTGGCCCCGTCGTCCAGGGTAAAGCGGGCCGCGCCGGGGGCGGCGGGGTCGGTTTCGATACGGGTACGCTCCACCACCTCGTCCAGGTAGCCCTCCGGCGAAACGCTGCATACCCCACGGGATACATAGCCGTTTTCGGACAAGGTGTTGCGCAGCAAAAAGCCTACCATGGCGTACTCGCCCGGCGCGCCGTCCTGGGCAGAAAGATAGCTGTAAATTTCCTTAAAGCCGTGCGGGCCATAGTAGTCGTCGGCATTGATGACGGCAAAGGGGGCGTCGATTGCCTGGCGTGCCGCACGGATGGCGTGGGCGGTGCCCCAGGGCTTGGTGCGCCCCTGCGGCGCCGCAAAGCCGGCGGGCAGGTCCTCCAACTGCTGGTAGGCATAGCGGATTTCCATGCCGCTGGCCGCCACCCGCGCTCCTACCGTCTGCTTAAAATCCTGCTCTATCTCGTGCTTGATGATAAAAACCACCGTTTCAAAGCCGGCCTGCCGTGCGTCAAAAAGGGAATAATCCAAAATGGCCTCCCCTGCGCTGCCTACCGGATCGATCTGCTTGAGGCCGCCGTACCGGCTGCCCATGCCCGCCGCCATAACCACTAAAATCGGTTTTTTCATTGCTGCATCGTGTCCTTTCTGCATCCCGCGCCCGCCGGCAAGGCCCCGGCCGGGCATTGTTTCTTTTCAAGGGGCAGGGCCGGAGCGGCCGCGCCGGCAGCAGCCGCCCTGCCCGGGCCCTGCCTTTGATTATACACGTCCTGCGCCGCCCCCGCAAGGTGCAGCAGGCCACCAAACGTCCGTGTTCTTGTACCGAATGTCCGCCGGCCGGCGCTTGGGCTAATCCAGCAGTACCGGCTGCAATTGCCGGCCGCGCAGGGCGCATTCCAGCGCGTCGGGCAGCAGCGAAAAATCGCTTTGCAGGCTCGCGGGCTTTTTGCGCGAATCGTCCTGAGAGAGCGGCACAAAATAAAAGTGCTTGCGGTTTGCCAGCGCGGCCAGGTGCGCGGCGCTGGCGCCCAGGCCGTCGTTGGTGGAGGGGGCCAGCAGGATGGGCCGGCCGTTCCGCAACATGCTTTTAACCCCCAAGGTTACCGGCGTATCGCTGATACCCAGCGCCAGCTTTGCCAGAGTGGTACCGGTACAGGGCGCCACTACCATGGCGTCGGCCATGTTTTTGGGGCCCAGCGGCTCGGCCCCCTGCAGGGTGGCAATCGGCTCTGCGCCGGTAATCTCAGCCAGGCGGTGCTGCCAGTCGGCCGCCCTGCCAAACCGGGTATCCATGCCCGCTGCGTTAAAGCTAAGCAAAGGCAGCACCCGGGTGCCCATACCCACCAGCCGCTCCACCTGCGGCAGCACCTTGTCAAAGGTGCAAAAGCTGCCGCACAGGGCAAACACCACGGTGCGGCTTTCATTCATCGTCATACAAGTCTCCCCTCTCGTGCAGGATGGCAAGCACCGTCTGGCCCACAAACGCCCCCGCCGTAACCGGCGCGCACCGGGCCGGCAGGCTGAGCGCATGCAGCGCCGTAATGCCCAGCGTCCGGGCAGCGTCAAAATCGGTACCGCCCGGGCGGGAGGCAAGGTCGATCACCAGCGGCGGGGCCTCCCCCGCGTTTTTGCCCAGGCCGCGCAGCACACCGGCCGTAACCACCGGCGCGGGGATGGTATTGACCAGCGTGTCGAACCCCGGCGCGGCAGCCGGCAGCTTTTCCATCCCGATGGCCGCCGCGCCCTCGCTTTCGGCCTCGGCCCGCTGGGCGGCGGCACGCGCCGCCACCGTAACCTGCGCGCCCAGCGCCGTAAGCCGCATGGCCAGCGCCCGCCCGATCCGCCCGTAGCCCAGCACCAGCACCCCGCTGCCCCAGAGGGTGCGCCGCCGGTGCTGCAACAAAAGGCCGATACAGCCCTCGGCGGTCGGGATGGCATTGCGCAGCGCAAGCTCCTCACGCTTGAAATAATCCAGCAAGGCGACGCCGGCAGCCTCGGCAGCGGCCTGCGCCTCGGGCGAAACCATCCCCCCCAGCGCCAGCGCGCCCGGCTTTGCCGCCCGCAGCAGCCGGGCAAGCCCGGCCTTGTCGGCATCCAGCGGCATGGGCAGCAGGATAAAGTCCGCCCGGTAAACCTCGTTTGCCGTTACTACCGGGTATCCCCGGCCGCGCAGATAGCCCGCTGCCGCCTGCTGGCGCGCATCCTCCCCGATCACCGCAAAGATTTTTTTCATTGCCCCCACTTCTTTCCTGCGTATCGCCCTAAAAGGCTGCGTCATACTATGCTTCCCGCCGCGCGGGGGTGCGCGGCACGCAGGGCCCTGGGTACATCAAAAAAGGCCCGGCGTTCCGTTTTGGAAACGTCGGGCCTTTTTTGATGATATTTGTTTTTGCTTTGGCTGCAAAGTGTCTTACTGGGCTGCCGCACTGCCGCTTTCATGGCTTGAAAACAGGTACGGGATGGCGCACAGGCCTGCCGCGCCCACAACCACAAACACGATGCGACTGAGCAGAGTGGCGCTGCCGCCAAACAGCCAACCCACGGCGTTGAAGCTGAACAGCCCCACCAGCCCCCAGTTGATGCCGCCCACAATCAGCAGCAGCACGCAGATTTTGAAAAAAGTTTCCATGCTGGCATAAACCTCCCTTCCTGCGGTTAGGATGCGCAGAAGGGCCGAATTTATGCAGCCGCCGGCTACAAAAGCGCACCGGGCAGGCTTTATAAGGGCATGAGCTCAATGCCCGCGCCCGGCGCCGCCGCCGCGGGTACCCCCGCCGCCAAAGCCGCCGCTGCGCCCGCCGCCAAAGCTGCCGCGCCCGGCCCCGCCGCCGCGGGTGCCTCCGCCGCTAAAGCCGCCAAATCCGCCGGACGGCCGCGGGGGCCGCGACCCGCCGTATCCGCCGCCGCGCGGGGGCTGCGGGGGCCTTGGGCCTCCATAGCCGCCGCCCCGTGGGGGGCGCGGCGGCCGGGGCCCGCCGTAAGGGGGAGGCGGCGGACCGCCAAACCCGCCGCGTGGCGGCCTGGGAGGCCGGGGTGGTCGCGGTGGGCGCATGCCCCAAAAACCACGCATCCGCCGGCGCGGGGTCATAACCGCCGCGAGGATAAATACCACCGTTAACAGCACAAAAATCACCAGCAGGGTGCTGAAGCTGCCGGTAACCTGTTTATCCTGCCTCCTTGCCGCGGCGGCGTCCGGGTGGAAGCCCACGCTCCCTGAGGGCGCCGCGGCAAGGTCCACGCCATAGATGCCGGCCAGCTCGCCGGCCAGCGTATCCACCGTACGGCAAACGCCGCCGTCGTAATCGCCGGCGGCAAAGCCCGGCTCAAGCTGCTGCTGTAAAATGGTGCTGATAGCCGCCGTCGGCAGGGTCTTCTCCAGCCCGCGTCCCTGCGTACAGTGATAATCGCCGTTGCCGGAGACATCCAACACCAGCACCACGCCGTTGTCCCTTTCGGCGTCGCCCACGCCCCAGTAGTTAAAAACATCGGCGGTAAAGCTGGCCAGCGCGCTGGGGGCCCCATTCACCGTAATCACCGCGATCTGCGCGCCGCAGCTACCCGAAAGCTGGGAGGTGACCCCGTTGACATAGCCCTCGGTCTCGTCCGAAAGGATGCCGGCCGAATCCAGCACGCAGCTTCCCTGCGGCGGGTCAGGCAGGCCGTTTGGGGCCTTATCGCCGCAGCCGCCAAGCGTCAGCGCCGCAAGCAGCGCCAACGCCCACAGCAGCGCCAGCCGCCTCTGTTTTCGCCCAAAACGCCCCGCGCAAAGCGCCGCCGGCGCACAAAACCGCTTGTTCATCCAAAACGCTCCACTTTTCCGGCGCCCCAAAGCGCGCCAATGAGGTTTGCGGGGAAAGCCCCCGCAGCCCGGTTGTATTCGGCCGCCGCCTCGTTGTAGCCGCTGCGCGTTATCCGCTCCTGATGGGCGGTAAAATCGCTCCACTGGCCCTGCAGCGCCTGGCCGGCGGTGTCCGAGGGGTCAATCTCGTGCCGCACCGCGTT
Organism: uncultured Oscillospiraceae bacterium; assembly: GCA_910578965.1. Classification (GTDB taxonomy): domain Bacteria; phylum Bacillota; class Clostridia; order Oscillospirales; family Ruminococcaceae; genus UBA7177. Next base: position 13,119 of record CAJTSP010000062.1, read on the forward strand.
GTAAAGATAGCCTATGGCGCTCTGCAACGCAAGGTTTGCCCGGTAGGCTGCCGCGGGGCCGGCGCCGTCCAGCCCGTCCCGCCGCAGCGCAATGGCCTCCCGGGCCGCGGCAACCCCTGCGTCTTCCTCGCCGAGCTGGGCGGCGCAAAGGTCGGTAATGGACTGGGCCGCGCTGAGGGCTGCGTCCAGCTCGTCGACGATGCTCACGCCATAGCGGTCCGCCGCCATTACATAGAGCATTTCGGTGCTGGATCGGTAGGCCCTAAGCTTGGCCCCGCCAATGCCAAAAACGCCCGTCAGCACCATCACGGCCAAAAGGGCGCAGGCCACGCTGCGCTTTTGCAGCACAGCGGGCAGCTTCCCTTCCAGTGCGGCAAGCCTTGCCTCAAGGCCGGTAAGCGGCTGCGTGCCGCCCGGCCCCCCTGCCGGGCCGGGCAACGGCCTGCCGGCAGAGCCGAACGAAGAACCGCCCGCGGGCTTTTTGCCCTGAAGTTCCCCGGCCATCTTACTTGAGCTCCGTCAATTTCTGCCGCAGCTCGCCCTCGATCCGGCCCAGCTCCTCCTCGGCGGCGGCCCTCCTGGCCCGCCCCTCGGACTGGATCTTGCCCAGCTCGTCCAGGGTCTCGATGAGGCTGCGGTTGGTTTTTTGCAGGGTCTCGATGTCCACAATTCCCCGCTCGGACTCCCGCGCCGTGGCAATGGTGCCCTGCTTGAGGGTCTCGGCGTTCTTTTTAAGCAGCTCGTTGGTCATGTCGCTTACCGCGCGCTGAGCCTCCATGGCCTGCTGGCTGTGGGCCATGCCCAGGGCCAGCACCATCTGGTTTTTCCAGAGCGGGATGGTGTTGACGATGCTGGTCTGGATCTTTTCGGCCATCATGGTGTTGTTGTTCTGAATCAGCCGGATCTGCGGGCCCATCTGGATCGAGATGTTGCGGGTCAGCTCGAGGTCGTAGAGCTTTTTCTCAAACCGGGTGCACATATCGGCCAGATCCCGCGCAGCCTGGGCATCCTCGGGCAGGCCGCTCTTTTCGGCCTTGGCCATCAGCTCCTTGAGGTCGGTATCCCGCACCTGGGCCAGCCGCTTTTTGCCGGCCAGGATGTACATGGACAGCTCCTTAAAATAGACCATGTTGCGCTCGTACATCTTGTCCAGCATGGCGATGTCCTTCATGAGCTGCACCTGATGCCCCTCGAGCACGCCCTGGATTTTGTCTACATTGGTTTCGACCTTGGCATACTTGGTTTTCATCTGCTCGATGCTCGAGCCGGTCTTTTTGAAAAAGCCAAAAATCCCCTTGGCTTCTTCCTGGGCGTCAAAGTTTTTCAGCTCGCCCACCAGCCCGGTGATCATGCTGCCAACCTCGCCCATATCCTTGGTACGCACCTTTTCCAGCGCCGCCTCGCTGAAATCGCTGATCTTTTTCTGGCTGGCCGCGCCGTACTGCAGCACGAGATTGGTGTTGGTGAGGTCGATCTTTTCGGCAAAATCGTCCACCATCTTCTGCTCCTCGGGGGTAAGGGGGGTGTCCTCAATCTTAACCGGCTCGGCCTTGGGGGCCTGTTCCTCGGCTACAGCCTCGTCGGCCATGGGGTCGAGGGTGAGGGTAGGGGCTG
>CAJTSP010000063.1 GCA_910578965.1 uncultured Oscillospiraceae bacterium
CAGCTCCACGCCGTCTGCGGGGCGCAGCATGGCCAGGCGACTCATGTTTTCGCTGCCGGCCCCCTTAGGGGCCACCGTGATTTCCAGCCCCTCCCCCGCCGCCCATTCCACCGTGAGCATGGCGGGGGTATTGTCGCCGGTATTTTCCCGGCGCAGCGGGTCGGCCACGATGCTTTTGCGCAAAAATCCCTCTTGGTAGCCCCTTTGCACCCCCTCGTTGACGGCAGCGACAAGGTTGCCCTCAATATGCACCCCGCCGCCCAGCCGCACAAAAACGCAGGCCATGCCGGTATCCTGGCAGATGGGCAGCCCGTTTTGGGCCGCGGCACAGAGGTTTTGTTCCAAAAGGCCCAGGGTCTCGCGGGCACAGGGCCAGTCCTCCCCCGCCCGGGCCGCGGCCAGCGCCGCCGCTACGTCGGCAGGCAAGCGGGTGTTTGCCTCGATGCAGAGCCGGGCCACCGTCTCGGCGATGGCCGCAGCCGGAACACTGCGCATAAAAAACGCCCCCTTTGTTACAGCGCCATGCGGTAGATGCTACAGGCATCTTCGGCGGTAAGGCGTTTCATGCCGCCGATAAGGCGACGGCCGTTCCAGCAGCTTTTTTGACCCATTTCCTGTATCTGCTCCTCGGTGGGGCTGATGCCCAGCTCGTGCAGGCTGGCCGGCATGCCGATGGAACGGAAAAAGCCCTCCATCATCTCAATCCCGGCAAGGGCCTTGGCGGTATCGTCGCCGGCCTTTGGCAGCTCAAACAGGCCGCCCAGCAGGCTGACAAACCGGGCCGGGCCGGCATCCAGCACATACCGCGCCCAGGAGCCCCATACCGCAGCCAGCCCTGCGCCGTGCGCCACATCAAACATGCCGCCCAGCTCGTGCTCCAACTGATGGCTGGCCCAGTCCCCCGCGCCGCTGCCGCAGCCGGTGAGCCCGTTGTGGGACAGGCTGCTGGCCCACATCACCTCGGCACGCGCATCGTAGTTTTGAGGGTCATCCCGCAAAACGAGGGCGCTCTCCATTACGGTGCGCACCAACTGCACCGCAAACCGGTCGGTAAGGGCCATGCTGCCGCCCCGGCCCAGATACCGCTCCATGGTATGCATCATGATGTCGGTGCAGCCGCAGGCGGTTTGGTAGGCCGGCAGGGTCATGGTAAGCTCGGGGTTCATCACGGCAAAACGGGGGCGGCAGTAATCGGTGTTGCAGCCCCGCTTGAGCCAGCCCTCCTCGTTGGTAATCACCGAGGAGTTGCTCATCTCGCTGCCGGCCGCCGCAATGGTAAGCACGCAGCCAATGGGCATGCAGGCCTCCGGGTCCCGCAGGTGGTCGTAAAAGTCCCAGACGTCCCCCTCGTTGGCAAGGCCGTAGCCGATTGCCTTGGCGGAGTCGATCACGCTGCCGCCGCCCACTGCCAGCAGGAAATCAACCCCCTCGTTTTTGCAGAGCTCGATGCCCCTGCGCACCAGACTCAGGCGGGGGTTCGGCACCACCCCGCCCAGTTCCACAACCCCGAGGCCGGCCTCCCTGAGCGATGCGGTGACTCGGCCCAGCAGGCCGCTGGACCTGGCGCTTTGGCCTCCAAAGTGCACCAGCACCTTATGTGCGCCAAACTCCTTGGCCAGCATGCCGGCCTGGGCCTCGGCCCCGCGGCCAAAAACCACCTTGGTGGGGGTGTAGTAGGTAAAGCTTTGCATCATCGTTTCTCCTTCTCTTTTATATTTTGGCATTTGGAAGCTTTTATGGTTTTGCTTGCCGCGCAGGGCGGCGGCTGCTCTGGAGGGGCCCTTCCCGGCCGCTTTACGGCAGTTCCTCCTGGCCGGCAGGGCATCCGCCCTTATCCGCCCGGCCCCCTCAGCCCAGGAGCTCGCACAGGATGCTGTTCTGGACCAGCATCCCGCGCGGGGTAAGCGCCAGCACCTGGCCGTCAAACCGGGCGTAGCCCGCCGCGCAGCATTTTTTTACAAATTGTATTTGTTTTTTTGTAAACTCCGCATTGTATCGGCTTTTGAGCTCCAGAAGGTCGAGGCCGGCGCACAGGCGCAGCCGCAGCAGGATGTAATCCTCGGCGCCGCAACCGCCGTCCGGCACCGGCTGTGCCCGGCCCTCCACAAAGGCAGCGGTATCGGCCGGCCAATAAAAGCGCCGCCCCCCCACGCAGCTATGGGCTGCGGGGCCGAGGCCAAGGTAATCGCCGCAGTCCCAATAGGTCAGGTTGTGCCGGCCCTCATAGCCAGGGCGGGCAAAATTGCTGATCTCGTACTGGAGGTAGCCGGCCTGCCGCAGCCGCCCGGCCGCGTAAAGGTAAAACTCGGCGGCAGCGTCCTCGTCGGGCAGGCCGGAGGGGGGGCGGGCGGCAAAAGCGGTACCGGGCTCGATCTTGAGCAGGTAGGCCGAGATATGCCCAGCTCCCCCCTCGGCCAGCAGGGCAAGGGTCTCGTCAAACTCGGCGTTGGTGTAGCCGGGCAGGGCCAGCATAATGTCTCCGCTGATGTTTTCAAACCCGGCCGCCCGCGCCATGTCCAGCGCCGCACGGCTCTGAGCGGCCGTATGCCGCCGGCCCAGCCGGGCAAGGCTTTCGTCCCGCGCAGTCTGCACCCCCAGGCTGAGCCGGTTGACGCCGGCCTCCCGCCAGCCGGCCAGCAGCGCAGGGGTAAGGGAATCCGGGTTGGCCTCAAGGGTAATCTCGGCGCCGGGCAGGGGGCGGGCAGCCTCCAAAATACGGCTTACCTGCGCCGGGGCAAGAAGGCCGGGGGTCCCCCCGCCAAAATACACGGTGGCGGGGCGCCCGCCTGCCGCCTGCCCTTTGCCGCCTGCAAACCGCCGCAGGGCGGCCAGCAGGGCATCAATGTACGCCTCCGGCACGTTTTGGCAGCCACCACGGGAATAAAAGTCACAGTACCGGCATTTTGACCGGCAGTACGGGATATGCAGATACAGGCCAAACCCCAAACCGCGCCCCCTCCCCCTTTGCGCCGGAAAAATTTACAAAAGCTACACTTTTTCTATTATAAAGGGTTTTGCTTTTTGGTGCAAGAAAGCGTATAATATACTTTACCATCTCACCGATACAAAAGGAGGTAATTGGGGATGAACGAACCGAACAACATGTATCAAAACGAGCCGGCCTTTTCGCCCTTTGCGGAAAATGCCGTATTTGTAACGATGGAGCAGTATGTGGCCAAGACCTTTTTGTGGATGTTCCTGGGGCTTTTGACCACCTTTGGGGTCGCCTTCGGGCTGGCGATGAACTTCCTGTCCTCCCCGGCCGACAGCCTTGTTTACAAGCTTTTCTCGGTACCGTATATGTCCATCATCCTGCTGGTGGCCGAGCTGGGCGTGGTGATCTGGCTGTCTACCCAGATCAGCAAGATGGCCGCCGGCACCGCCACCGCCCTGTTTTTTGCCTACGCGGTGCTCAACGGTATCGTCTTCTCGTCCTACTTTATCGTGTACGACCTGATGAGCCTCGTGTTCTGCTTTGCGGCCGCGGCGGTGTATTTTGGGGTGATGGCGGCCTACGGCTACCTGACCAAAAAGGACCTGTCCGGCTGGGGACGGATGCTGTTTGCCGGGCTGATCGCCATGGTCATCATCTCGCTGCTGGGCATGTTCATCGGCTTTGGCATGTTTGAGATCGTGGTGTGCGGGCTGGGCATCCTGCTGTTTTTGGCCATCACCGCCTACGACACCCAAAAGGTCAAGGCCTACTATTACCAGTTCGCAAACGATGCCGAGATGGCCCACAAGGCCTCGATCTTTGGCGCGCTGAACCTGTATCTGGATTTCATCAACCTGTTCCTCTATATCATCCGTCTGCTGGGCAAGCGCAACAACAACTGACAAAAAGCCGGCCGATAATGCCGATCCAGGAGCAAGGTGAATTGCCGCAAAGCGGCAAGACTGCGCCCGCAGACGCGTGTCGGAGGTCCCGCCGTAAAGCGGCGGTTCCAAGGCCAAAGACGGAAGACGCCCTGGGATAGGCGTGCCCCCTGAACCCCCACAACGCCCCATGCAACATGCATGGGGCTGTTTTTTATGGATGGTCCGCCAGGGCAATTTTCAAAACAGGCCCAAAAGGGGAGCCTGGAGGCTTACGGCCCCCAGATTGGCCAAGGCCCAAACCGCCTTGACAGATCGTACTATAAGATATAGCATGGTATCATGTAGCAAATTGCAGAGCAGAGGTGTTTTGGATGGCAGACCCGAGGGGGTGCACGGGAGTGGGCGGCATGTTCCGCGGGCGGTTTTGGCGGGTGCTTGCCACGGCGGCCTGCCTTGTGCTGGCAGTCTGCCTTGCCGCCGGCTGCGCCGAAAAACCGCGCCGGATCGCCGGCCTTGTAACCGAGCTGCGGTTTGAGGACGACCGGCTGGCGGCGATTTTCCTCCAAACGCAAGACGGCGAGCCCGCCGCCCTGCTGCTCACCGATGAGACCCGCGCCTACCCGCCGGAAGACGGCGCCTGGACGGCCGAGGAGCTGCGCCGGGCCTTTGAGGCGGCGGTGGGGCCGGATGTACAGCTCACGGCCGACTGCGCCGGGCACAGGCAGACCCTGGCCGCCGCCGGCCAGGCCATCGATGCCTACCCGGCAAACAGCATCCAGATCACTGGCCGGCTGAGCCGGGGCGCCGTGACCCTGCTGGACGGCGCCACCCTGGATGTTTTTGAGGATACCGCCTTCTCCACCCGCAGCTACCGCCTGGCGGACGGCACCGAGCTGCTTTGCGCCAAGGGCCCCAGCGGCCCCGCCAACACCTATGTGGGCGGGGTGGAGGGCCTGGACGCGCTGGACGAGGCTGCCCGGCAGCAGGTGCTGGCCTTTTACGAGGCGCGGGGCCTGCTGTATGACGAGCAGGCGGAGCTGGAAAAGGTGTACGCCCTATACCGGCATCTGGGGGCGGAGTTCCGCCCCGGCCTGGCCGACCAGGCGGTAAGCCCCTGTGCGGCCGGCGAGCGGGTGCTCTACCTGCTCACGGCCGTCACCCTGCCCACCGGCGCAGAAAACGGCAATGTAATCTATGAACAGCGCCGCTGTGACGCGTTTGACCGGGCAACCGGGGTGCAGGTCGACCCCTGGGCGCTGTTTACCCTGCCCAGGGAGGCCGTGATCCAAACCCTGCTGGACGAGGCCGGCGTCCCGGCCGGCCCCCAGCGGGCCGGGATGGAGGCGGCTGCGTGGGATGGGCGGATCGTCTTTTTGCCGGACGGCCTCTCGGTGACCTTTGAGCCCGGCGCCCTGCCCGGCCGGCCGGAGGCCGCCGGCTTCTGGCTTGGCTACACCCCCGCGGTGCGGGCGGTAATCCAAAGCTGGGCGCTGCCGCAAAGCTGCGGCTGAGGGCGGCCGGGGGTCGCAGGCCCCCGGGCCCCCATCCTGCCCCGTGCGTTGCCGAACGGGGCGGCTTTTTCCTTAAATGCGGTGCGCAGAGGAGAAAGGCGCAGAAAAAGGCTGTAACAAAACCCCCCGCGGCCAAAAGCCGCGGGGGGTTTTGCTTGGAAGGTGAGTCTATAAAAGAACAAGGAAATTGCTTTTGGATGGCCGGCTTTGCCGGCCTTGTGCGCCGGGGCTGGCTGCGCCTTAGCGCTGCACCCGGCCAGAGGCGTCGCCGCCCGCCAGCTTTTCCACCTCGGGTACGGTGACCATATTATAGTCGCCCTCGATCGAATGCTTAAGGGCCGAGGCCGCCACCGCAAACTCCACCGCAGCCTGGGTATCCTTACCGTTGAGCAGCGAATAGATGAGCCCGCCGCCAAAGGAATCGCCGCCGCCAATGCGGTCAATGATATGTAAGCTGTACTTTTTGCTGAAGCAGTACTCGTTTTTGGCCACGTTGTAAAGCATGGCGCTCCAGTCGTTGTCAAAGGCGGAATGGCTCTCGCGCAGGGTAATGGCCACCATCTCAAAGCCGAACCTGTCGGCCAACTGCTTGGCCACGCTCTTGTAGCCCTCGTGGTTGAGCTTGCCGCTACTGATGTCGGTATTTTCGGCCTCGATGCCAAACACGTCCTTGGCATCTTCCTCGTTGGAAATGCAGACGTCCACATACTGGCACAGCTCGGTCATGGCGGCGCGGGCCTCATCCCGGGTCCAGAGCTTGCCGCGGTAGTTAAGGTCGCAGCTAATCTTGACCCCATGGGCCTTAGCCGCCTTGCAGGCGTCTTTGCAGATTTCTACCAGGTTACCGCCCAGCGCCGGGGTGATGCCGGTAAAATGGAACCAATCGGCCCCCTCAAAAATCTTGTCCCAGTCAAAATCCTCCCGCGCAGCCTCGGCAATGGCCGAATTGGCACGGTCATAGATGCAGACGCTGGGCCGCTGGGCCGCGCCCTTCTCGTTGTAATAGATGCCCACGCGGCTGCCGCCGCGCACGATCATGCTGGTGTCCACCCCGTAGCGGCGCAGGCTGTTGACGGCGCTCTGGCCGATGGCATGCGCCGGCAGCTTGGTCACAAAGGCGGCGTTTAGGCCATAGTTGGCAAGGCTCACCGAGACGTTCGCCTCGCCGCCGCCAAAGGTGGCCTCAAGGGTGTCGGTCTGGGTAAAGCGCAGGTAGTTGTAGGGCTGCAGGCGCAGCATCAGCTCGCCAAAGGTAACGACTTTCATGGCCGGATGGCTCCTTTCCGTTTTCAGGGCTTTCAAAAATTGGCGCCGGGGCAGCATACGCCGGCTGCGGTTATTTCTGGATCAGATGAATTCCAAAGCCCGAATAGGCGTTTTTGAGATAGATAAAGTTGGTCTTGCCGTTTTTCTGGGTGCGACTGCTCTCGTCAAACTCAACCCCGCGCATTTTAAGGTGGGCGATGGCCCGCTCGACGCTGTTGGTGGCAATGGCAATGTGCCCGTGCACCCCTACAGGGCTGTGGCCGTGCATCAGCTCAAAGGCAGGGCTGGCAAAAACGCTCTTGGCGCGCTCATCCTTGGCAAAGCCGAACATCCGGCCAAACAGGTCGGCCAGGGCCAGGGCGTCGGCCGCGCTGTCGTGGTCGATGCCGATGTGCCGCAGCTCAAAGCCCAGCATAGCGTTGACCGCCTCGCGGGTGAGCCGCTCGATCTCGGCAAAGTTGCCGGCGTCGATCAGGTCCTTTTTGACCATCCAGGTACCGCCGCAGGCAACGATCTTGTCGAAACTGAGGTAATCCATCAGGTTCTTGGCGTTCACCCCGCCGGTGGGCATCCAGCGCAGGTTGCGGTAAGGCCCGGCCAGGGCCTTGAGCTTAGCTACCCCTCCGTTCTGCTCGGCCGGAAAGAATTTGACCACATCCAGCCCCATCGCCATGGCCTGCTCCATCTCGCCGGCGGTAGCGGTGCCGGGCATCATAACGGCGCCCTTATCCAGCGCATAACGGGTAATCTCGGGGTTGAAACCGGGGCTGACGATGAACTGGCTGCCCGCGTCCAGCGCGCGGTCTACCTGATCCTTGGTGAGCACGGTGCCGGCGCCCACCAGCATTTCGGGCACCTCTTTGGTGATGCGGCGGATCGCCTCCTCGGCAGCGTCGGTGCGGAAGGTGACCTCCGCGGCGGGCAGCCCGCCGGCTACCAGGGCCTTGGCGAGCGGTACCGCCTTTTCGACCTCGTCGATGGCAATAACCGGTACAATACCAATCTCATAAATGCGCTGTACAACAGGGTTCATGTTTGATCGCTTCTCCTTCCAAGCTTTGGGGCCTTGCCGGGGCGGCGGCCGCCCCGGCCTTTTCCGCTCCCTGCACCGGGCGTGCGCCGGCCTTCCATCCGGCTGCGCCGCAAGGTCCATTCCGCATAGCGGAACGCAGTTCCGCTATTAACCTGCCTTCATTATACCTTCATCCGGCGGTTTGTCAACGAAGAATTTCGGGGTAAAAGCGCCAATGTTTTATGGTTTTCTTTGTCCAAAACATAAAATGTTCCGCCATGCGGCATATTGCCGCATGGCGGAACCCTTTTTGTTTTACGATGCGGAACACAAGACCGCACGGCACACCCAAGGCCGGCAGCATATTTAAAGGGATGCCGCTAAAAGCAGAACCTGCGGGTGCCGGCAGGGCAAACACCCGTATCGCTACAGCCGCACGTCCACCTCGTAGCTTTCATCGATGAGCAGCGGTCGGATGCCGTGCATGCGGCAGCCAACCAGCACCTCGGCGTTCTCGCGCAGGAGGCTGCTCTGGGTACAGCCGGAATCGTCCAGCCGATGCTCGACGACGTTTGCATGGCGCAGGATGTCGGCAAAGTGGGTGCGGATATACCGTTCGGACATGGCAAGACAAAAATACCGGACCTGCTCCCGCTCGGCCGGGGTAAAGCCGGCCGCCCAGTCAAACGGGATATAGCTGCCCTCCAAAATCAGGCTTTGCCGGTTTTCGAGGGCGGTTTTGATCATCTCCCGCAGGATCGGCCAAAGGTACGCAGTAAGGGCGGCATCGCTGCTCGTGGGGGTGAGGCGGGTCTGACCGCTGCGGATCAGCCCCATCTTGAGATGGTCGATGGAAAGGCAGGGCATGCGGTATCTCTCCAGCAGCCGCTGGGCCAGCAGGGTCTTGCCGGTATGGGATGCACCCGCAATCAGTACGATCATGACGGCCTCCTTTTATAGGTTATAGGGCCGCGCAAAAAAGGGGGCCGGGGCTTACGCAGCCTGTTTTTTAAGCGTATGGGGCATCGGCCGGCCGATGCCGCCCAACGGTAGCCTAACCCCTGTTACGGGGCGCCGGTACCGCTTGTTTTTTGTGCAACAAGCAAAAAGCGGTGGGTGGTGCCCTCCACCACCCCGGTTTGTTCGATTTCGCGCTGCATGCCGAGCAGCGCGTCAAAGCAGCGGTCTACCGAAAAGCCCTCGAATTCCCACTCGATGACCCGTGCAAACCAGACAAACGCCCCTACATCGTAAAAGCGGATGGCGCCGCGGTATTCCTCTGCGCGCAGCAGGGCAAAGCCCGCCTGCCCAAAGGCCCGGCGCTGCCGGCCAAGGGTTTGGGCCGGGAAGGGCCTTTTTAGCCCCGGCAGCACCCGCTGCACCAGGTCGCGCTCATTGTCTGCGCCGACCTGCTGGGTAATAAAGACGCCGCCCGGCCTCAGCAGCCGGTACAGCTCCCCCGGCGCATATGCCCCGTGGCGGTTGAGAACGAGGTCAAAGGCCCCGTCCGGGAAAGGGACGGCGGCGGGGTTGTCGCAAAAGGCAAACCGGATGCCAAGCGGTTCGAGCCGCTTGCGGCAGAGGGCTACATTGGGCGGCCAGCCCTCGGTAGCGGCAGTGTTGGCATAAGGGTGGCCCAGGCTTAATAAATATTCCCCGCCGCCGGTGTCCTGATCCAGCAGTTGCAGGCCGCCGGCAAGGTATTGCCGTACCACCGCATCGTAGCTCCAGGGAAGGTCCCGCCCCTCCTCGTACCGGCCGCGGATATGGGAAAAATCCCAGCCGCTCATCCGGGCGGCATCCTCCTCCTGTTTCCAAGCCTGGTAAAGCGCCTGCGGCTCCATGGCAACTGCTCCTTTCAAGCTTCTCCCCGCGGACCAAATCCGGTACCGGGAGGGCACACCACCCCGGCCCGCCCGGGCAGCCCCCTGCAGGAGGCCATGCTGCCGGTATGCGCACCGGGCCCTTTTGCCCAAGCAAACACGCTGCCGCGGCCGGCTGATAGTTTATTATAGCACAAACCCCGGCAGTCTACCAAAAAAACATGCAGGCGCGGCCTTTTGGCCGCAACGGTTGAACCCGCAGACGGTTTTATGCTACAATCCTCTTACCAAGGGCAGGCCGGGGCACGCCGTCTCGGCCAAACAACGGCCTTGCCTGATAGAACGCCGATTCTGGCAGGCCGCCAAAGGGCCGGGCTGCGGCAGCCCAAGGCCGGCGGCCGGGATACCCGGCCGGCATGGATTGCAGATAGGGGGAATGTATTGATGGACAACAGCCTGATCTTCCTCAATGCCTGCAAAAACGGGCAGAAGGGGGTTGTACAGGTCTTTGTCAAAAAGGGCGGGGTCGATTTTAACAAGCGGGATACCTCCGGCAACACCCCCCTCTTTTACGCCTGCATGAAGGGTGCGCGCGATATCGTAAAGCTGCTGTTGGAGGGCGGGGCCGACCCAGGCCTTGCCAACAACACCGGGCTTACGCCGCTACACGCGGTTTCGCAGAGCGGCAACAAGGATATTGCCGCCATGCTGGTGGACGCAGGGGCAGACATCAACGCAACCGACCGGGAGGGCAAGACCCCGCTTATCCACACCCTTGCCCAACAGCGTACCGAGGCGGCCAGGTACCTCATTGGCAAGGGGGCCGACGCCTCGATTGCAGACAACAGCGGCCACAGGGCCATCGACTATGCAACCGCCTTTGGCCTGCGGGACATCCTGAGCCTTTTGGACAGCGCAGACACGGCGGACGCCTCCGGCAACACCCCGCTGCATCAGGCAGCGTACAACGGCCAGGCCGAGGTGGTGCGCGCTTTGGCAAACGGGCAAAACGTAAACGCGGTGAACGACGGCGGCGAAACCCCTCTGCTGATCGCCTGTATGCAGGGCAACCTTACCATTGCAGGCCTGCTACTCAAGGCAGGGGCAGACGCAACCCTGCGCCTGCTGGACGGCAGCACTGCCCTGCACTATGCCGCCGCGCAGGGTAACCGGTTTATCGGCAAGCTGCTGCTGGACGCCGGGGCCGAGGCCGACGCGCAGAACGGGCAGGGCGAAACGGCTTTGATTTTGGCCGCCATGAAGGGCCAGAACGACTTTACGGCCATGCTGATTGAAAACGGAGCCAATGTAAACCTGGCGGACCATGCGCAGCGCACGGCGCTCGCGTATGCTTCGGAGCGCGGCTTTACCGAGATTGTGGAGCAGCTCCTTATGGCCGGGGCGGAGGGCTAAGCCGGAAAACGCCCGGGGCCGGGCGCGGCAGGCAGAGCAAGCCGCATGCGAAACGGCATTTTTGCTTACCCCGGCAAGGCTTTCCCCAGGCCGTGCCCAGCCCCACGCCCGTTTTTGGGAGCCGGCCTGCTCCTTGCTTTTTTGGATGTTTCTCGGCATAAAGCGCCGCGCCGTGCAGGCTGGCACGGCGCGGCGCTCTTGTACTGGCCGGATATGTGGGTTTTGCGCCGGCCGCATCCTGCGGCCGGCAAAAGGGGCCCGGCCTTACTGCTGCACGCCCCCGATAAAGACCTTTTCGGGCATAAGCTCACGGCCGAGCACCAGCAGGTCGGCCCGCTTGCCGGCGGTAACGCTGCCCAGCTCGTCAAAGAGGCCGGCGGCCTGGGCCGGGTTGATGGTAGCGGCACGCAGGGCGCTCTCGAGCGGCACGCCAAATTTTACCGCGCGGCGGAAGCACTCGGCCAGGCAGGTAGCGCTGCCCGCAATGGTTCCGTCCTCCAGGGTGGCGCGGCCGTCGGTCATATAAACGGTCTGACCGCCGAGGGTATACACCCCGTTGGGCATGCCGCAGGCGCGCATGCTGTCGCTGATCAGGCAGACCCGCTCGGCCCCAAACAGGGCAAACACGGCCCGCACTACCGCAGGATGCAGATGGATGCCGTCGCAGATCATCTCTACATGGGCCGCGTCGTCTGCCGCCGCGCCCACCACGCCGGGCGCGCGATGGGTAAAGGCGGGCATCGCGTTGAACAGATGGGTGGTGTGGCTGGCCCCATGGGCAAAGGCGTCCTTGGCCTGCTCGTAGGTGGCGCTGGTATGCGCGATCGAGACGGTGCAGAGCTTGGCGGCCTTCTGGATAAACTCCATCGCGCCGGGCAGCTCGGGGGCCACGTCCAGCAGGCGGATGCTGCCGCCGCTGGCCTCATACAGCCGCCGGAACATTTCCCAATCCGGGTTGATGATATACTTTTCGGCCTGGGCGCCCTTTTTGCTCTTGTTGAAGAAAGGCCCCTCCATGTTTACCCCGCGCAGCACCGCGCCTTCGCCTTCCGCGCCCAGCAGCGGCCGGACAGTGGAAAAGATGCCGCCGAGAATCTCCTCGCTGAAAGCCATGGTGGTGCCCAAAAAGCTGGTAACGCCCTGGCTGCCGAGATATTTCTGCATCGCCTTTACATGCTTTGGATCCCCGTCGACACTGTCGCAGAAATCCTCCCCCGCCGCGCCGTGAATATGGATGTCCACAAAGCCGGGGGTAACGTATTTGCCCGAAACATCTACGGCCTCACCGCCCGAAAGGCTGCCGGCCGGGGCTACCTCGGCAATACGGCCGCCCTCGATGCGTACATCGGCCTGCATAAAGCGGCCCAGGGCGGTAAAGATGCTGCCATTTTGTAAGATCATTGCTGCGCACACTCCTTTTTTCTGGCGGGGAACGGCCGCGCCCGCCGCGAGCCGGCCCTCCCCCTTTTTTATACCCGGGGCCGCACGGCCCCTTGCCTTCTACTGCGGATTATACCGCCCACGGGCCGGGGCGGGCAAGCGAGCCGGCCGCAAACGGACGAATGTGCAAACCAAAAGCACGACAGGGCCCGCCCGGCCCTGCCCTTTTACAGCCCCAGAAGCTGCACGGCGGTGCCCGACACCGCGCCGATGGCCCAGAGCAGCCCAATGATAAAGAGGTTCTGTTTCAGGCTGCGGTTGGCGCGGCAGAGCACCGCCAGCCCCACCCCTGCGCCGCTGCAAAGGCCGGCCACCGCTGCGCCAAAGCCGATGGACCCCGCCAGGTACAACTGGGTAAGCAGGACGCTGGCGGCGCAGTTGGGCACAAGGCCGATCAGGGCCGCAAAGGCGGGCTGGAGCGGGCCCATTTTGCCCAAAAAGGCCTCGACCGCCATCGGGCCAACCCATGCAACTGCAAACCCCAGCAACAGGTTAAACAGCAGGATAAAGGCAAAAATTTCGGCGGTGTGGCGGGCGGCCGCCCAAAAAATGCTCTGGGCCGGCTCGTGCTCGGCATGGCAGTCCACCTCGGCGGCGCGGCCAGTGTACCCACCGCGCAAAACCGGCGGCACCAGCCGGCCGCGGCCAAAGTCCAGCACAAAGCCGGCGGCAAGGGCAACCAATATCTTGAAAGCCAGCAGCAGCGCCAGCCGCGACCACTGCCCCGGCACGGCCAAAAGCAGGGGCACGGCTTCGTCCGAGGTCGCCAGAAAGACAGCCAGCAGCGCCCCCAGGCTGATGACCCGGCTGGCATAAAGGTTGGCCGCCATGGCCGAAAAGCCGCACTGGGGCACGCAGCCCAGCAGGGCGGCCGGCACAAAGCCCCAGCGCCCGCCGCCGGCCAGCGCCGCCTCGATCCGCTCGCCGTGGCTGCGCTCGATCCACTCGATCAGCAGATAGGCCGCATATAAAAAGGGCAGCATTTTTAAGCTGTCCAGCAAGGCGTCGCTCAATACATCCAAAAACAAACCGCTTCTCCTTTTTCGGCCCTAATTTTTCAGGCGTTCTTACGCATTTTTCAGGCGTCCTCGCACCTTTTTTTATCAGCTCTCCGGCGCGCGGTGCGCGCCGGGATGGGGGTCTGGGGGGCGTGCTCCCCAGATTGGCCCATTTACCCCTCCGGCTCCGGCGTGGGAGCGGGCGGGGCAAGGCCGGGATAGGCGAGGTTCGCCGCGTCGGCCAGGGGTCGGATCAGACGGGGGGACATGGTCTCCACCAGCCGCAGGTCCAGATACACCACCCGGCCCTGTGCCACCGCACGCAAACCGGCAAGCCCGGCTGCCTCCAGATCGATTGGGGTAAAGGTATCCGGCACCAGCAGGATGTCCGGGTCGGCCAGGCACAGCCCTTTTAGGGCATCCGGCTCCGCCAGCCCGTCCCCTTCGCCGGCCGGCAGCAGCCAGCCCCCGGCCTGCGGGGCCGGATGGCAAAAAAGCCTCCCCAGCACCTCCCACTCGGCGGTATCGGCCGTGGCCGCAAGACCCGACAGGTCCGGCAACAGCAAGGCCGTAGCCGGCGTATCAATGGCCGCCTCATACCGCGCCAGGGCGGCAGAAAACCGGTCGATCACCGCGCCCCCCTCGGCCCGGCCGGTAAACCCACCGTGCAAAAGCGCCCCCAACTGCGCATAGTATTCCCGCAGGCCGGCAAGGTCTTTCGGGGTGGGCAGGGTAACAACCTCCACCCCCTGCCCGGCCAGCCGGGCCGCCACCTCCTCGGCAAGAGGGGCCTGGCATATAACAACGTCCGGCGAGAGAGCCAGGATTTCCTCCGGGTCGGGCAAAAGCGGGGTGCCAACCGTCGGCAGGCCGGTGCTGCGGGCGTCGCAGTATTCGGTAACCCCCGCCAGCGCCGCCCGGCCCGGCAGGCAAAGCAGCGCCTCGGTGGCCATAGGCGAAAGGCTTACGACCCGCTGGGCCGGCCCCTGCCGCAGCACATCCCCCACCTGGGCCGGCCACTCGGCTGTGCCCGGCCGGCCCTGTGCCGGGGCAGCCGGGCCGCCCATGCTGCGTGCCAGCCAGACTCCAACGCAGCCGAACAGGCAAAAGGCGAGCGCTGCCAGCCCAAACAGCACCGGCCGCGGTAGACTGCCCGGCCGGACGGCCTGCCCGTGGGCCGGTATGGCCCTCCGGTGCGCAGTACGCGCGGGACGGCGGGGATAAGCGCCGGGGCGCCCGATCCCCGTTTTTTCTTGCGGCCCGGCCGGCAAACGCAGGGCACGGGATACGGGTTCCTCCTGCTGCCGGGCCGCACGGGAGGGCGGGGCAGTGCGCAGCGCAGCGCGGCCCGGGCCGGAACGCTTATGAAC
>CAJTSP010000064.1 GCA_910578965.1 uncultured Oscillospiraceae bacterium
CCGCACGGGGCAGGGGCCCTTTGCCGCGGCTGTCCCAATTATCAATAATAGGCTTTAGAGGGGAGAACGGGATATGGAGTATACAAGCACACGCAACGCCGCCTGTAGGGTGGATGCATCGCGGGCCATCATACAGGGCCTCTCGGAGGATGGCGGCCTGTTTGTGCCGGTGGGCTTTCCCAGGGCCGACCTTGGCGCGCTGGCCGGGCTGGACTATCCCGCCCTTGCGGCCGAGATACTGGGGCTTTATCTTACCGATTATTCGCCATCGTTTTTGCGGGCGCAGGCGCGCGAGGTGTACGGCAGCACATTTGGGGGCAAGGCCGGCTGGGTGAGCGAGGTGGAGCCGGGGCTTTATTCGCTGGAGCTGTGGCATGGACCCACCTGCGCCTTTAAGGACTATGCGCTCCAGCTAATGCCGCGGCTTCTGGCGCAGGCAAAGCGCAGCCTGGGCCGTACCGAGACCACGCTGGTCCTGGTGGCCACCTCGGGGGATACCGGCAAGGCTGCGCTGGCAGGCTGCCGAGACCTTGCCGGGGTGCGGGTAGCGGTGTTTTACCCTACCGGCGGCACCAGCGAGATCCAGCGGCTGCAGATGGCCACCCAGGAGGGGCAGAACCTTGCCGTTTACGCGGTGGAGGGCAATTTTGACGACGCGCAGGCCGGGGTTAAGCGCGCTTTTACCGACCCGGCCCTTGCCGCGGCCCTCGCCGGGCGGGGGGTGCGGCTGTCCAGCGCAAACTCCATCAACTGGGGGCGGCTTGCCCCACAGATCGCCTATTACTTTTTTGCATGGGCGCGCCTGGCCGAAAAAGGGCGGCTCGCGCCCGGCCAAAGGGTGGATTTCTGTGTGCCCACCGGCAATTTTGGCGATATTTTAGCCGGCTGGTACGCCAAGCAGATGGGGCTGCCGGTGGGGCGGCTGATCTGCGCCTCCAATAAAAACCGGGTGCTTACCGACTTTTTTGAAACCGGCCGTTACGACGCCCGCCGTACCTTTTACAAAACCGAGTCGCCTTCGATGGACATTTTGGTGTCCTCCAACCTCGAGCGGCTGCTCTGGCACCTTTCGGGCAGCGACGAGGCGGTGCGCGGCTGGATGGACGCCCTGGGAAAAAACGGCGGGTATACGGTGCCGGGACCCATGCGCAAAGCCCTGCAGGCCGACTTTGCCGCCGGCAGCGCCGACAGCTCCGAGGCCGCGGCCGAGCTGCGCCGCCGGTATGAGCAAAACCATTACCTCTGCGACCCTCACACCGCCGTGGCCTTTAAGGCGGCGCGGGAGCAGAAGGGCAGTGCGCCCATGGTGGTGCTTTCTACCGCCAGCCCCTTCAAGTTCCCGCGGGCAGTGCTGGCCGCGCTGGGGCAGCCTGTGCCTGAGGACGATTTTGCCGCTATGGCCGCCCTGGAAGAGTATACCGGCGCAAGGGCCCCTGCATCCCTGGCCGGCCTAAAAGAAAAACCGGTGCGGTTTACCGAGACCATCCTGCCCGGCGCCATTGGCGGCGCGGCCCTGCGTAGCTGCTGAGCCGGGGCGGCCGTCCTTAAAAGGGGCCGCTTCTCACGCTTTGGCGCAGTGTTTTTAGGCCGGCTTTGCCGTGGGCGGGGCGGGAGGCCGAAACGCGGGGCAGGGCCTGCGGGGCGTGCTGCCGGGAACCTGCTTTGCCCAAAAAGCCTGCGTGCCTTTGCCAGGAGATGCTTTTCTTACGGAATGTAAAATGCCGCAAACGCCCGGGGCCGGCGGGGCAGCTCCCTGCCGGGCCCGGGCGTTCTGCGCGTGCGGCGGCCTGGGCCGCGCTCAGACCTCCGAAAAGGTCTCGCACATCGTTTCTTCGGGGTGGAGCGAGCGGTTTTTCACCTGGATTTCGCTGGCGGTGCAGCAGCAGGAGCCGTTGTTGTGCACACAGTTGGCTACCTCGCAGTGGATGCCATTAAGGATGGGTTCGTTGCGTTCCATGGTGGTTTTCCTCCCTTGTTTGATGGTATTGTGACTGCGGCGGCGTGGCAATACGCCGCCTGCACCGATAGTTTTGCCGGCCGGGCGGCTGGGTATCAGGAGAAAGCAATGGCAATTTTTGTGATCGGGGACCTGCATCTTTCGTTGGGAGCCAACAAGCCCATGGATGTTTTTTGGGGCTGGCAGGGCTACCTTGCAAAGTTAGAGGCCAACTGGCGCGCCATCGTGGCGCCGGGGGATACCGTTGTGCTGGCGGGGGATACGAGCTGGGCCATGAAGCTGGAGGATACCATGGCCGACTTTGCCTTTTTGCAGGGCCTGCCGGGCAAAAAGCTGCTTATAAAGGGCAACCACGATTACTGGTGGAACAGCGCGGCCAAGATGCGCGGCTTTTTTGCCCAAAATGGCTTTGACAGCCTGGATATCCTGCATAACGGCTCCTGGCAGGCAGAGGGGCTGGCCCTCTGCGGTACCCGTAGCTGGATGCTGGACGCGGCCAACCCTCAGGACGAAAAGGTGCGCGCGCGGGAGCAGGGCCGGCTTCGGGCCAGCCTGGCCGCCGCCGCGCCCGGCTGCGAGCGGGTGGCTTTTTTGCACTATCCGCCCGTCTCACCCGGCGGCACGGCGGAGGAGGTAGTGGCTCTGCTTGGGGAGTATGGGGTGCGCCGGTGCTTTTACGGCCATCTGCATGGCGCGGCCATCCGCACCGCGCGGCAGGGGCTTATCGGCGGCATCGAGTACCGGCTGGTTTCGGCGGACGGACTGGGCTTTTGCCCGCTGCGCATCCCGCCCGGGTTGCCGGTCGACCGGCAGCCCGGATAAAAAGCGCCGGCCCTATAGCGCCCGGCCGCATTTAGTATCGGATATAAAAAGAACGCCGCTGCCTGTGCGCAGCGGCCGGCAGGGGGCGCCCCCTGCTTTGGTTCCCATTTTGGGAACCAAAGGCTGCTGCCTGCCTGGGGAAAAATGAGGAGTGTGCCCCATGAACGTATTGTTTGACCAGGAGCAGCTCGCCCGGCTGATCTCCAGCCTGCAGACCCTTACCGGCATCCGGGCCAACGTACTGGATGCCTCTGGCCGGGATATTGGCCTCACCATTGGGCATACCGCCTTTTGCCGGCAGATCAACGAGGACCCTGCCGGCCACGCCCGCTGCCTTGCCTGCGATGCGGCTGCCGCCAAGGCCTGCGCCGGACGCACCCATTTTTACTTTTATCACTGCCATGTGGGCCTGTGCGAGGCGATGCTGCCGCTTTATGCCGGCGACCCCAACGTGCCGGTGGCCTACCTGATCCTTGGGCAGTTTTTGGAAAGCGCGCCGGACGAGGAGCGGTGGCGGAGCGTATGCGATGGGATCGGATGGTATAGCGGCAATGTCGACACCCTGCGCGAGGGTTTTTTTGCACTGCGCTGCTACCCGCAGAAGACCTTGCAGGCCTATGCCGAGGTAATGGAGGCGCTGGCTGCCTACATCCGCCTCAAGGGGATGATCCTGCCGGCCGGCGGGAGCGACCTGCGCCGGCTGGAGCTTTACCTCAACGAGCATTACACCGAAAAACTCTCGCTGGCGCTGCTCTGTGAGCGGCTGCAGATCGGGCGGACAAGGCTCTGCCGGCTTGCCCGTGAGCTTTCGGGCGGGCACACCCTGTCCTGGCTGATCGCGCAGCGCCGCATCGAGGCTGCCAAAGCGCTGCTTTTGCAGACTAGTATGCCTATTTCGGCGGTGGCCGAGGCAGTAGGCATCAGCGATTACAACTATTTTTCCCGGCTGTTCCGTACAGTGACCGGGCTCACCCC
The DNA here is from genome assembly GCA_910578965.1 of uncultured Oscillospiraceae bacterium. Classification (GTDB taxonomy): domain Bacteria; phylum Bacillota; class Clostridia; order Oscillospirales; family Ruminococcaceae; genus UBA7177. Next base: position 3,755 of record CAJTSP010000064.1, read on the forward strand.
TCGAAAATTCCGCCTAAACCGGGAAGGAAGCTACAAAAATATTGTACAAAATGGCGAAAATTCAGGGGATTTTTCGTGATTCGTACAATTTTTCGCTGTGTGTACGATAATGCTAATTTTGGGATTTTGACGCCTATTTTTCCCCCCTGAAACGCGTTATGATAAGAGCATCAAAGCGGCGGCGGCCCCGCCGGCGGAGTTTGGCCCGCGGCGCCCGGCGCCTTATTTTTGAAGGAGGACGAACAACCTATGAAAAAGGCACTTGCACTTGTGCTGGCCCTTGCGCTGGCGCTATCTCTCGCGGCGTGCGGCGGCGGAGCTTCCAGCACCCCCGCGGCTGCCAGCGCTCCCGAGGCCGGCAGCGAGCCGGCTGCTTCCGGCGATAAGATTGACATCAATGTTATTGCCGCCCAGTACGGCCAGAACACCCAGGACTGGTGGGCCAATTTCCAGAAGGAGTTCAACGCTGAGCATGAGGGCATCAACCTCAACGTGGAGGTCGTCTCCTGGAACGACATCTACACCGTGGTAAACACCCGCATCTCCAACAACAATGCGCCTGACATCCTCAACATCGACGTTTTTGCCGATTATCAGGCGGACGACCTGCTGCTGCCTGCCGAGGACTATGTCTCGGCCGAGACCTATGCCAAGTTCTATCCCGCGTTCCTCGACCAGTCGCTGGTCGACGGCACCGTCTGGGCCATCCCGGACCTGGCCAGCGCCCGTGCCCTCTACTACAATGCCGACATCCTGAAGGATGCGGGCGTTGAGAACCCGCCTGCAACCTGGGAGGAGCTGGAGGCAGCCTGCCAGAAGATCAAGGCTTTTGACTCCAGCATTTATCCCTGGGGCATCGATATGACCACCGACGAAGGCCAGGCTGCCTTTGCCTACTACATCTGGAACAACGGCGGCGACTTTGTAGACGCTTCCGGCAACTGGACCCTGAACAGCCCCGAGAACGTTGAGGCTATTGAGTATGCCATCAACCTGGTCAAGAGCGAGTACACCAACAGCGACCCCGCAACCGATACCCGGTACGACCTGCAGGATATGTTTGGTACCGGCAAGGTGGCCATGATGATCGGCCCCAACAGCATCCCCACCTACATTGCCGAGGGCGGCAACAGCGTCAACTTTGGCGTTGCCCCCATCCCCACCAACGGAGGCAATCCCTCTGTGTCGGCCGGCGTCATGGATCGCTTTATGTGCTTTGACAACGGCCATTCGGATGAAAAGCTCGAGGCCATCAAGACCTTCTTTGACTACTTCTATGAGGATACCCGCTACTCCGATTGGGTGCTGATGGAGGGCTTCCTGCCCGCTACCAGCGCCGGCGGCGAGATTGTTGCCGCTTCCGACCCGAGCATGGCCGCTTGGGTGGAAATTGTAGGTAGCTGCAAATTCTACCCCACCGCCAAGGCCGAGTGGGCCGACGTCAAGCAGGGCGTCATTGACGTGGAGCAGAAGGCGTTGCTGGGCGGCAACGTGCAGGAGCTGCTGGATGCGCTGCAGAGCGAGATCGCCGGCTGATCTTGCGCTGAAAACCTGCTGAAATACAGGCTTGCGGGCCGGGCCAAGGGCGGCCCGGCCCGCAGGCTTTTCTATTTATCTGCGGGGCGTTTGCAAAGAGGGCGCCCCCATACCCTGGTACGCGGCGTGTTTGCGTCTTTGGAGCAATAAACAGGGAGGTGTCCCCTTGAGTAAAAAAACCTTTCGCAAGATCGAGCCCTATATCTGGATTCTGCCCAGCATCCTGCTGATGGCGGTGTTCATCATCGTACCCATCGGCTATGTCTTCCGCATGGCCCTCAGCAAGGTGACCAAGGCGGGCCTCATCAAGGGCTTCAACGGCATCGAAAACTTTGTCAAGGTTACAGGCAACTCCTCCTTTGGGCTGGTGCTCAAAAATACCCTGGTCTGGACCTTGGCTGTCGTGGTTATATCCACCGTGCTGGGCTTTATCCTGGCGCTGGTGCTCAACAACGAGTTTAAGGGCCGCAAGGTTGCCCGCGCCATCGTGGTGTTCCCCTGGGCCACCACCCTGGTCATCCAGGCCAGCGTCTGGAATTTTATCATCAATACCGATTACGGCACCCTTAATACCCTGCTGATGAAGCTGGGCCTTATCAGCGCGCCGGTTAACTGGACCCCCACCCCGGCTATTTATTTTACCTGGGAAATTGCCTGCGGCATCTTTGTCACCATCCCGTTTGTCACCTTCTGCGTGCTCAGCGGCTTGCAAAGCATTGACGCCACCTATTACGAGGCAGCCACGGTGGACGGGGCCAACTATTGGCAAAAGCTTTTCCGGCTTACCCTGCCGCTTGTGCGGCCCTCGCTTACGGTGAGCACGGTGCTCAACATCATCTATGTCTTCAATTCCTTCCCCATCGTCTGGACCATGACCAAGGGCGACCCGGCCAACCATACCGACACCCTGGTTACCTATCTGTACAAGCTGGCCTTTTACAACGGCAAGCAGGGCGAGGCCGCGGCCGTCTCGGTCATCGGCTTTTTGATCCTGCTGGCCTGTGCCAGCGTTTACATGGTATATACCCTGCGCAAAGGAGATGACACATGATGAACGAAGCCGCTGCCAAAAAGCCGCTTAGCCCCAAAAAGCTGATTTTGCGGGTACTGCTGTACCTTGTGGTGATCGATGTCTGCGTCCTCACCCTTTACCCTTATTTTGCCATGTTCTGTACCGCGCTCAAAAGCCGGTCGGAGATATTCTCTGCCAAGGGCACCATCCTGCCGGTTACGGCGCTCTGGTCCAATTTCATCGATATCTGGAGCCGTGCGCCCATGGCCCGGTACTTTTTGAATTCGCTGCTTATTGCGGGCGGCTCCACCATTATTGCGATGCTCTGTGGGATCCCCGCGGCCTATGCCCTGGCCCGCATGCGCTTTAAGGGGCAGACGGCCTTTTTAGGGTTTGTCATTGTTTCGCAGATGTTTGCGCCGGTGGTGCTGCTCATTGGTATTTACAAGGTGATGATGACCCTCGGCCTTACCGACAGCCTGTTGGGGCTCGTGCTCATCAATGCCGCCTTTAACCAGGCCTTTACCATCTGGCTGCTGCGCGGTACCTTTATGAGCATCTCGGCCGAGATGGAGCAGGCCGCCACCATCGACGGCTGCAGCCGGGTGCAGGCCATGCTGCGCGTGCTGCTGCCGGTAGCCGCGCCGGGCATCGTTACCACCCTGATCTTTATCTTTATCAACGCCTGGAATGAGTATACGGTGGCCCTTTGCCTTATCTCTACCGATACCACCAAGCCCCTCACGGTAGGCATCAATATCTTTAACGGCTATAATATGATCGAGTGGCAGTACCTTTTTGCCGCCTCGATTTTTGCCATCCTGCCGGTGGTTATCCTATTTATGTGTATCGAGAAAAACCTTGTCAGCGGGCTTACCAGCGGCGGCGTCAAGGGGTAAAGACGCGGGGCAGGCCCGTGCCGTTGGATGGTTGATCTCTTTGACCCTTGCTTAGCGGGGGGATTTGCACAGCCCGTGCAATGCGCCGCCTTGCATATCTTTTGTAAATATACACTCCGGCTCTTGGCCCGGCGGAAGGATTTTCCGCTGGGCCGGGGCCGGAGAATTTTTATGTCTTGGGGGTATGGCACAGGCGAGGCGGGGGCTGCTTGTGCATTTTATGCAAACAACGCGGCAAAAATCACCAGTTTCGGCAGCCCATGGGCAATGGTTTGATGCAGAATGCTGAAATGAATTAAAATTCATCTTATTCGCTTGACTGTGTATATTTATACTGGTATACTCTACCCATCCGATCTGGGGCGCCAAGCGGAAGGCCGGCACGGGGGAGATAGAGGGTCTCCTGTGAAAGAGGAAAAGGCATACAGCAGCCTGCGGCCCGCCTCAAAAGCGTCCGGCACGACGGGGATGCCCGCCGTGCCTACAAATGGAGGAGGCAATGATGATGAAGATGAAAAAGGCGGCGGCCCTGGCCCTTTGCCTGGCTTTGTTTACCCTGCTGCTGGCAGGCTGCGGCGGTGCCGCCGGCCAGTCCGGCAGCCAGACGGGCTCGTCGGGGCAGCCGGCGGAGGATGTGCTCACGGTGGCTACCAGCCCGGACTTTGCGCCCACTGCTTTTGTGGATACCAGCAAGGAGGGGCAGGAGCAGTATGTAGGCTTTGATATGGCGCTTGCCCGCTACATTGCCGAGCAGATGGGCAAGACCCTGGTGATCCAGCCCATGAGCTTTGACGCTTGCACCACCGCCGTGTCGATGGGTACCGTGGATATGGCTATCTCGGGCTTTGCATGGCGGGAGGACCGGGCCGAAAACTTTAACCTGTCCAACGAATATTCCCCAAGCGACGACCCGAACCTTGACCGCCAGGTCATCATCACCCTCAAGGCCAAGGAGGGGCAGTTTACCGCCGCGGCCGATTTTGCGGGGGTCAAGGTAGGCGCGCAAACGGCTTCTTTGCAGGAATCCCTTTGCCGCGAGCAGCTTCCAGATTGCGAGCTCACCATCATCGGGGATCTCGGCACTGGGCTGCTCCAGCTCAAGAACGGCGATTTCGAGTGCATGGCGGTATCCTACCCGCAGGCGGAGGTTTTTATGGCCAATGACCCCGACATTGCGTTGGCCGGCTTTGATTTTGCGGTGGAGGACAGCGGCACAGTGGTTGTAATGCGTAAGGGTGCGGACGAGCTTACCGCACAGGTCAACGAGATTCTGGCCAAGGCGGCTGACGAGGGCCTGATGGGCGGCTGGTACGCCGAAGCCGTGGAGCTTGCCAAGAGCGCCACCGCCAGCGAGGTCGTCTTTGACGAAGAGGGCAACGAGGCAGGCTGATTTGCCGCGTGCCGTAAATCATCCTGTGTGAGGCGTCCCGCGCTGCCGCGGGCGGGCTTGCCCCGCCTGCGGCAGTACCTATACCCTGCGGCGGCGTGGGCCGGCCGAGCCTGCGGGACATTTTGACGGCCGGCGTTTCCCGCGGGGGAACAGGCGCTTGAGCATGGCAAAAAGGCGGGGCCTGGCCCATGTGCGGGCCTCCCTTTTAAGTGTGGAAGGTGGAACGGATGGATTTTTCGCTGATTGGGGCCAACATCGCAAAGCTTTTGCAGCAATATTGGCAGGTGTTTTTGCTGGAAGGGGTGGTAAATACCCTTAAGCTCACCGTTATTGCAGTCTTTTTTGGGGTGGTACTGGGGACCTTTGTGGCTATGTGCAAGATGTGCCGCTTTAAGCTGGCGAGGTTTTTCATCACCGTTTACATCGAGGCCATCCGCGGCACCCCCATCCTGCTGCAGCTCTATATCTTTTATTTTGTGCTGCCGCAGCTACTGCCGGTCCTGAAGCTGTCCCCCTTTATGTGGGTGGCGCTGGCGCTCTGTATCAACTCCTCGGCCTATGTGTCCGAGATCATCCGTGCCGGCATCCAGGCGGTGGACATCGGCCAAACCGAGGCTGCCCGCAGCCTTGGCATGAGCGGGCGCCAGGCCATGGCCCGCATCGTGCTGCCGCAGGCTGTGCGCAACATCCTGCCGGCGCTGGGCAACGAGTTCATCATGATGCTCAAGGAGACCTCGCTGGCCTCTACCTTCTTTTTGGGTGATCTGATGACCAGCTACCTGCTGGTGGGAGGCGCTACCTACCTGCGGTTTGAGGCTCTGATCATCGTGGGTGCGATCTACCTGCTGCTCACCTACCCCTTAAGCCGGGTGGTAAATGCCTTTGAAAGGAAGATGGCAAAAGATGGCGCAGACTGAACTCATCAAAACGGTAGACCTGTACAAGAGCTTTGGCCGGCTGGGGGTGCTCAAGGGGGTTTCCGAGACGATCCGCACCGGTGAGGTGGTTTCGGTGATCGGCCCGTCCGGCGGCGGCAAAAGTACCTTTTTGCGATGCCTGAACCTGCTGGAGACCCCCGAAAAGGGCCAGATCTTTTTTGAGGGGGCCGAGATCACCGGAAAAAAGGTGGACATCGACCGCCACCGCCAAAAGATGGGCATGGTGTTCCAGCATTTCAACGTCTTCCCGCATTTGAGTGTGCGAAAAAACATCACCCTTGCACCTATGCTGGTCAAAGGGGCGAGCGAGGCCGAGGCCAACGCCCGGGCAGACGAGCTGCTGGAACGGGTGGGCCTGGCCGACAAGGCCGAGGCCATGCCGGGCAAGCTGTCCGGCGGGCAAAAGCAGCGGCTGGCCATCGTGCGGGCGCTGGCCATGGAGCCGGACGTGATGCTATTTGACGAGCCCACCAGCGCGCTGGACCCCGAGATGGTGGGGGAGGTGCTGGAGGTCATTAAGGGGCTTGTAAAAAGCGGCATGACCAGCGTCATCGTAACCCATGAAATGGGCTTTGCGCGTGAGGTGTCGGACCGGGTGCTCTTTATGGCAGACGGTATCATTGCCGAATCCGGCACGCCGGACGAGGTATTCAACCACCCGCAAAACCCCCGTTTGCAAGACTTTTTGGCCAAGGTGCTCTGAGTGGGGCCTCAAAAACCGGGCGGGGCTGCAGCCCGCCCGCCAGGGAGGGCACCGCGCCCTAAAAACCGGATGCGGAGGGTGAAAAGGAGCAAACAGGGGGCGGCGGCCGCCTTTTGCATGGGATCTCCCCCGCCAAAAAAACAAGAGGAGTGTGCTGCATCATGACAAAGAACGAACTTTACGCGCTGCTGGAGCAAAAACAGCGGCTGTTTTACGATACGGCCGACGCCCTTTGGGCCGACCCGGAGCTCTCCCTCTCGGAGCACAAGGCCACCGCCCTGTACGAAAAGCTGCTGGCCGAGCTGGGCTTTACCGTACAGCATGGGCTGTGCGGCATTGAAACCGCCTTTAGCGGCAGCTACGGCAGCGGCAGGCCGGTAATCGGCATCCTGGGCGAATACGATGCCCTGGCCGGCTTGAGCCAGAAGGCCGGTGCGCTGGAACCCTGCCCCGTACAGGATGGCGGCCACGGCCATGGCTGCGGCCACCACCTGCTGGGGGCGGGCAGCCTGGCGGCGGCCTGGGCGGTTAAGGAATACCTGGCTGCGCAGGGCCCCGGCAGCGGCACGGTCGTCTACTACGGCTGCCCGGGCGAGGAGGGCGGCGCCGGCAAGGCTTTTATGGCGCGCGAGGGGCTTTTTTATAATTTGGACGCCGCCGTCACCTGGCACCCCGGCACCACCAACGAGGTTACCACCGGCACCAACAATACCTCGATGCAGGTGGAGTACACCTTCCACGGGGTGGCGGCCCACGCGGCCGGCGACCCCTTCAACGGCCGCAGCGCGCTGGACGCGGTGGAGGTGATGAATTTAGGGGTGCAGTTTTTGCGGGAGCACATCCCCCACACCGACTGCCTGCATTATGCCATCACCAACACCGGCGGCATCTCGCCCAATGTGGTGCAGCCCAAGGCCACCGTGCTTTACATGGTGCGCTCGGACACGGTGCCCCACAACAAGGCCCTGCTGGCCCGGGTGGACAAGATTGCCCAGGGCGCGGCCCTCATGACCGAGACCACCTTTACCCGCCGCTTTATCGACGGCACCGCCGACCTTTTGCCCAACGCCACCCTGGAAAAGGCGCTCTATAAAAACCTCTGCGAGGTTCCCGCGCCGCAGTACACCGAGGAGGAGCAGGCCTTTGCCAAGGCGCTGGACGCCACCTGCCCCCCCACCGACAAGCTGCCCGGCATGGGTGCCGAGTATGACACGGCCATCAAAAAGCAGGTGGAGGAGCTCTCGGCCGGCGGCACAAAGGCCCTCAACGATTTTGTGATGCCCTACTTCCACAGCGACAAGCAGGTGCCCGGCTCCACCGATGTGGGGGATGTAAGCTGGCAGACCCCCACCGCTCAGATCACCACGGTCACCTGGCCCTCCCACACCCCGGGCCATAGCTGGCAGGCGGTGAGCGGCGGCACCTGTGGCGTGGCCCATAAGGGGCTGCTCTACGCGGCCAAGGTTATGGCTGCCACCGTGATCGACCTCTTTACCCAGCCCGAGCTGCTCCAAAAGGCGAAGGAGGAGTTTGCCGAGGCCTCCAAAAAGGGCTACGACTGCCCCATCGAGCCGGACGCCGTGCCGGTGCCGGTGGAGGAAATGCTGTAAGGCGGCCGGGCTGCCCGCCCGGGAGGGCTACCTTTTTGCGGCAGGTCACCGCGGCAGAAAAAACAAGTAGGCTGCCAAAGAGGCAAACAGGGCCAGCAGTACGGCGGCGCAAAGCCTGATGCGCTGCGGCTGTGGGGCTGGGCCGCCGGCGCGCGGGGCGGCCCGTTTTTTGGAGGGATGGGATCCCTCTGCCGGGCATGCCTGCCGGCGTGCCCCTTGCTGTGCCCGCTCAAGCTGGTATAGGAGGGCGAGCGGGTCCTCTTTCCGGAGTACCCGTTCGGTAAAGCCGGTTAGCCGCTGCAGGTCGCCGGGCGTGCAGCCGGCAAAGCCGGTTTCGTGTGCAATCTTGTTGCGCACCCAGCGCAGGTGCTTGAGGGCATGGTAGTCGTCCCGCCAGCCGGGCACCTGCGGCAGCAGAGCGGCCGGAGCCTGCTCCATCCGCTCGAGATACGCGCTTACTCCGCGCTTGGCCGAGAGAAGATCCCGGCAAAGGGCGTCCAGCCGTTTGAATTCTTCAAAAAAATCCTGTTCCACCTTTTGCATGATGCTTTTAGATGCGAGCCTCCTTGCGCGGGGATGCCCCCGGCCGCCAGGCAAAAGGGGCTTTTTCGTGGGGGATGTAGTATAAAGCGTGTTATAGGCTGCCAAAAAACCGCCGTTTGTAGCGATACAACGGCGGTTTTTGTGGTGCGGGCAGTGGGGGTCGAACCCACACGGATAATCCACAGGATCCTAAATCCTGCGCGTCTGCCAATTCCGCCATGCCCGCCCGAGCCCTGCCGGGTACGCTGCCAAAAGTTTCGGCCGGCGCCCGGAAAGCACCCTTAGTGTAGCAGATGGGGCGGTGTTTTGTCAATTCGCAGCCCACTCGCTTCTATAAAGGCGGCAGTCTGCGCAATCCTCTATCCCAGGCTTTTGCAGGGAGGAAAAAGCCCTGCGGGCCTAAGCGGAGCGCGGCCGCCGGCCTATATGCCTTGCGGCGGGAGCCGCCCCAAGGCCCCGCCCTGTTTCCCAAATTCTCCCCACGGCCGGGCGATAAAATCGCCGTGTCTGGCGCATACTAATCTGCAGACGGCTTTTGGGCCGCTGCAAAGGCAGCGCCCGGGTATCCCGGTTTTTGTGGGGGAGGGGTCTTGCTTTGATCCGAAGATTTTTCAGGCGGCTTACCGCTGCTTTTCTCTGCTGCTCGCTGGTGCTGGCCGGGCTTGCTGCTTGGGTCTATGTGCACCTGCCGGACACCTTTTTAGTTCCCCAGGGCCAACAGCTTGCCATTGCGCAAATGCCCTGGATCGCACCCCTGCGGCACTCCGGCAGCAGTGAGGCGGGCGCACGGGAGGTGGGCAGCAGCCGCAACGTAACCCTCTCGCTATGGGGGATACTGCCGGTCAAAACGGTGCGCGAGGTGGTGGTGGACCGCCGTGCAGTGGCGGTGTGCGGTACCCCGTTTGGCATTAAGATGTTTTCAGACGGAGCAATGGTCGTTGGCTTTACCGATATCAGGACCGCCGCCGGCTACCGCAACCCCGCCAAGGAGGCGGGGCTCAAGCTGGGCGACCTGCTGGTGTCGATTGGCGGGCAGCCGGCCAAAAATAACGAGCAGGTGGCCGCTGCACTCCAGCAGAGCGCCGGGGCCCCGGTGGTGGTGGTTTTCCTGCGGGGCGGCCAGCAGTATACCGCCTCGATTGTGCCGGTAGCGGACGCTGCCGGCGAGGGCTACAAAACAGGCATGTGGGTGCGGGATTCCTCGGCCGGGATAGGCACCCTCACCTTTGTGGACAACACCACCGGGGTTTATGCCGGCCTGGGGCACTCGATCAGCGACGTAGATACCGGCGAGCGCATCGCCCTGCGCAGCGGCGAGATCGTACCGGTTTCCATCACCGGCTATGTGGTGGGGGCGGTGGGTAGCCCGGGCGAGCTCAAGGGGGCCTTTACCACCGACATCGCCATGGGGGACATCCGTATCAACGGCCCTACCGGGGTGTATGGGCGTATCCGTACCCTTGCGCCCGGCCCGGGCCAGGACCGGACGGTAGCGCAGGCCCAGGAGGTACGGGAGGGCCCGGCCACCATCCTTACCACCATTGCCGGCGGCGCTGCCCAGGAGTACAGTGTCGAAATTGAGCGAGTATCCCTTGCAGAAGAAGACCCTAACCGCAACATGGTGGTAAGGGTTACCGATGAGGCGCTGCTTTCGGCTACCGGCGGCATTGTGCAGGGCATGAGCGGCAGCCCCATTTTGCAGGACGGCCGGCTGGTTGGCGCGGTGACCCATGTCCTGGTCAACGACCCCACCCGCGGATTTGGCATCTTTGCCCAGACTATGCTCGAAACCGCCGACAGCATCGCGCGGCAGGAGGACCTCGCCGCCTAAGGGCAAGGGACGTTGGCCCCTGCCAGGCAAAGAGGGCTGAAGAGCATCTATTTACCCAAGCCTTTGGCCGGCATCCCCAGCCGCAACGCAGGGGGATGCCGGCCACTTTATGCCCCAATTTGGCCCAAGGCGGCGGGCAGGGGGATCCTGACCTGCCTGGAGCTGAACCGGAG
>CAJTSP010000065.1 GCA_910578965.1 uncultured Oscillospiraceae bacterium
CCCCCATGCCTCCCATCACGGTACCGGACCCCACCCCCATTCCGCCGGTGGTTACCCCGGATCCGACCGCGGTACCCACCCAGGAGCCGACTGTGGAGCCAACCCAGGAGCCAACGCCAGATTCACCCCCGAGCCCAACTGCGGATCCGGGTGCAGAGCCAACCGAGTAGCGGGCCATGCAAAAAGCACAAACGGCCGCGCCTTACATCGTTAAGGGCGTTGGTGGGTTCTATTATGTCAAAACGGCCGAGGGGCTGGCGGAGTGCAGGGCGCGGGGGCTCTTTCGCAAAAAGGGCATTGTGCCGGTGGCCGGCGACCTCGTGCGGCTTGCCCAGGAGGGCGGCAGCAGGGTGATTGCCGAGATACTGCCCCGCAAAAATGTGTTTGTGCGCCCGCCCATTGCCAACCTGGACCTCTTGTTTTTGGTGGCCAGCACTACCCAGCCGGCTCCCAGTACCCTGATTTTAGACAAGCTCTCGGCTGTTGCGGTGGATAAAGGCGTGCTCCCGGTGCTGGTTTGTACCAAGGCCGACCTTGCCGCGCCGGGCGGGCTGCAAAAGGCCTACGCCCTCTGCGGCTTGCCCTTTGTAACGGTGGATTACGCCACAGGGCAGGGCCTGGAGGAGCTGAAAGGGATGGTGCGGGGCAGGCTGTGTGCGTTTTGCGGCAATTCCGGGGTGGGCAAGTCCACCCTGCTCAATGCGCTGCTGCCCGGGCTTTCCCGCGAGACAAGCGGCATCAGCCAAAAGCTCGGCCGAGGCAGGCACACCACCCGCGAGGTTGAGATTTTTGAGGCGTTTGGCGGCCGCATTGCCGATACGCCCGGGTTTTCCAGCCTGGATACCGGCCGTGCGTGCTACATCCCCAAAGAAAATTTACAGTATGCTTTCCCCGAGTTTGGCCCTTATCTGGGGCGGTGCCGGTTTACCGGCTGCGCCCATCGGGCCGAGGCAGGCTGCGCGGTGCGGGAGGCCCTTGAGGCCGGCCTGCTTTCGCCCAGCCGGTATGCAAGCTACGCCGCCATGTACGACGAGGTAAAGGGCATACGCGATTGGCAGCGCCCGGCCGGCATGCCCCCCAAATAAAGTGCACAGGGCGTTGGCGCCCGGCCGGCGGGGCGGCAAAAAGGCCCTGCGGCGGGGGCTGCGCGGCGGGAGGCCAAAAACAAAAAAGGGGAGGGGAGGCGCCATGCGGCGCTGCGTTTTGCTGTCGGCCTGCCCGGTCGGCGCCGCCATGGCGCGGTATCTGCGGCCGGACGACCTGCTCATTGCCTGTGATGCCGGTTGGAAAAACGCCGCTGCCCTTGGCCGGCAGCCGGACCTCGTTGTGGGCGATTTCGATAGCGCGCCGCCCCCAACGGCCGGCCAAACGGTTGTGCTGCCCGCTGTTAAGGACGATACCGATACCCATTACGCCGCCAGGCTGGCGGCCGGGCGCGGCGCCAAGGAGGTGCTGATGCTGGGGGCGTTGGGCGGCGTGCGGCTGGAGCATACCTTTGCGAGCCTTGCCACCGCGCTCTGGCTGCAAAAGCAGGGGATCGACACCCTTTTGGCCAACGAGCGCACCGAGATACGCATCCTTACTGCCGGCCGCAGCCTGCGGCTTGCCCGGCAAAGCTGGGGTTATTTTTCGCTGCTGCCCCTTGAGGGCGCGGCGGCGGGGGTTACCATTACCGGCGCGCGGTACCCCCTGGCCGGCGCTACCCTCACGCCCGACTGGCCGCTGGGCGTAAGCAACGAATTTACGGCCCCTGAGGCCGAGATCCGGCTTTTGTCTGGCAGCCTCGCGGTATTTTGCACCTTAAAAGACCGGTAAAAAGGCAGGATGCCCGCACCTTTTTACCCGCTTTTGGATATAATGGGGTAGTCGCGGCGGCAGGGCCGCTATGGCCCGGCAAGCCGGCCGCCCCATATTGCCGAAAGGAAGGGATGCAAGGTGCAGGTGATCGTGGTAAAAAGCCCCAAGTGTCTGGCCGGCCTGCTCAGGGTCGTTTTTGGGATCAAAAAGGAAGAGTAAAAAGCATGTTCCGGCGCATCTGCCCGCAAGAGCGGGGGATGCGCCGGTTTTCTTTTTGCATACCCCTTTTGTCCGGCGAATATAGATGTTTTGAGCAGGCCCCGCGCCAAGCGCCCTTTTGGCGGCCGTCCGCGCGGCATCCGCTTGATTTTGCAAAACGCATGGATGCACCCGCCGCTTTGCGCGGCCCGGCCCGGCGCGCCGCAGCACCAGGGGGCGCGCCGCCATCCAAAGCGTGAATCTCAAAACGCGAAAGGGGCGAAACCATGGAACTAAAGGTGTTTAAGGACACCCTGTCCACCATTAGCAGCCTGTGCGAGGCCAAAGCCGAGCTGCCCATCGAGACCGAGATTCTCATCCCGGATTATCTGCCGCAGGTATTTAAGATCGTTAAATGCTTTGTGCATCCGGTCATTCTGCAAAAGCAGGTATCCGCAGGGCGCTGCACCCTGGACGGCTATCTGCGCTGCGTGGTGTTTTACCAGGCCGAAAACGACGCGAGCCTCTGCCAAACCGAGCAAAAGCTGCCCTTTACCAAATCTGTCGATCTCCCTGCCGCCGAGGCGCAGGGCTACTCGGTGCACGCGGCGGGGGATGTGGAGTACCTCAACTGCCGGGCGGTCAACCAGCGCCGGGTGGACGTGCGCGGGGCGTATGCCCTCACGGTGAGCGTGGCGGGCGGCATCGAGCAGGAGGTTATCACCGCGCTGTCCGGCGCCGGGGCAGAGCAAAAGCTTGTGACCCTCTGCGGCATGCGCGGGGTGGCCGGCATCGAAAAGCTCATCACCGCCGAAGAAGAGCTGGCCTTTCCGCAGCCGCCGCTGGCCGTGCTGGATGTTTCGGGGGTGGGCACGGTGCAGGATGTCAAGCTTATTTCGGGCAAGGCAGTGGTCAAGGGCGAGGTTATGGCGTCGGTGCTTTACCGCACCGAGGCCGGCTACCATACTCAATTGCTCAAAAAAGCGGTACCCTTTAACCAGATTGTGGATGTAGAGGGCATTACCGAGGACTGCCAGTGTTTTGCCATGGTGGAGCCGGTGGGCTGCACCATGCTGGCGGGCAGCAGCCCCGATGCGGCCAATGTACTCTCGGTAACCGCCATGCTGCATTTGCGGGTACTGCGCCCGGTGGAATGCTGTGTGGTAAGCGATGCGTTTTCAACCCAGTATGAGGCGGATGTGGCGTATAAGGCCGTTTGCCTCGAGCGGCTGGCCGGTGAGCTGGATCTCACGGTTGAGGCCCAGGCGGGAGGCGCCCTGCCGGATGAAAATGCCGAGATACTGCAATGCTTTGCCAGCCTTGCCCCGCTCGAGCTGGTGAGCGCCGGCGAGCAACTGGCCCTGCGCGGCCGTGCCACCGCCCATGTGTTCTGCATGAACAGCCTGGGCGAGATCGACTGCTACGACAAGAGCTTTGAGTACACCCTGCCGGAGCGGTATGCCGGCGCGGCCGAAAACTATCGCGTGGAGTGCTGGCCTACCGTGCTGGAGGTGCAAAGCCGCAAAAACGGCGGCGAGATGGCGGCCTCGGTAAGCATCCGGGTGTGCGGCCTTGTCATGGAGAGGCAAAAAGAGACGGTGGTAGACTCGGTGGCCTGTGAGCAGCCCCACGAGCCCGAAGACCCGGCCGTGGCGCTGCGTATCTACTATGCCGGTGCGGGCGAAAACGTATTTGATATTGCCAAGCGCTACCATGTTTCGCCCGGGGGTATGCTGAAGGCGAACCATCTTGAAAGCCCGGAGCTTGGCGAAGACGCCCGGCTGCTCGTGCCGATGAACACCTGAAAGGGAGGGCAGAAGAATGGATACCGGTAAACTGTATAAAGACATTGCCTCCCGCACCGGCGGGGACATCTACATCGGCGTGGTGGGGCCGGTGCGCAGCGGCAAAAGCACCTTTATCAAAAAATTCATGGAGCAGATGGTACTGCCCCAGATCGCCAGCCCCGCCGTAAAGGCGCGCGCCAAGGATGAGCTGCCCCAGTCGGCTGCGGGCCGCACCATCATGACCACCGAGCCCAAGTTTATCCCCGAGACCGCCATCACGGTGGAGCTGGAGGGGGGCGGCAGCTTTAAGACCCGTCTGATCGACTGTGTGGGTTACATGGTGGAGGGGGCGATGGGCCACGAGGAGGACGACCACCCCCGTATGGTCAAGAGTCCCTGGTTCGAGGAGGAGGTCCCCTTTGACCTCGCGGCCGAAACCGGCACCCGTAAGGTCATCCGGGATCACTCTACTATCGGCCTTGTCATTACCACCGACGGCAGCATCAGCGATATCCCCCGCGCCCAGTATGAGCCGGCCGAGGAGCGGGTGGTGGCCGAGCTGGAGGAAATCCACAAGCCCTTTGTGATTCTGCTGAACTGCGTGGTGCCCGCCGCGCCCGAGAGCCTGGAGCTTGCCGCCGCCCTGGAAGAAAAGTACGGGCACACCGTGCTGCCGGTTAGCTGCGTGGACCTGGACGCCGAAGGGATGGATCGTATCCTGCAGGGGGTATTGTACGAATTTGGGGTTAAAGAAATTGCCTTTGCCATGCCCCGATGGATTACGATGCTGGACGCCGGCCACTGGCTGCAGGAATCGGTATATGCGGCGGTACAGGAATTTGCGGCCGGCGTAACCCAGATGAAGGATGTGGCCCGCGGCGCCGCCGGGATTGGCTGCGAGTATCTCAAGGCCTCGCGGGTACAGGCGCTTGAACTGGCTACCGGCCGGGTACGGATGGAGCTGGAGCTGCAGCCGGACATCTTTTATCGGGTGCTGGGCGAGACCACCGGCCTTGAAATCTGTGACGAGGCCAGTCTCATGCCCTGCATCATCGGGCTTGCCAAGGCAAAGCGGGAGTATGAGAAGATTCGCGGCGCGCTCGAACAGGTGGAGGCCACCGGCTACGGCATCGTAATGCCCACCATCGGCGAGCTGCACCTGGAGGAGCCTGAGATTGTGCGGCAGGGCGGCCGGTATGGGGTGCGGCTGCGGGCCAGCGCCCCCTCCATCCACCTGCTCAAGGCCACCATCAACACCGAGATTTCCCCCATTGTAGGTTCCGAGCGCCAGTCGGAGGAGCTGGTGGTCAGCCTTTTGCAGGACTTTGAGCAGGACCCCATCAAAATCTGGGAGTCCAACATCTTTGGCAAGAGCCTGCACGAGCTGGTCAATGAGGGGCTTCAGAATAAGCTGCTGCACATGCCGCAGGAAGCCCGTGCCCGTCTGCAGGAGACCCTTGAAAGGGTCATCAACGAGGGCTGCTCCGGGCTGATCTGTATCATCCTTTGAGCGAGGCCGTCCCTGGAATATCCACCCAAAACGCAAAAGGCCCGGGGCCGCTGCATATTTGCAGCGGCCCCGGGCCTTTTGCGCGGTTCAGGCTTACGCGCTACGGCACGTTGGCAGAAAAGGCGTTTTGGCAATACTATAGGGTACCGGCGCACAGCAGGGGGGAGCGGGCTTTTTGGCCAAGGCTGCGCGTCCCGCCTTTGTTGCAGGGTAAAAAGAGGCGGATGGCCTCTGTTTTTATGCTTTTTGGGCTGCCCGAGGGCGAAAAATGGTGAAATTGCCCGCGTTTGCATTGATTCTCGCTCGCCAATAGTGTAAAATAGAACAAAATGGTAACAGTAAAGCAGGGGGCTGCCCGCCTTGCCTTTTTTGCCGTGTTGTTTCTGCCCGTGCCGTTTTGCCGGGGCTGTCCGGGCCTTGCCCTCCGCCGCGGCGGGTTGGCCGCGCCCGTAAAATACCGCCGCCCGGCCGCGCTCAAAACACGGGGAGCTCGGTATTTGCAGGGCTGCGGGGCCGCCTTTGAGAAATCTGGTGATACGATTTGTCTAAAACATCCGGTAACCTTCTGCGCCGTTTCCGCAAACAGGTCCTGGCCTTGTTTGATATGCTTATCCTCACCCTGTCGTATCTTCTGCCCTGGATCCTAATCAACGGGCGGGCTTCTTACCGCCGGTATGCCAGTCTGCTGGTGGCTAGCTGCTTTTTCTTTGTCTGCTGCTTTGAGATTGTGTATCTGCTCATGGGTATGTACGACAGCCTCTGGCGTTACGCCGAGATTGTCGAGTTTTTCCGGCTTTGCCTGGCATCCGGCGTTGCGGTGGTGGTATTTGTCGGCGGTACCCTGCTGATCTACCGGGATGTGCGCATCCCTACCTCGGTGTATATGCTCAGCGCCATGTTTGCCGTTTCGCTCACCGTCTATTCCCGGCTTACCTACCGGATGTACCGCAATGTGCAGTTGGGAAAAAACAGCAAAAAGGCGCGCCGTACCCTGCTGATCGGAGCGGGGGACGCTGCGTCCACCCTGTTGCACGAGCAGTTTAAGGCGCCCAGCCCGGACATGAACATCATTGCCTGCGTGGACGACGCGCCCGAAAAAACCGGCCGCTACATTATGGGGGTGCAGATCATGGGCACCACCGAGGACATCCCCGAGATTGTAGAAGCCTGCGAAATCGAGAGCATTCTGCTGGCTATCCCTACCATCGATGAGGACAGTAAGCGCAGGGTGCTGTCCATCTGCAACCGTACCAAATGCAATGTCAAAATCCTGCCGGACATCGTTAAGATGATTACCGACGGGCAGGACATTGCCTCCCGCATCCGGGATGTGCGGGTAGAGGACCTTCTGGGCCGGGAAGAGGTGCAACTGTCCGGCTCCATCACCCAGTACCTGCGGGAGCATGTGGTGATGGTTACCGGCGGCGGCGGGTCTATCGGTTCGGAGCTCTGCCGGCAGATCGCTTCCTGCGGGCCTTCCAAGCTGATTGTGGTGGACATCTACGAAAACAACGCCTACGCCATCCAGCAGGAATTGGTCCGCCAGTACGGCGTGGGGCTTGAGCTCGAGGTGCAGATCGCCTCGGTGCGGGATTCCCGCAAGATGGACGCCCTGTTTGAGCATTACCGCCCGCAGGTGGTGTTCCACGCGGCGGCGCACAAGCATGTGCCCCTGATGGAGGACAGCCCCGAGGAGGCGGTGAAAAACAATGTATGCGGCACCTACAATGTGGCTATGTCCGCCGCCAAATACCATGCCGAGCGGTTTATCCTCATCTCTACCGACAAGGCGGTAAACCCGACCAATGTCATGGGGGCCACCAAGCGGGTGTGCGAGATGGTGGTGCAGGCGATGGCCGGCCGGGGCACCACCCATTTTGCGGCGGTGCGTTTTGGCAATGTGCTGGGCTCCAACGGTTCGGTTATTCCGCTGTTTAAGGATCAGATCGAGGCCGGCGGGCCGGTCACGGTGACCCACCCGGATATTGTGCGCTATTTTATGACCATATCCGAAGCGGTAAGCCTGGTGCTGGAGGCCGGCGCCATGGCCCAGGGCGGCGAGATTTTTGTATTGGATATGGGCAAGCCCATGCGGATTTTGGATCTGGCCGAAAATCTCATCAAGCTGGCCGGGTTTATCCCGTATAAAGACATTGAAATTAGCTTTACCGGCCTGCGTCCCGGCGAAAAGCTTTACGAAGAGCTGCTGATGGACGAGGAAGGCCTGCGTAAAACCGACAACAGCAAGATTTTTATCGGCGCTCCTATCCGCATGAATGCTGCCACCTTTTTTGATCACTTGGCGGCGCTTAAGCAGATTGCCTATTCTAACAACAGCCAAAACCTGGTGCAGGCGCTGGTGGATATGGTACCCACCTTCCATCACAAGGGGGCAAACCTCAGCGATATTGCGTAACGGCAGCGGTACGGGACACATAGCGGACGGCATGGGGGCGGCGGTTTCCTTGCCAAAGGCGCGCCGAACGGCGCAGAAATTGCCCGGCGGTTCCAGTGGGCGGCGGAGCGGGCAAGGGGCAAAAAGCGGCGAAAGGGGAGCGGGCTTTTATGTATCTGCGCATAGGCAAACGGGCCGTCGACCTGCTGCTTTCGGCCTGCGGCGTATTGGTGCTCTCGCCGCTTTTGCTGGTGCTGGCCCTCTGGGTCAAGTGTTCCTCCCCCGGGCCGGTGCTCTTTAAGCAAAAGCGGGTGGGCAAGGATAAAGCCTTTTTTATGATCTACAAGTTCCGCAGTATGCGTACCGATACCCCGCACGATATGCCTACCCACCTGCTTGAGAACCCGGATGCCTTTATCACACCGGCCGGGCGTTTTTTGCGCAAAACCAGCCTGGACGAGCTGCCGCAAATCTTCAACATCCTCAAGGGGCAGATGAGCGTCATCGGCCCCCGTCCCGCGCTTTGGAACCAGGACGACCTGATTGCCGAGCGGGACAAATACGGCGCCAATGCCCTCGTGCCGGGCCTTACCGGCTATGCCCAGATTCACGGGAGGGACGAGCTGCCCATCCCGGTCAAGGCTGAGCTGGACGGCTATTATGCCGCCCATGTAGGCCTCTGGCTGGATATTAAAATCTTTTTTGGCACGATCGGCAGCGTGTTGGGGCACAAAGGGGTCGTGGAAGGCCGGCAGGGCGAGGATAAGGGATAAAGCGGCTGGCCTTTTCTGGTTTTAGGCAAAAGGGACCAAAAAGAACCCGGCAAAAAGCGAAGGGGAGAGGCTGCCTTTTAAGGCGCTCCCGTCCTGGCATGATGCCGGAACGTTTTTTATAACATAAACAGAAAAAGCGCCCGGCGAGCATTGCTCGCCGGGCGCTTTGTAACGCTTGCAGGAATGCGTTTATAAAACCGCGCAATACCCCCCAAGAAAAGCGTTATTTAACCATGCTGGCAACCTCGGCCGCAAAATCGTCCTCGCGCTTCTCCAGCCCTTCGCCCTTCTCATAGCGTACAAATTTAACAACCTTGATTTCGCCGCCCAGCTCCTTGCTGGTTTTTTCGGTGTACTGGGCCACGCTCAGCTCCGAGTCTTTTACAAACTCCTGGTCCAGTAGGCAGTTTTCCTTGTAGAACTTGCCGATCTTGCCCTGCACCATCTTTTCCTTGATGTTGTCGGGCTTATTGGCATTCTTGGGGTCGTTGGAAATCTGGGCCAGTAAAATCTCTTTTTCCTTGTCCAGTACGCTCTGCGGTACCTCGGCCTCGCAGACATAGCCGGGATTAGCGGCGGCAATCTGCATGGCAATGTCCTTGCCATAGGCGGCAAACTCGGGCTTTGAGGCGACCTCATCCGAGGCTTCAAAGTTTACCAGCACCGCATGGGTGCCGCCGGCGTGGATATAGGCGGCGCAAACGCCCTCCATCCGCTCAAAACGGCGGATCTTGATGTTTTCGCCAATCACCAGGATCTTTTCCTTTAGGGCGTCCTCTACCGTGCCCTCGCCCAGCTTGCAGGCCAAAAGCGCCTCCACGTCGGCGGGGTTTTCCTTCATCACAACCGTCGCAACGTCCTTTACAAAGGTCTGGAACAGCTCGTTTTTGGCAACAAAGTCGGTCTCGGCGTTCACTTCCAGCGCAACGCCCACCTTGCATTCGCCGCAAACGGCGGCGTACACCATGCCCTCGGCGGCAATGCGGCCGGCCTTTTTCTGGGCGGCGGCAAGGCCCTTTTCACGCAGATACTCCACGGCCTTTTCAAAATTGCCGTCTGCCTCGGTTAGCGCCTTTTTGCAGTCCATCATGCCGCAGCCGGTCTGCTCGCGCAGCGTCTTTACATCCTGTGCGGTAAAAGCCATAATCTTTTGTTCCCCTTTCTTATTTTTGGGCCCTTCCGTCAGGCCTCGGCGGCAGCGGCCGGCTCTTCGGCGGTCTGCTCGCCCTGCTTGCCCTCCAGCACCGCGTCGGCCATGGCGCCGGCAATCAGCTTAACGGCACGGATCGCGTCGTCGTTGCCGGGGATGACGTAGTCGATCTCATCCGGGTTGCAGTTGGTGTCTACAATAGCCACAATGGGGATATGAAGCTTAATGGCCTCGGCCACCGCGATGCGCTCCTTGTGGGGGTCAACGATAAACAGGGCCTTGGGCAAGGTGCGCATGTTCTTTACGCCGCCCAGGAATTTTTCCAGCTTCTCAACCTCAAGCTGCAGCTTGGCCACCTCTTTTTTGGGCAGCAGGTCAAAGGTGCCGTCCTCGGCCATCTTTTTGAGCTGGTCCAGCCGGTCGATCCGCTTACGGATGGTGCGGAAGTTGGTGAGCATGCCGCCCAGCCAGCGGGCGTTTACAAAATGCATGCCGCAGCGGGTGGCTTCGTCCCGGATGGATTCCTGCGCCTGCTTTTTGGTACCCACAAAAAGCAGCTCGCCGCCCTCCGCGGCCATATCGCGCACAAAGCTGTAGGCCTCGTCCAGCTTTTTCACCGTCTTTTGCAGGTCAATGATATAGATGCCGTTGCGCTCGGTAAAGATATACTTTGCCATTTTGGGGTTCCAGCGGCGGGTCTGGTGCCCAAAATGCACGCCGGCTTCGAGAAGCTGCTTCATAGATACAACTGCCATAATACGTTCCTCCAATAAAATTGTTTTTACCCTCCGCATTGCCTGCATGTTTCCCAACCTTTGGCGTTTCGATAAAAAATACCCCAAAGGCACAAAAAAACAAAGCAATGCGTGTGTATTGCCCTGATAGTATAGCACAGCCGCGGGTGGAATACAAGGCCCTTTGCGGCTGTTTTTTGCACCCTGCCGGCAATTTTGTGCCGTGCCGGGGCCTCCCCTTCGGGCCGCGCGGGGGCATTTTTATGTGTTGCCGGGCGCGGCAGCGCGCCGCCTTCAGCGCAGCGATTCGTTAAAGGCCTTAAAGGTACGGTAGGCCATGTACACGTCGATTTTGCTCACAACCTCGAACGGGGCGTGCATGCTTAGCACCGGCACGCCGATATCGATGGTGTCGATGTTGCGGTTGGCAACGTATTTGGCCACCGTGCCGCCGCCGCCCTGGTCCACCTTGCCCAGCTCGCCGGCCTGCCAGGCAATGCCGTTTTCGTCCAAAAGGTCCGCCAGGTAGGCCACAAGCTCGGCCGGGGCGTCGTTGGTGGAGGATTTGCCCCGCGCGCCGGTGTATTTTGCTACCGAGATGCCCTTGCCCAAAAAGGGGCTGTTCTGTTTTTCGTAGGCCGAGGCAAAGGTGGGGTCATAAGCGGCGGCTACATCGGCCGAGAGGCACTTGGATGCTCGGAAGGCGGTGATCCAGTCGGCATTTTGCCCGGCGCAGAGCTGGCGCAGAAAATGAAAGAGAAAATCGCCCTGCAGCCCGGTTACCCCTTCCGAGCCGGTCTCTTCCTTGTCGGCAAAGACGCAGACGGTGGTGTAGTGCGGGGCCTTGGTTTCGATCTCGGCCATCAGGGCGGGATAGGCGTCTACCCGGTCGTCGTGGCCATAGGCCCCGATCATTGAGCGGTCGAACCCGATGTCCCGTGCCTTAAAGGCCGGTACTGCCTCGATCTCGGCGCGGATAAAGTCCTTTTCTACAATGCCATATTTTTCGTGCAGCAGCCGCATGGTATACAGCTTTACCCGGTTTTTGGCTTCCTCATCCTCTACCGGGGTGCCGCCCACCAAAATGTTCAGCTCCTCGCCCTTGATGCCGTCCCGCAGCTTGCGCTCGTTCTGCTCGCTGCTCAGGTGGGGCAGAAGGTCGGTCACGCAAAAAACCGGGTCGCCCTCATCCTCGCCCACGCAAAGGCGCACCGTTTCGCCGTTTGGGCGGCAGAACACCCCGTGCAGGGATAGCGGGATGGCGGCCCACTGGTATTTGCGCACGCCGCCGTAATAATGGGTTTTGAGCAGGGCAAGGTCGGCATCCTCATACAGGGGCAGCGGCTTGAGGTCGAGCCGGGGCGAGTCGATGTGCGCGATATTGATGTGGAAACCCTCTTCCATTGGCAAAGCGCCAATGGTGGCCGCCAGGATGTTTTTGCCCCGGTTGACCATGTACACCTTAAAGCCGGCCGGGTAGTTGGTACCAGGGCAGAAGGGTTGATACCCCTTTTGCAGCAGGAGCTGCTCGCACCAGGCGGTAACCTCCCGCTCGGTTTTGCCCTCGTTCAAAAAGGCCTTGTAGCCCTCGCAAAAGCCCTGTGCCGCTTCGGCCGCGCCGGGCGCCGCATATGCAGCCAGCCGGGGTTCATAAAGCAGCTCCTTGGCGGGCTGCTTTGCCTTTGAGGTTTTCTTTTCCATCCTTTTCAGCATCCTTTCTTTTGGGGCCGGGCGGCTCAAAATGCCGCGCCGGGATTAGCGTTTGGCGGGTAAAGCTCCTGGTATCGTGCGTAACTGCGGGTAACCTTTTCTACATAGCGTTTCATCTGTGGGTAGGGAAAGCTGGCAAGGGTCTGGCCATCCTGCGAGTGGCCGTCCTCCAGCAGGCGGTCTACCGTGCCCCATCCGCTGTGATAGGCGGCGGCTGCGGTAGCAAGGTCGTTTTCGTACCGGCTCAGGCAGCAGGTGAGGTAGTAGCTGCCAAAACGGATGTTGGTCTCGGGGTCGTAAAGGTCCTCAAAGGCGATGTCTTCGTTTGGCGCGATACGGCCCTTGATCCACTGGAAGGTTTCCTCGGTAATCTGCATCAGGCCGCGTGCGTCCACCCCCGAGCATGCGCCGGGGTCAAACCCGCTCTCGGTGCGGATCACCGAGTACAGCACCAGCGGGTCCAGCGCATATTTCCCGGCATAGTACTCCACATACTCGCTGTATTTTTGCGGGTAGCTGCCCCTGTCCATCCGGGCAAAGCCGGCCTGTATGCCGGCAACAGCCAGCACAAACGCCAGGCCCAGCCCGGCCAGCAAAAGCAGCCGCCGTTTTTGTTGTTTTTGCATGGCGTCTCCTGTTCTCAATATTCGTGCGTGCCTTTTATGTTTTAGAGGGGGCGTGCCTGCCGCTCCCCGGCCTGCCGCAGGGCCCCGAGCCGCTCCAGTACGGCATCCGCCCGTGCCGTAAGCTCCCTGAGCCCTCCGTCGTTGCGTATCTCGGCACAGGCAAAGCCGCGCAGCCAGCTCTCGGGAGGCTGGGCATCCAGCCGGCGGCGCGCCATCTCGGGGGAGATGCCGTCCCGCCGGCAGATGCGCGCCACCGACTCCTCGTAGGGCGCGCTCACCAGCAAAATGCCGTCGCAGTCCTTTTCAAAGGCGGAGCCGATAATCGCCGCGCCGTCCACAAAAAACAATGCCGCCCCGGCCTGCCGGGCCACATCCGCGGCCGCCCGCAGCCGCCGTACAATCTCCGGGTGGGTAATGGCCGAGAGGGCTGCCGTGCCCTCGGGGGTGGCAAAGGCCAGGTCGGCCAGCATCCGCCGGCGCAGATGCCCGCCCGGCGCCAGGATGCCCGTCCCAAAGGCTTGGCAGAGCGCCGCAAGGCAAGGCGAGCCGGGGGCTAAGATTTCGCGGGAAACGGCATCCGCGTCGGCGGTGGGGTAACCCAGCGCGGCGTAGCGGGCGGTCACGGCCGATTTGCCGCAGCCCGAGCGGCCGGTGATGCCGATGGTTTTCATGGCTCCTCCTTACAGATGCGGGCGTTGCCGCGCTTTGGCGAGGGGGCAGATAAACCGCCCCGCACGGGGGTGCGGGCAAAAGCCCGCGAAGGGCGGCTTTTTGTGCCGCTGGACGCGTTTGCCGCCCCGCATGAAGGCGCGGGCAAAAGCGTTTTTCGCCTCACAGCTCCACCACCCGGAAAGCGGCCGCTCGCAGCAGCCGGTTGTATACCGCAAGGCCCACCCCGTCCTGCCCGGGGCTGCGGGCAAAGGCTCGCGCAGCGCCTGCTTCGTCCAGCGCGCGCAGCGCCCTGAAAAGGGCGCGGGCCTGCTCCTCGGGGCGCCCGGCCCGGCCGTAGGCCACGCAAGGCAGCGGCAGGGCGGCTTGCTCCCCCTCAAAGCAGAGGCAGAAGTCGCCCGGGCGGCCATAGGCCGCGGCATATGCCGCAAAGGCCTTTAGATCTCCGCGCAGGATGGTGACCTCGGCCTTGGGGGCGTAGTGTTTATACTTCATGCCGGGCGAGCGGGCAGCCTCCCCCTCCCGCAGCTTTTCCAGAATAGCGGGGGAAAGGGCCACCGGCATCCCCAGTACCGTCGTAAGCTGCTCTCGGGTGATAAAGCCCGGCCGCAGAAGGGTAGGGGGGCCGCCTGCAAGGGTTACTACGGTCGACTCCACTCCCACCTCGCAGGGGCCGCCGTCCAAAATCAGCGGCAGCCGGCCGTCCATGTCGGCCAGTACGTCGGCGGCGGTGGTGGGGCTGGGGC
>CAJTSP010000066.1 GCA_910578965.1 uncultured Oscillospiraceae bacterium
CGACCCCCTCGTAATCCCCGCCCAGCTCGGCGTAGCACTCTCTTAGGTCCATGGCGTTCCTCTCCTTTTTGGGGCCCCTTGCAGGCGGGCTGCCTGCCGCGGCACAAAAACGTGCGCCCTCTGCCAGGCAGAAAGCGAACCGGTTGCGTCCCCTTTGGGGGCACAAATACCCAATGTTAGATTTTATTATACCGTATTCTATTTTCATAGGCAAGGAAAAATCAAAATTTGACAAAATATACACAAAAATTTTTACGTATACATTTTGTTTTCTCTTTTTGCCGTCGGCCATCCTCGCCCTTCACAGCCTTATCTTATTAAGGTTACAGTAGCCTGCTTGTGCAAGCGTGTATATGGGCTTCGCCCGGTATATGGCCCTGCCAAAGCCTGCCGTATATACAGTATATTGGCCCGGCCTCAAGATATGTTCCCCGCAGGACGAACTTGACGGCCCAAGCAATCGGGCTGCGGTGCAGCCGGGCAAAAATCTGTGCGTACATTGAGGACACTTTTCCTTTGCTCCCGTGCTTTACCTCGGTAAAATGCCGAATTTGCATCCCGTATACGCCAAAAAATGCACTTTTGTGTACAGAAACTGCAAAGCAAATTGACAAGACGCTCCAAATACGTTACTATATGATGTATGGTTTTGTGAAAGGATGGCGCTGCAGGGCCGGTTTGCGCCGTCTTTTTTGTTGTTTTGTGCGCATATTGCATACATCTGCACCCTTTGCACCATCTCTGGAGGTGCAATGCAGCTCACACAGCCCGCCGGCTGTTCTTTATGCGAATACACCGAAGCGCAAACACCATAAAACGGCGCCCTGCCGCCCTGCCGCGTACCCTTGTGCGGCGGCACGGCGGCAGGCGATTACCAAAGCAAGGAGTTGGACTACTTATGGCGAAATACGTCGTCAAGCGCATCGCGATGGGGCTTTTGAGCCTGTTTGTGGTGGCTACCCTCACCTTTTTTATGATGAACCTGGTGCCGGGCGGGCCGTTCGTGGCCGAAAAGTCCATCAGCGCGGCCGCGCAGGCGGCCCTCAATGCAAAGTTTGGGCTGGATAAGCCGCTGATGGTGCGCTACGCCAATTATATGACCAGCGTTTTGCAGGGCGATTTTGGCTGGAGCCTCAAGCAGCGCGGCCGTACGGTGGGGGACATCATCGCCTCCAAGTTCCCGGTGTCGGCGCGGCTTGCCGGGGTGGCGGTGCTGGCGGCTCTCTGTGTGGGCATCCCTTTGGGCTGTATCGCAGCCTACAACCGCGGCAAATGGGCCGACAGCTTTATTATTGTATTTGCCACCTGCGGCATTGCCATCCCCAGCTTTATTACAAGCGTCTTGCTGCTCTACTATTTTGGCAGCCATCTTGGGGTTTTGCCCACCATCGGCCTCAACGACTGGCAGTCTTACATTATGCCGGCCACCGCGCTGGCGCTCTACCCTGCGGCCTATATTACCCGGCTGATGCGCTCCTCGCTTTTGGACGTGATGGGGCAGGATTATATGCGCACCGCCCGCGCCAAGGGGGTTTCGAGCTTTAAAACCCTCTTTAAGCACGCGCTGCGCAACGCCATCCTGCCGGTGGTTACGTATGTGGGCCCGATGCTGGCCGCCCTGATGACCGGCAGCTTTGTGGTGGAAAAGATCTTTACCATCCCGGGGCTCGGAGGCGAGTTTGTTTCCTCCATTACCAACCGGGATTATACCATGATCATGGGCACTACCATTTTTTTGGCGGCCCTGGTAATTTTGGCCACCGTGGTGGTGGACATCCTGTATAAGTTCATCGACCCGCGCATCAAGCTGAAGTAAAGGAGGAAACGCAAGATGGCAGAAACGATCAAGAAAAACCCCCTGAGCTTCCAGCTGGACCCCAGCGACTTTTTGCCCGCCTCGGATGAGGAAAAAGAAAGCCTTGTGGTAATGCGGGACAGCGTAGGCTTTTGGAAGGACGGGATGCGCCGGCTGCGCAAAAACAAGATTGCCATGGTAAGCCTTGCGGTGATCCTGGTTTTTGCGGTATTTGCATACATCGTGCCGGTATTCTATCCCTACAGCTACCGCGAGCAGATCAAATACAGCGAAAACCTCGCCCCCTTTGAATACTCCGAAAAGGAGCAGGCCCGCATTGACGCAGGCGAGGATGTGTTCCCCCATGTGTGCGGCACCGACCGCTCGGGCCGCGACTATGCCGCCCGGCTGATGATGGGCACCCGGATCAGCCTCTCGGTGGGCCTCGTTGCCAGCCTGCTGGTGCTGCTCATCGGCGCTACCTACGGCGCGGTAAGCGCCTTTTTGGGCGGCTGGGTGGACATTATCATGATGCGCATCACCGACATCCTGTACACCCTGCCGGATGTGCTGCTCATTATCCTGCTGGCCACCGCCCTCAAGGAGCCGCTGGCGAATCTGGCCGAGCAGCCGGGCTTCCAATGGATGAAGACCCTGGGGCCAAACCTCATCAGCATCTTTATTGTGTTTGCGTTGCTGTACTGGGTCAGCATGGCCCGCATCGTGCGCAGCCAGGTGCTGACCCTCAAGGAGAGCGAGTATGTCACTGCCGCCCGGGCGCTGGGCGCCTCCAACGGGCGGATCATCAAAAAGCACCTGATCACCAACTGCCTGGGCACCCTGATCGTGACCACCACTTTGCAGATCCCCTCCTCGATCTTTACCGAGAGCTACATGAGCTTTTTGGGCCTGGGCGTTGCGGCGCCGGTGCCCAGCCTGGGTAGCCTTGCCACCGACGCGGTAAAGGGCATGAACACCTACCCGCACCTTCTGATCCTGCCCGCCGTCATCATCAGCGTCATTATTTTGGCCTTTAACCTTTTTGGCGACGGCCTGCGCGACGCCTTTGACCCCAAGCTCAAGAGCTGAAAAGGGAGGAGCATAAGAACAATGAGCGAACTGTTACTGGACATCCAGCACGAGCGCCTCTCCTTTTTTACCCCGGCGGGCGAGGTAAAGGCGCTGAACGACGTGAGCTTTGCCATGCAGCAGGGGGACGTTCTGGGCATTGTGGGCGAATCGGGCAGCGGCAAATCGGTAACCGCCTACAGCCTGATGGGCCTCACCGCCTACCCCGGCAGGCTGATTGGCGGCACCTTGCATTTCAACGGCCACGAGGTCGAGAAGATGAACGAGAAGGAGTTCCGCAAAATGCGGGGCAATGAGGTCTCGATCATCTTCCAGGACCCCATGACCAGCCTGAACCCGGTATACACCATCGGCAACCAGATCGCCGAGGTGGTGCTGTTGCACACCAACAAAAGCCGTGCCGAGGCCTATGCCCGCGCCAGGGAGCTGCTGGAGCTGGTGGGCATCAACGAGCCGGACAAGCGGCTTAGGCAGTACCCGCACGAGCTTTCGGGCGGGATGCGTCAGCGGGTGATGATCGCCATTGCGCTGGCCTGCGAGCCCAAGCTGCTGATTGCAGACGAGCCCACCACCGCGCTGGACGTGACCATCCAGGCCCAGATCCTGGAGCTGATGATGGAGCTGCGCAAAAAGCTGGGCATGAGCATCATTATGATCACCCACGACCTTGGGGTGGTGGCCAGCATGTGCGAAAAGATCGCCGTGATGTACGCGGGAAGGATCGTGGAATACGGCACCACCGACGAGATCTTTTACCAGCCCCGCCACGAGTACACCCGGGGGCTTATCAACAGCATCCCCAAGCTGAACGCCGAGGAGAAGGAGCGGCTGGTGCCGATCGAGGGCACCCCGGTGGATATGCTGAACCCGCCGGCCGGCTGCCCCTTTGCCCCCCGCTGCCCCAAGTGCATGAAGATTTGCCTGCGCGAGATGCCTCCCAAAACCGAACTGAGCGAGACCCACTACACCCACTGCTGGCTGGAGCAAAAGCAGCAGTTTGAGGCGAAAGGAGGCAACGGGGAATGAGCGAGCAGAACAACACTCTTGTGGAGGTACAGCATCTGCAGCAGTACTTCCCCGCCGGCGGCTACGGCAAAAAAAAGCGGTATGTGCAGGCGGTGGACGACGTAAGCTTTGCCATCCGCCGCGGCGAGACCCTGGGCCTTGTGGGCGAATCCGGCTGCGGCAAAACCACCACCGGGCGCAGCCTTTTGCGGCTGTATGAGCCCACCGACGGCCGCATTATCTACGACGGCGAGGTCATTTTTGATTCGGGCAGGCTGCCGGATTCCAAGGGTCGGGTGGCGGTGGATATGCTGCCCTATCGCCGCAAGATGCAGATCGTGTTCCAGGACCCCTACGCAAGCCTTGACCCTCGCATGACGGTGGGGGATATTGTGGGCGAGGCCATCGACATCCACAAGCTGGCCGCCAATGAGGCCGAGCGGCGGGAGCGAATCATCCATCTGCTTGAGCTGGTGGGCCTCAACTCAGAGCACGCCAACCGCTACGCCCACGAGTTTTCGGGAGGGCAGCGCCAGCGGGTGGGCATTGCCCGGGCGCTGGCGGTGCGGCCGGAGTTTATCGTGTGCGACGAGCCGGTCTCGGCGCTGGACGTCTCGATCCAGGCCCAGGTGGTCAACATGTTTGAGGACTTACAGCAAAACCTCGGGCTCACCTACCTGTTTATCGCGCACGACCTGAGCGTGGTCAAGCACATCTCCACCCGCATCGGGGTGATGTACCTGGGCAAGCTGGTGGAGCTGGCCGACAGCTTTGAGCTGATCAGCCACAGCGTGCACCCCTACACCCGCAGCCTGATCAGCGCCATCCCGGTGGCCGACCCCAAGACGGCCCGGGCCTCCCAGCGGATCGTTTTGCAGGGGGATGTGCCCAGCCCGCTGGATCCGCCCAGCGGCTGCCGGTTCCGTACCCGCTGCCCCTACGCCACCGAACAGTGCGCGGCCGAGTGCCCTGAGTTCCGCGAGGTAAGCCCCGGCCACTGGGCCGCCTGCCACAACCTGGAAATGGTGCGGTAAGCGCCGCGGCGGTTTGCCGCGGCCCCGGCCGGGCTGCCCGGCGGCGGGTTTGGCTCCCGCGCGCCGGCCCCCTTTGCGGCCGGCCGGTATAATTGTCCATACAGTGGCTGCGCCCTGCGGGCCAAAAGGCCCTTGCGCCGGCCCAAAACTGCTCAAAACGGGCGGTTTTGGCCCCAAAGTATTGCAATTTTTTTACAAAAAGGCGCTTTTGCTTGTGCTTTGCGCGGCAGGCCGCTATAATGGATAGCGTTCATCCATACGGTACAACCTGTGCGCTGTGGATGGGCAGTTTCACCCAAGATTTTTTGTGAAGAAACGGGCATGCCCGTTTCTTCATCCCATTGCCGGGCAATGGCCCGCGGTGGGGTGGAGGTTCTTCTCAGAAAAGAAAAAAACTCATGGAGGGAAAACGAACGATGAAGAAACTTCTTGCAATCGTGCTGGCACTCTGCCTGGCTCTGTCCCTGGCAGCCTGCGGCGGCGGTTCCGGCAGCAGCGCTCCGGCCGCTTCGACCCCGGCGGACGCCGGCAGCACCCCGGCCGTCGAGCCTGCCGCCTGGGACGGCGACGTCCCCGTACAGATCGGCCCCGACCCCGAGACCATCGACCCGGCCTTGAACAGCGCGGTGGATGGCGCCAACATGATCATCACCGCCTTTGAGTGCCTGCTTTTGGTGGATGAGGACTACTCCATCATCCCCGGCCAGGCCGAGAGCTACGAGATCAGCGACGACCAGTTGACCTACACCTTCCACCTGCGCGACGGCCTCAAGTGGAGCGACGGCAGCGACCTGACCGCCAATGACTTTGTCTACGCCTGGAAGCGCGTGGCCGATCCCGAGGTGGCCGCCCCCTACGCCGACACCGTGCTGTGGATGGTGAAGGGCTTTGACGAGGCGATGGCCGGCGACAAGGACGCCTTGGCCGTTTCCGCCCCGGACGACAAGACCTTTGTGGTTGAACTGAGCACCCCCTGCCCCTACTTTTTGAGCCTGGCGGCCTTTGCCACCCTGTCCCCTGTCTGCGAGGCGGTCGTCTCCCAGAATCCGGACACCTGGGCGGTGAACCCCGAGACCTATGTCTCGAACGGCCCCTTCCATGTGACCGAGTGGGTACCCGGCGAGCGGATCGTCATGAGCCGCAACGAGAACTACAACGGCGGCTGGGACAAGAGCAAGATCGTGGCCGATACCCTGACCTTCCTGCTCATCGAGGATTCCTCGGCTGCTTACACTGCCTACAACAGCGGCACTTCCCTGTTTATCAAGGATGTGCCCACCGATGAGATCCCCAGCCTGACCCCGGCTGACCAGGGCGGCGACTTCTATGTGGATGCCATGGCCGGCACCTACTACATCTCGTTGAACACCCAGAAGGAGCCGTTCACCGACCCCAATGTGCGCAAGGCGCTGAGCCTGGCGATTGACCGCGAGTATGTTGCTTCTGTTCTGATGCAGGGCACCTACGCCCCGGCCTACAACTTTGTTGGCCCCGGCATCACCGATGACGACGGCACCACTCCCTTTATGGACAAGGCCAACGGCGGCAAGCCCTATATCAGCGAAGACTACGAAGCCAACCTGGCCGAGGCCAAGCAACTGCTGGCCGACGCCGGCTACCCGGACGGCGAGGGCTTCCCCACCATCACCTACTCCACCAACGACGCCGGCTACCACAAGGTGCTGGCCGAGTACCTGCAGCAGGTTTGGCAGGACGAGCTGGGCATCACCCTGAACATCGACGTGGTCGAGTGGTCTTCCTTCACCCCGCAGCGCCGCGCTGGCAATTATGAGATTGCCCGTAACGGCTGGGTCTGCGATTACAACGACCCCACCAACCTGCTGGAGCTGCTGGAGACCGGCAACGGCAACAACGACGGCAAGTATTCCAGCGCCGTGTTTGACGGTGCGCTGGCCGACGCCCGTGCCACCACCGACCCGGCCGAGCGGTTCGCCGCCCTGCATAAGGCCGAGGATGCTGCGATGAACGACGCTGCAATGATCCCGGTGGCCTACTACGCCGACTTCTGGCTGCAGAGCCCGTCGCTGCAGGGCGTCTGGCATTCCGCTTACGGCTACTGGTACCTCCAGTACGCCCATGTGGCCTGAGCCATCCCTTCTGCGTAACGGCATAAGCTAAAAGACCCGCGCTGGACACAACGCCCAGCGCGGGTTTTTTCTTGAAAGACACGAAAGATGCGAAAGACGCGGGTTTTTCTTTTTCTTGAAAGAAAAAGAAACAAAAAGAACCGGACAAAATTTGATCAGGCGGGTGTTTTTATCCTGCCCGCGTCCGGCCGCGTATGGGGATAGTTAAACCAGGATATAAAAGCGTGCGATCGGCAATTCGCTGACCAAAAAGCCCGCGTTCTGCGGGACGGTGGCGACAAGGGAGGACGCTTCTTTGCGCCGTTCGCTTCACTGCCGACGAAAGCGCCGCCCCCCTCGCCGGCCAGCGGATGGCAGCAGGGCGCAGGTTTTTGCCGGCCAGCGGATGGAAAAACGTGGGTTTTTATCGTCTCGGGCCGGACGCTTTCCCTTTTTGGCATCCATGGCCGAATTTTTTCCATCCCAAAAACTCACCGCGTGGAAATTTCCGCGCGGCAGGATGGGGGTCCAGGGGGATAATGTCCCCCTGGATTAGCCTATTGATGGGGGTCTGGGGGCGCCCCCCAGATTGGCCCTGTACGATTGGCCCTATATCCTTACAGCTTCCCCTCCCGCAGCCAGGCCAGCACCTCGTGCAGATCGCGGGCGCAGGCGGTATACAGGGCGGCCAGTTCGGGGGTAGGCGGGTCCATATCCGGCACCATCACGGTTATAAACCCGCCGGCCGCGCCCGCCCGCACCCCGTTGGGGCTGTCCTCCAGCACAAGAGACGCGGCGGGGGATGCGCTAAGCGCGTCGGCCGCCCGAAGGAAGATCTCCGGGTCGGGCTTGGAACGGGCCACATCGTCCCCCGCAACCACCGCGTCAAAAGCGTTTTGCAGCCCGGCCGTGCGCAGATGCCCCTCCACCGTCACCCGCCGGCTGGAGGAGGCCACCGCCCGCGGGATGCCGTGCGCCGCAAGCCAGGCCAGCAGCTCGGGCAGGCCGGGCTTTGCCCGCAGCAGGCCGTCGGTGTCCAGCCGGGCCATCCGGGCGCGCTGGGCAGCCTGGGCGCGGGCATAATCCAGCTCCGGGCCGAACATCTCCTCTGCCGCCTGCCGGATGCCCTCCTCGTTGCGGCCCCGGATGCGGCTGGCCTGCTCATCGGTCATCTCAAAGCCCTGCTCTGCCAACGCCTCTTTCCAATAGGCGATGCTTGGGCGCTCGGTATCAAACATTAGCCCGTCCATATCAAAAAT
This sequence comes from uncultured Oscillospiraceae bacterium, assembly GCA_910578965.1. Lineage (GTDB taxonomy): Bacteria > Bacillota > Clostridia > Oscillospirales > Ruminococcaceae > UBA7177. The sequence goes on from CAJTSP010000066.1 coordinate 8,270, forward strand.
AACCGCCTCGATCATCCCATACCCTCCCTGTCTGCCATTCGGCCGACGCAAAGCGCCGGCCTTTATTGTAGCACAAACCACCTCTGCGTGCAAAAATGCGGTTTTCCCGCGCATAAATCTTGCGGCTTTGCCGCATCGGGATTATAATGGTATCAAGCGGCCGGCCACAGGGCCGCGCCAAGGGCCTGCTGCAATTCAGCAGACGGCCTTTTGGGCCGTTTGCAAAGAGAGGGAATGGGAACTATGCTGGACATTAAAATTACCCGCACCGAAACTCCCAAGGCAAAACCGCAGGACGAAAGCAAGCTGGGGTTTGGCCGTATCTTTACCGACCATATGTTTGTGATGGATTACGACGAGGGCCAGGGTTGGCATGATGCGCGGATCGTACCCTATGCGCCGTTGGTGCTGGCCCCTGCCGCCTCGGTGTTCCATTATGCGCAGGAATGCTTTGAGGGCCTCAAGGCTTACCGCCGTGCAGACGGCAGGGTACAGCTATTCCGGCCGGACTGCAACGCACAGCGGCTGCGCGACACCCACGAGCGGCTGTGCATCCCCGCCATCCCGGTGGAGGATTTTGTGCAGGCGGTAAAGGCGCTGGTGTCGGTGGAAAAGGACTGGGTGCCCCATTTGGACGGCACTTCGCTTTATATCCGGCCTTTTACCATTGCAACCATGGAGCAGTTGGGGGTGCACGCCTCAAGCAGCTACCAGTTCCTTATTATCTGCTCACCCAGCGGCGCATACTATGCCGAGGGGATCAACCCGGTAAAAATTTATGTGGAAAGCGAGTATGTGCGCGCCTGCCCGGGGGGCACCGGAGCCATCAAGTGCGGCGGCAACTATGCAGCCTCGATCAAAGCGGGCGAAAAAGCCGAGCAGCTCGGCTATAGCCAAGTGCTCTGGCTGGACGGCGCCGAGCGCAGATATGTGGAAGAAGTCGGCAGCATGAATATCTTCTTCAAGATTGGCGGCGAAATTTATACCGCCGCCACCGTGGGCACCGTACTGCCCGGCGTAACCCGCCGTAGCTGCATCGAGCTGCTGCGGGACTGGGGCTACACCGTCCATGAGGGCAGGCTGGCCATTGCGGACGTGATGAAAGCCGCCCGCGAGGGAACCCTGGAAGAAGTGTTTGGCACCGGCACCGCCGCGGTGGTAAGCCCGGTAAAGCAGTTGGATTACGGCAGCGAGAGCGCCCAGATCGGCGGCGGGAAGATCGGCCCCGTGACCCAGAAGCTCTATGACACCCTTACTGGCATCCAGTGGGGCCGCCTGCCGGACGAAAAGGGCTGGATCCAGCCGGTGGATTGAGTATAGGCCAATCTGGGGGCCTATGGCCCCCAGACCCCCATCCTGCCGCGCGGAAAAAATCCGCGCGGTGAGAAAATAATCGCTGCAAACCCCGCTGAGCCAAGCATCGCTTGACAAAGGGGAGCATAGTTTTTGGGGCAAAAGGCATAAAAAGCTCTTTTGCCCAAACGAAAGAACCTTTGCCCCAAAAACTCCGCAGGACTGGCAGGGCAAGGCCAGTGGTGCGATGACAAGGCGGCGTGCCGCAGGAATCCTTCCGATGTTTCGCGTTTTTTGTGTCAGCAAAAAATGCAGAAACATCGCATCCAGAGCAATGCCCGCGGCATTGCGCGGATTTCCTTAGAAAAAGGTACGCCAACACAGCCAGCGTGCCGCTGGAGCCCGGCTGACGGCATGTTACCCTTTGTTAAGGGATGCAAGCGAACGACATGGGGCCAGTTTGCGATCACTTTCGTCAGCAGCGCAGCGAACGGCTAAAAAGCCATCCCCCGTGTCGGCAGCGGCCTTGGGCCGCACACAAACCCCATCAACCGAAAGGAGGCCGCACCATGGCCAAACTGAAAAGCGGAAGCTTTACGGTGAGCGTGGAGGAGGAGGAACTGCTCTGGACCGACCGGCGCAGGGTCCTTGGCATGCCCATCAGCTTTACCCGTTACAGCCTGACCGCCTCAAAGCTGCTGGTCAATACCGGGCTCATCAACCTGCACGAGGAGGAGGTGCGGCTCTACCGCATCCGGGACCTGCGGCTCTCCCAAAGCTTTGCCGAGCGCCTGTTTGGGGTGGGCAGTATCTGCGTCGAGAGCAGCGACGCCAGCGTGCCGCATCTCGATTTAATCCACGTTAAAAACCCGCGTAAGGTCAAGGACGTCCTGTCCCAGGCAGTAGAGGAGAGCCGGCGCAAAAACGGCATCCGCGCCACCGAGATCATGAACGGCCCCCACACGCCCTTTGGCGACGGCCACGACGGCCCGGACGAACCCGGGGAGGGCGGCCTCTTCCCGGACGAGAACCAGAACGGCATCGACGACCGGCTTGAACACGAGGAGTAAGCAGGCCATCCAAAACCAAGCGAACGACATGGGGCCAGTTTGAGATCACTTTCGTCGGCAGCGCCCCGGCGCCTGTGCCCCGCATATCGGCCTGCGTCCTCTTTTTCAGGGCCCCGCCGTGCGGCGGCAGCGCCCCGTCAACGATAGGCCGCGCTGGATCAACCTTTGCAGCAACGCGCCCCGCCGGGCGGCTTTTTAAGCCATCCAGCGGAGCGTGTTTTCTATCTGGCCTGCGCTTACTTTTTCCAGCGCTTGAGGGTCGGGAACCACTCCCGCATGGCCTGGCGGGCCTGCTCGGCGCTCATGCCCGGGTTGGCCCCGGCCATCTTCGGCACGCAGAACTCGACCATCTCCTCCATCCCTCCGTCAAAGGTAAAGGCCCCTTTTTCAAAGCAGTAGCGGCAGTAGTCCCCGTTTTTGCTGCCGTCGGCGTTGGTCCCGTACAGGGCTTCCTCGCCCATCGGCATCCCGCAGCTCTGGCAAAATTTCATCCCATTCTGTTCCATCGGTTTTTCCTCCTTTTATACCTGCATCCTCTGGTTTGTTGTTCTTCGGTTGCATCCCTTAACAAAGAGTAACATGCCGTCAGCCGGGCTCCAGCGGCACGCTGGCTGTGTTGGCGCACCTTTTTCTAAGGAAATCCGCGCAATGCCGCGGGCATTGCTCTGGATGCGATGTTTCTGCATTTTTTGCTGACACAAAAAACGCGAAACATCGGAAGGATTCCTGCGGCACGCCGCCTTGTCATCGCACCACTGGCCTTGCCCTGCCAGTCCTGCGGAGTTTTTGGGGCAAAGGTTCTTTCGTTTGGGCAAAAGAGCTTTTTATGCCTTTTGCCCCAAAAACTATGCTCCCCTTTGTCAAGCGATGGTTATAGCTGCGCTGCTATGCCTTCAGGATACAGCAAAAACCCTGACACCGTGTGTCAGGGTTTTTAAAAAAATCTGCAAATTGTTTGCGGGGCGCCCCCCTAAGGGGCGGTGATAAAACCGCACGCCAAAAACCCACGAAACAACGTTTTTATTTGGCGGCAACCTATGCGGCGGTTCCGCAAAAAACAAAGCCGCAAATTTTCCAAACTCTTTGCTTTCTTATCTTGCCGCCGCCTACTCCCGGTTTTGTTCGTAGATCTCTTTGGCCGCGTCCGCCAGCATCCCCCGCAGGTAGGCCGGCTCCAGCACCCGCACCCGCGGCCCCAGCGAGAGCAGGTAGCCCAACAGCCAGCCGTCCACCGGCATCCGGGCCCGGGCGATGAGGCTGCCGTCCGGCTGGCGCTCGATCCGGGCCGGATCAAACTCGTCCCAGGCCCGCCAGCCCAGCTCGGGCGGGAAGCGCAGCACCAGCTCGGGGAACTGGGGCTGGGGGCCTATTTCCCCGGTCGGGTAGGGCCGCGGCACAAACGCCGTATCGGTGAGGGTGAGCGCGGCGATGCGGTTGAGCTTGAAGATGCGGAAATCCTGCCGCTCCAAACAAAAGGCCTTGAGATACCATTCCTTCGAGCGGAAGGCCAGCTTGAGCGGCTGCACCCGGCGCTGGCTGCGCTGGCCGGCCGTGTTCTCGTAGGTCAAAAGCACCTCCCGGTGCCGAGTCACCGCCGTTTTGAGGGTTTCGAACCGCGCGTTGTCGCTGGAAAAATCGCCCCAGCGGGAAAAATCCACCTCCAGCCAGTTCCCCGCGTCCAGCCCGAACAGGGCCGACAGCTTGGTAAGGGTCCCGCTGCCCGCCGCTCGGCCGGTGGCTGCCATGCTTTGCAGGGTAGTGAGCAGCTCGAGCCGCTCCTCCTCGCTGAGGGCCGCCTTGTCCAGCACATAGCCCCGCAGCAGCCGGATCCCGCCGCCCCGCCCCGGCTCGGCGTATACCGGGATGCCGCTGGCGCTCAAAGCCTCGATGTCCCGATAGATGGTGCGCTGGCTGACCTCAAACTCCCTTGCCAGTTCGGGCGCGCTCGCGCCGCCCTTTTCTACCAGGTAGTACAGGATGCGAAAGAGCCTGCCGTCCGCCATACTGCTGCCTCCTCTCGCTCAAAGCCGACGCCGAGCGTACGGCGGCTCGCCGGCAGCCCCCAGGGGCCGCTTTTGGCGGGGGTTTTATTTTGGGTGCGGCGTGCCCTGAGCAGAGGGGCTACCCCGGCAGGCTGTTCAGCACACCTTGGGCGATGGCGCCGGCCTCGATCCAGATGGTAGTCTCGTCCGCCACCTTCTCGTACTCCACCGGGTCGGTCATAAAGCCGGTTTCCAACAGCACCGCCGGGCAGATGTTGGAGCGGGTAACATAGAAGTAATCGTAGAACACCCCGCGCTGGCGTCGGTTTGCCGCGCCGCCCACCGCGGCCACCAGGTTTTCGGCCAGGGGCTTGCCCTCAGTGTAGAACCAGTAGGCCTCAATGCCGCCCTTGTTGGTCAGGTCGGTAACGAGGGCGGCGCTGTTGTGGTGTACCGCGATAAAGAAGTCCGGTTTAGCCTCGTTGAGCATCTCCACCCGCTCGCCCAGGGTGTAAAAGACGTCGGTATCGCGGGTCATCAGCACGGTAGCGCCTAACTGCTCCAGCCGGGCCTTGGCCGCCAGGCCCAGCGCCAGGTTCACGTCCTTTTCCTGCGGGGCGGCGGTCCCCGCCGCCCCCATCGCGCCGGTATCGGTGTCGCCGTGGCCGGGGTCCAGCAGCACCGTAATCCCGGCCAACGGGGTCGAAGCGTCCCCACGGCGGGGGGTGCGCTTTAAGTAGATCTGGGTGGTGCCGTCGATGTAATCCACATGGTAGCCCCAGAGGGGGGCATCGTCCGAAAAATTCATGGTCACCGAAAAGCCGGTGTTTACCTCGCCGGCCTCAAAGCTCTGCACCATCCCGGTGGATTCGGGCCACTGCCCGGTAAAGCTGGCCGAGTAAAATTGCAAGGTGAGCAGGTTGCCCTCCCAAATGTGGTAATACAGCGGGGTGCCGCTGCCCTCAAACCGCAGTATTTCATCGCCGTTTTCCAGCTCCTGCACGCTCACGCCGGTAAAGGCGGCATCCGGCTCGTTCACCAGCTCGCAGTCCTTTGCCAGCACAAAATCGCCGCTCTGCAACTGGTAGGCAAAGGTGTACTTGCCCCCGTAGGTCATCGGCAGGCTTTGGGCCACCTCGGCCAACGCCCCCTCGTAGGCGGTCATTACAATGGCATCCGGGTTGCCGGGCGCACTCAGTACGCTGGCAAGGGTTGTGTTGATCCGCAGCTTGGTACCCCAGGGCGCCGCCACCGACCCATCGCTGGTGGGCGGGGTGCCGCTCCAGCCGGAGGAGGAGCGGCGGTTGAAAGTAATGGAGGCCCGCTCACCCCCCTGCTCGGCCACAATGGTGT
>CAJTSP010000067.1 GCA_910578965.1 uncultured Oscillospiraceae bacterium
GAGTATCTAACCGCGCGCTTATTTCAGGCCGGCCAGGGCAAGGCAAGCGGTCTGGCCAGGGCGGAATGCCCCGGGGCGCCATCCCGCAAAACCAATTCGCTGCCCCGGCGCGGAATTTCCGCGCCGCAAGGGGGGGCCTGGGGGCCCCTGGCCCCCAGATCGGCCCTGTTCGCAATTTTGTGCAAAGGAGACCTTGATCCGATGAAACAGCCAGGCACAACTGTCCCGCCGCCCTTTGAGCGGCACTGCTGGGCCGAGGTGGACCTGGACGCGCTGGCTGCGAACCTGGCCGCCATCCGCCGCCGGGCGGGGGATACGCCGGTTTGCGCGGTGGTAAAGGCGGCGGCCTACGGCCACGGGGACGGGGCAGTGGCCCGCTGCCTTGCGGGGCAGGGGGTGCGGCATTTTGCGGTAAGCTGCCTGGCCGAGGCGCTGCGGCTGCGCCGGCAGGGCATTGCCGGCAGCATTTTGGTGCTGGGCTACACCGCGCCGGGCGAGGCCGCGGCCCTGGCCCAAAACGGCATTGCCCAGGCCGTGATGAGCCTGGAGTACGCCCGGCGCCTGAGCGCCGCGGCCACGGCGGCCGGCCGGGTGGTGGACTGCCACCTCAAGGCGGACACCGGCATGGGCCGGCTGGGCTTTACCGCCCGTGCGGGCTTTGAGGCCGCTTTGGAAGAGATGGAGGCGGCCCTGGCGCTGCCGGGGCTGCGGTTTTGCGGGCTGTTCCAGCATTTTGCGGCGGCCGACGAGCCGGACGGGGATAGCGTGGCCTACACCGAGGCCCAGCACGCTTTGTTTTTGCGGCTACAAAACGCCCTGGCCGGCCGGGGCCACCAGTTTGAATGCGTGCACTGCTGCAACAGCGCCGCCGGGTTTTCCCGCCCCGAATGGGGCATGGGCATGGTGCGGGCGGGCATCCTGCTATACGGGTATGACCCCGCCGGGGCCGAGGAGTGCCCTGGCTTTACACCGGTGCTGCGGCTGAAAACGGTGGTGGCCCAGGTGAAGGAGCTGCCGGCCGGCGAGAGCGTGAGCTATGGCCGGACCTACACCGCCCCCGCCCCCCGCCGGGTGGCCACCGTGGCGGTGGGCTATGCCGACGGTTACCCCCGCGCCCTCTCGAACCAGGGGGTGATGGAGCTGCGCGGCCGGCCGGCACGGGTGATCGGCCGGGTCTGCATGGACCAGACCATCTTAGACGTAACCGGCATCCCCGGGGTGCAGGCGGGGGACGAGGTGACCGTGTTCGGCCCGGGCGGCACAGCGGACAACGCCGCCGGCGCGGCCCGCAAGGCGGGCACCATCCCCTACGAGCTTTTGTGCGGGGTGAGCATGCGCGCGCCGCGCATCTACCTGCACGAGGGCCGGCCGGTGGAGATATGGACCCCGCTGGCGCCCTGAGCGACGGCCGCGCCGCGGCCCGGCAACGGTCAGAGGGAGGCCCGGGCGAGGGCACAGGGGCTCCCGCTCCCCGGAGCCCGCGTCCCAATGCCGCTCAGCAAATCGTTATAAATGCATGTAGTTCAACAAAACGGAGGGAAACCGCCTTGGAGCAGGATCATATCCGCAATTTCTGCATCATTGCCCACATCGACCACGGCAAGAGCACCCTGGCCGACCGCATTTTGGAAAAGACCCACAGCGTGGACGAGCGCCGGATGGAGGACCAACTGCTGGACGACATGGAGCTGGAGCGCGAGCGGGGCATCACCATCAAGGCCCGGGCCGTGGCCCTCAACTACACCGCCAAAAACGGCGAGGAGTACGCCTTTAACCTGATCGACACCCCGGGCCATGTGGACTTTGGCTACGAGGTGAGCCGCAGCCTGGCCGCCTGCGAGGGGGCGGTGCTGGTGGTGGACGCCAGCCAGGGGGTGGAGGCCCAGACCCTGGCCAACACCTACCTGGCGCTTGAGCACGACCTGGAACTGGTGCCAATCCTCAACAAGATCGACCTGCCCAGCGCCGAGCCGGACCGGGTGGCCCATGAGGTGGAGGAGGTGATCGGCCTGCCCTGCCTGGACGCGCCCCGGGTAAGCGCCAAGCTGGGCCTTGGCATTGAGGATGTGCTGGAGCGGGTGATCACCGACGTGCCGGCCCCCAAGGGGGACGCATCCGCCCCGCTCAAGGCGCTGATTTTTGACAGCGTATACGACAGTTACAAGGGCGTTATTGTATATGTAAGGGTGTTCGAGGGGCAGGTAAGGGCCGGCGATACGGTGCGGATGATGGCCACCGGGGCCGAGTTTACCCTGGTGGAGGTGGGCCATATGGGGGCCACCAGCCTTTCGCCCACCGGCATTTTACAGGCGGGCGAGGTAGGCTACCTGACCGCCAGCATCAAGAATGTGCGGGACACCCGGGTGGGCGACACGGTGACCCTGGCCGCCGCCCCCACCCCCGAGCCGCTGCCCGGCTACCGCAAGGTGACCCCGATGGTGTTTTGCGGCATCTACCCGGCCGACGGGGCCAAGTACCCCGACCTCAAGGACGCGCTGGAAAAGCTGCAGCTCAACGACGCGGCCCTGAGCTTTGATGCCGAGACCAGCGCGGCGCTGGGCTTCGGGTTCCGGTGCGGGTTTTTGGGTCTGCTGCACCTAGATGTGATCACCCAGCGGCTGGAGCGGGAGTTTGACCTGGAGCTGATCACCACCGCGCCCAGCGTCGAGTACCGCATCACCCTGACCGACGGCAGCACCCTGACCATCGACAACCCCACCAACTACCCCGACCCGGGGCGAATCGCCCGGCAGGAGGAGCCGTTTGTGGACGCGCACATCTTTACCCCGGCCGAGTATGTGGGCAGCCTGATGGACCTTTGCCAGGACCGCCGCGGCACGATGGTTGATATGAAGTATCTGGACGCTGAGCGAGTGGACCTGCACTACGAGCTGCCGCTGGGCGAGATCGTCTACGACTTTTTTGACGCCATCAAGAGCCGCAGCCGGGGCTACGCCAGCTATGATTACGAGCTGAAGGGCTTCAGGGAGTCCAAGCTGGTCAAGCTGGACATGCTGCTGAACGGCGAGATGGTGGACGCCCTCTCGATGATCGTGCACGAGGACAAGGCCTATGCCAAGGGCCGCCGGCTGGCCGAGCGGCTGAAGGAGAACATCCCTCGGCAGATGTTCGAGATCCCGGTGCAGGCGGCCATCGGCGGCAAGGTGATCGCCCGCGAGACGGTGAAGGCGATGCGCAAGGACGTGCTGGCCAAGTGCTACGGCGGCGACATCACCCGCAAAAAAAAGCTGCTGGAAAAGCAGAAGGAGGGCAAAAAGAAGATGCGCCAATTGGGCAGCGTCCAGCTACCCAGCGAGGCCTTTACCGCGGTGCTCAAGTTGGAGGAGGACTGAACGGCGGCCTCCGGCAGCCACCCATCCGGCCAGGCCCCGCACATGCCGCAAAGCAAACCGCGCGGGACACGCAGACGGCCAATATGGGGGGCGCGCCCCCATACCCCCCTCCTTGCCTGTAAAAAAGAGAAAAGGCCCCGGCCCGCGCAAAAAAACGCGGGCCGGGGCCTTTGGCATGGCTGATGTTTGAAGGGGCAGGCGGCAAAGGGGCAGCCAGCAGCCGCCTGCCCGGTTTTGGGCCTGCCGGAATTTTTTCGCCGGCCGGTTACGGCTGCTTGCCGATGTAGGCCAGGATGCCGCCGTCCACATACAGCACATGGCCGTTGACGAAGTTGGAGGCGTCCGACGCGAGGAAGACCGCCGGGCCCACCAGGTCGTCGGTGGTGCCCCAGCGGGCGGCCGGGGTCTTGGCGATGATGAACTGGTCAAAGGGATGGCGGCTGCCGTCCGGCTGGCGCTCGCGCAGCGGGGCGGTCTGCGGGGTCTCGATGTAGCCGGGGCCGATGCCGTTGCACTGGATATTATGCTCGCCGTACTCCGAGCAGATGTTGCGGGTGAGCATCTTGAGGCCGCCCTTGGCCGCCGCGTAGGCCGAGACCGTCTCGCGGCCCAGCTCGCTCATCATTGAGCAGATGTTGATGATCTTGCCGTGGCCCTTTTCGATCATGGCCGGGATGACCGCCTTGGATACGATGAAGGGGGCGTTGAGGTCCACGTCGATGACCTTGCGGAAATCGGCCGCGCTCATCTCGCACATCGGGATGCGCTTGATGATGCCGGCATTGTTGACCAAAATGTCGATGACCCCCACCTCGGCGGCGATCTTTGCCACCAGCGCCTGCACCGCCTCCTCGTCGGTCACGTCGCAGACATAGCCATGCGCCTCGATGCCCTCGGCCTTATAGGCGGCAATGCCCTTGTCGACCAGCTCCTGGTTGATGTCGTTGAAGCAGATGGTGGCGCCGCACTGGGCCATGCCCTTGGCAATGGCAAAGCCGATGCCATAGCTTGCGCCGGTAACCAGAGCGACCTTGCCCTCTAAGCTGAATGCGTTGATGTTCATAGCGTTCTCTCCTTTCTTGTAAAGCGAAGGGTTTTATCAAACAAAAGGGCGGCCGAGCCCGCGGGGGGCCCGGCGTCCCTCTTGCCAAAACCGCCTTCCCCAAAAAGGGAGGGCGGTTTCCTGCTCCAAAAACGGCAAGCCGGCACGGCCTACCGAAGCTGGGTGGTGGGGATGGTGTCCATATCGTCAAAGGCCTGGTTTTCGCCGCCCATCGCCCAGATAAAGGTGTAATTGGCGGTGCCCGCCCCGGCATGGATGCTCCAACTGGGGCTGATGACCGCCTGCTCGTTCTGCATTACGATGTGGCGGGTCTCGTTCCCCTCGCCCATCATGTGGAAGACGACGTTGTCCTTGGGCACCTCAAAATACATATAAATTTCCATCCGGCGCTCGTGGGTATGGGCAGGCATCGTATTCCAGACGCTGCCGGTATCCAGCGCGGTCATGCCCATCGAGAGCTGGCAGGTGGGCAGCACGTCCGGGTGGATGAACTGGTTGATCACCCGCTTGTTGGAGGTGGCGGCGTCCCCGATGGGGCGCTTGGCAGCGTCGGCCAGGGTGATAAGCTTGGTCTCATAGCTGCAATGGGCCGGGGCGGATACCATATAAAACCTGGCCGGCGCGGCCGGCACATCGCTGGCAAACAGCACCTCTTTTGCCCCGCGGGTGATATACAGGCAGTCTTTATAGCCAAGCCGGTACGCCTTGCCGTCCACCGTAATGCTGCCTGCGCCACCAATGTTGAAAATGCCGATCTCCCGGCGCTCCAAAAAATAGCCGGTGCCAAAGTTGGCCCAGACGTCGATCCCCTTATCGATGGGCACCGCCTCGTTTACCGGCATGCAGCCTAAGGTGACCATCCGGTCCACATGGCTGTACACCGCCACCACCTCATCCGGGCGGTAGAGGCCCTCGATCAAAAACTCGCGGCGGGTTTCCTCGGTGGTGTACCGCTTGAAATCCCGCTGGTTGCAGCCGTAACGGATGTCCATGGAAAGCGCTCCTTCCTTGTATTGCCTTGCGGCGCATAAAGTCCCGGCAAATACAATATTATCCTACCAAAAAAAAGCTCAAAAAGCAAGGTTTGGCCCACTTTTACCGCAGCCCGGCAGAGCCTGCCTGCCTTTGTTGCAGGTTTTGCAAAAAAGCTTTCTGATTGCAAGAATTTTACAAAGCCCAAGCCCATTCAAAAAGCGGCACCCTCCGCATATCTTGCGTCCGGAAGGCGCCGCTTCTTTGCCCTTAAGGCTTTCTTTCCTGGAAAGGGCTAATGTTCGGGCCAAGTGCGGCAGCCGGCAGAAAGCATCCGCTTTCCGGCATCCTCCCGTTTTCCAGGGCCCCTCTTTGCCGCGCTTTACCCCCGAGGCTTTTTTTCGAGATACGCGCCTCTTTTGGCAAGGTCCGACAGGATCATCGCCTGTGCCGGCTCGTCAAATCCCTCCAGCTCGCTCAAGGCAAACTCCCTGCCCCTGCCGCCCCCCTTGAGAATCGCCTTTTCCAGGTCCCGCAGATAATAATTGTACGCGTCCGAGAAGACCGCAATCGGCCTTTCCTTCATCCTGTCCAGGTCCTGCACTGTTTTCAGCGCCATAAAACCGCTCCTTTCCGGCCGCCCTTAAAAGCCCATTTCCTCGGCTACAACAATCACATTCAGCCGGCCGGGGAATTTGTGGCCGCTCAGGACAATCGAGAGATAGTTGCACATCCGGCCATAGACCTCCTCGGTCTGCAGCACATCGCAATCGGTACAGACCCCCGTCTGCACGCAGGGCAGGGTGACATGCCCCTCCTTATAAGCGTTGATCGGCGCAATCTCGTACATCCTCTGCACGGCGGCGGGAATGTCCTTTACCAGCTTGTTGACCCCCACCACAATAATCACCTTTTTCGGCCCATACATGATGGAGGCCACGCGGGAACCGCTGCAGTCCATATTGACAAGCTCGCCGTTTTGTGTAACCGCGTTGGTGCCGGTGATCATAACATCCGCCAGCAGCCCCTCGCGCAGCACCCCAAAATGGTAATCCGGCCCCTCTTTGCATTTATCGCTGTACCGGTCGATCAGCTTGTATCGGTCGCTGCGCAATTCGTCCAGCACATCCAGTTGCACCACTGTCTGGGAACCGCCAAGCGTGATGCTGCTGCCCTCCGGAATCATGGACAGCAGAATCTTTTTTGCCTCCTGGCTTGTTTTGGCAACCTCCACGATGAAATGCTTTTTTCGCAGGGCCTGGGCCATAAATTCGGCCTTTTTTTGCATATGCCAGGCATAGTAACTGTTAAATTCCCGCATAAACGATCTCCTTTTAGCTGCGTTTCAGCTCATATTCCTTTACGGCGTCAATATTGACATCCACCCCGATGCCCGGCTTCATCGGTACCTTTACCACGCCGTTTTCCATCCTGATTGCACCATTGATAAGCTGGTCGCGGAAGGGATGCGGCGAGCGGTCATACTCCAGCATTGGCTCCTGCACAAAGCTGCTCAGGCAGTTGGAGGGCAGCGAGGCGATAAATTGCAGCGCAGCGGCAAGGCCAATGCCGGTACCCCAAACATGGGGCACAACCCGGATGCCGTATGCCTGCGCGATGGCCGCGATCTTTTTGGTCTCGGTTATGCCCCCGGCCGAGCACACATCCGGCTGCAGGATGTCCACGGCCCCTTCGGCAGCCCACCGGCGGAAGTCGTACTTGCTGAAGAGGTTTTCGCCGCACGCCAGGCTGGTGCGGGTCAGGTTGCGGAGCTGCCTGTACCCCTCAATGTCGTCGGTCTTGAGCGGCTCTTCAAAGAAATGCAGCTTTGCGCTTTCGGTTTCCAGCAGGAGCTGCCGGGTTACCGGCACATCATAGGCACAGTTGGCGTCCACAGCCAGGAACTTATCCGGCCCAATCGCCTCGCGCAGGGCAAAGATGTACTCCGCGTCCTTCTCTACGCCGTAGCCCACCTTCAGCTTGAAGGCCCGGAACCCCTGCTCAATGAGCTCTTTGGCCTCCTCCACATATGCCTTGGGGTACTCCTTGCCCTTTTTGCGGTAGAAGGTGGTGGCGTAGGGCATCACCTCGGTGCGGAAGGCGCCGCCGATAAGCTGGTGGATGGGCCGGCCAACGGCGCGCCCTATCACATCCCAGAGCGCCACGTCCACACCGCTGATGGCGTTGACCGCGCCGCCGCCGCCAAAGGGGCGGGTGCCATGGAACATCTCCTCCCAGAGCACCTCCACGTCAAAGGGATCTCGGCCGATCAGCCGGGGGCGGATAAAGCTGTCGATATAGGCGGCGGCGATCTGCCCCGGCTGCGCGCCGTGGCAGACCGACTCGCCCCAGCCGGTGATCCCCTCGTCGGTCTGCACCTCCACCACCATGGAATACCGCTCGGTGCCGAATTTCTGGCTGTAGGTAGAGTACGGCTCGGTTTCCGCATTCAATACGCGGGGGATAACGTCAACAATCTTCATGCTTTCTTTTCTCCTTCTTTTTTGGGGGCAGCCTCTAAGGGCCGCCGGATGGTTTATGCCGAGCCACGCCGCCGGTAAAAAACAAAGCCCCGGGCCCCGTTGCGTTTGCTGTTGCGGGTGCCGGGGCTTTGTTTCGGTCAATGGCGCTGCGCGCAATTACGCAAAGTAGCAGTCCTCATAGTGGTAGATGGGGCCGGACATCCAGAAGCCCTGTAGCTGGTCGGTATAGGCAATGTTGTCGGCATATTCGATCACAGGGGTGTAGTACAGCCGGTCGTACACGATCTGCATCAGCCGGTTGTAGACCTTGTTGCGCTCGGTCTGGTCCACCAGGTTAAACGCCTCCGCGCGCGCATCCAGAACCTGGGGGAACATCTCGTCCTTATAATGGCCGGCAGACTTATAGGTCAGGTTCTGCTCATCGAAGAAGTGGTTGACCAGGATATAGGGGTCACCGTTCACATACTGCCGGTAGGTGTAGACGCCGGGGTTTTCGCCCGAGTTCATATAGCCTTCGAGGGAAGAGAAATCGCAGGAGATGACGTTCAGGGTGATGCCCGCCTGCGAGCACATGCCCACCATAACGTCCGCCAGGGTCTGGAACACGGAGGTATTCTGCGCATACAGGTCGATGGTGAGGCCATTGGGGTATCCGGCCTCCGCCAGCAGCTCCTTTGCGCGCTCTACAGAATACTCGCGCAGGTTATCGGCCTTTTTGTAGGCGGTAACGCCGCTGGGATAGATCGCCGTCGCGGGGGCGCCAAGCCCGGCATAGACCACCCGGTTGATGGTTTCCAGGTCCAGCGCGCAGAGCATCGCTTCCCGCACCCGCAGGTCGTTCAGCGGGCTGCTGTCGTCCTTGAATACGTTCACCAATTCCAGGATGGCAATGGTGTTGCTGGGGCTTACCTCAATGCCGTCGCCGGTGTTCTCCTTAAACTGCGCCAGGTCGGTGAACTGCAGGCCGCAGGCCATGTCCACGCCGCCGGTTTCCAGCTCGATCTTCTGCACGTCCGCATCCGGGATGATGCGGATGTTGATCGCGTCCAGCTTCTTGGGGTCGCGGTAGCCGTCAAAGCGGAGAAGCTGGTAGTCCGAGCCGATGGTAAAGCTGCCCCACATATACGGGCCGGTGCCAACGCAGTCGCTGGACCATTTTTCTTCCGGCATGCCCTCCATATAGGACTTGCAGAGGATATATACATTGCACAGGTAGTACAGCGCGTTGCCCTGTACGCTGTTAAAGGGGATGATGACCGTGTAATCGCCGTCGGCGCGGATGTTGTCCCAATCGACATCACCCATGTGGGACGGCTTTTTCCGGTGCAGCATCTCAAAGCTGAACAAAACGTCCTCGGCCTTCATCTCCTGCCCATTGTGGAACAAAACGCCCTGCTTAAGCTGAAGGGTCAGCTCTTTCTGATCCTCGGAGAACTCGTAGCTGTCCACCAGGACCGGGGTAGGGACAAGGTCGCCCTCGCCATATGCAAAAAGGGATTCATAAACCGGCGCCCAGGTCTGGCGGCCCACGTTTTCCAGCCGGTCATAGGGGTTCAGGCTGCCGGCGTCGATCGCAATCGCCACGGTCAGCTCGTTTGCGTGGCCCTGCGCCGGGGTGCTGGCGCCTGCGCCGCTGCCGGGCGCCGGCGTGCCGGAGGACGCACTGCCGCCGCTTTGGCAGCCAGCCAGTGAAAATGCCATTAAAAGAGCCATCAGCAATGCTACAATCTTTTTCATGTCCGTCTCCTTTTTTTGTTTTTGTAAACAATTTGCTTTTGCTTTGCCCAAGGGGTGCTTTGTTTTTTCCCTCCTTATCCCCCTGCTCCAAAGGGTTTGCTTGCTTCGTTCCTGTTTTCGGCGCCCGGCCCGGCCAGGTCAGGTATCGTTTAGGTGTACAGGTGGCAGGCCACGAAATGCCCGCCGCCCATATCCTTGCTCTGGGGGGTCTGCTGAAAGCATTTGGGGCTTGCATGGCTGCAACGGGGTGCAAAGCGGCAGCCCTCCGGCGGGTTGATGGGCGAGGCCAGCTCCCCTTTGATGGGAATTTCCTTTTTTTCATAGTGGATGTCTGCAACCGGCACGGCCGAAAGCAGCGCACGGGTATAGGGGTGCAGCGGGTTTTTGAACAGCTCCTCGGTGGAGCATTGTTCCACCGAGACGCCAAGATACATAACCATGATGCTGTGGGAGATGTACTTGACCACCGCCAGGTTGTGGCTGATGAAGATAAAGGTGGTGCCAAACCTGTCCTGAAGGTCCTTGATGAGGTTCAGGATCTGGGCCTGGATGGATACGTCCAGCGCGGAGACCGGTTCGTCGCAGACGATGAAGCTCGGGTTGAGCGCCAGCGCCCTGGCAATGCTGATGCGCTGGCGCCGCCCGCCGTCCAGCTCGTGGGGGTAGGTCATGCTGTACCGCGCATCCAGGCCCACCGTTTCCATCAGCTCGGCCACCCGGCCGTCCAGCGCGGCCTTGTCCAGCCTGCCCGCGATTTTCAGCGGCTCGGCAATAATCTGGCTCACCGTCATCCGGGGATTGACCGAGGCATACGGGTCCTGAAAAATCATCTGCATCTTCCAGCGCAGCTCCCTGAGCCGTGCCTTGCTGACATGGGTGATGTTTTCGCCGTCGAAAAAGATTTCGCCGTCGGTATGGTCCAGCAGCTTGATGACGACCCGGCCCAGGGTCGATTTCCCGCAGCCGGATTCGCCTACCACGCCGATGGTCTGCCCCTCTTCCACGCTGAAGCTGACGCCGTCCACAGCGTGGAGGGTGCCCAGGGGGGTCTGGAAGTATTTTTTCAGGTTTTTGGTCTCAATTTTTTTACTCATTGCATCCTCACCTTTCCACCGCGGTTGCCCGCCCTGCTCCGTTTGAAGGCGCGCCGACCTGCTGCTGCGGCGGCTGCCGGAAGTTGTCCGCAAAAAAGCATCGTACCAGATGGCCCGGGGCCACCTCCTGCAGCGGCGGCTTGGACACCTGGCACCCCTCCTGGCAAGATGGGCAGCGGTCTGCAAAGGCGCAGCCTGTCTTGACGATACGAGGGTCGTGCATCGTACCCGGGATAGGGATCAAGCGGTCGGTGGTTGTGCTGATGTTGGGGATCGAGGTAAACAGGCCCCTTGTGTACGGGTGGGTGGTGTGGTCGTAGATGTCGGCGGCGCTGCCGAGCTCCACAATCTCGCCGCCATAGATTACGGCAACCTTTTCGCACATCTCGGCCACAATCCCCAGGTCATGGGTAATCAGGATCACCGAGGTGTTCAGCTCGTTTTTCAGGTTGCGCATCAGCGCAAGCACCTGGTTCTGGATCGTGACGTCCAGCGCCGTGGTGGGTTCGTCTGCAATCAGCAGCTCCGGCCGGCAGGACAGGGCGATGGCAATGATAATGCGCTGCTTCATACCGCCCGAAAACTGGTTAGGGTAATCCCCGAACCGCTCGCCCTTGATGCCCACCATTTCCAAAATTTCGATGGCCTTCTGACGCGCCTCGGCACGGGATACCTTCTCGTGGATCAGGATGGCCTCCTCCACCTGCGCGCCCACCGTTTCAAGGGGATTCAGGGCCGTCATGGGGTCCTGAAAGATCATGGAAACCTGCTTGCCGCGGATCGAGCGCATCTGCTTGTCTTTTACCTGCAGGATGTCGGTGCCGTGCAGAAGGATCTCGCCGCTGGTGATCTTAGCGGGCGGCGATTGCAGCAGCCGCATAATCGAGAGGGCAATGGTGGTTTTGCCCGCGCCGGTCTCCCCCACAAGGCCGATGATTTCGCCCTGTGCCAAGCCAAAACTGACCCCGTTCACCGCATGGACGACCCCGCCGTCCGTATGGTATTCCACCGCAAGATCGCGGATGTCCAACAGCTTTTTTGCGCTGCTCATTCCTCTTGCCACCTACCTTTTCTGTTTGGGGTCCAGGGCGTCCCGCAGGCCGTCGCCGATCAGGTTGATCGCCAGGACAACCAGCATGATAAAGATCCCCGGGATGGTGGTGATCCACCAGCTATCCCGCATATAGGGCTTGCCGGCAGAGAGCATGGCGCCCCACTCCGGCGCGGGAGGCTGAAGCCCCAGCCCCAGAAAGCTCAGCGACGAGCCGGTCAGGATCGCGGTGGCAACGTACATGGTATACTGCACAATGATGGGCGCGATGGCGTTGGGCAGGACATACCGCAGGATGATCCGCAGATCGCTTGCGTTGTTGGAAACGGCCGCCTCGATAAACTCACGGCTGCCCACATCCATCACGGCCGCACGGGTCACCCGGGTCATGGCGGGCGCGCCGGCAATGCCCACCGCAATCATGGTGTTCACAAAGCCCGGCCCGAAGCTGGCGGTCATAACCAGCGCCAGCAGGATGTTGGGCAGGGTCATGAAGATGTCCACAACCCGCATGAGGAGGTTGTCCATCCGGCCGCCGTAATACCCGGTAATCGCCCCCAGGAAGACCCCGATCACCGCCGAGATGGTTGAGGCGACCACCCCCATCGTGAGGGTGTATTTTGTGCCGAACACCATCCGGCTGAAGATGTCGCGGCCGTACTGGTCGGTCCCGAACAGGTGCCGGAGGCTGGGCGACAGGAACATGTTGTCGTAGTTCTGGTCGTTGACCCCCTCGGGCGCGATCACGCCCTGGAACGCCACCACAAGGACCAGCAGGATGATAAAGACCAGCCCGCCAACCGCCAGCTTGCTGCGCCGGAACCTTTTCCAGATTTCATAGAGCTGGCTTTCCTTTTTCTGCGCAGGGGCCGCTTTGTTCTTTTGAAAAGTCATGGTTATCCGCCCTCATCCTTTCCGTTTGTGAAAAAACCTCAGCTTTTTTGTTTTTTTGCAAACTGGCTCTTAATCCGCGGATCAATCAAAACAAAAAGGAGGTCCGTGATAAGGTTTACAATGCAGCAAACCGCCGCCAATACCAGAATGGTGCCCGTAACCACGATGTTGTCCCGCGAAACGATGCTGTCCACCATCAGCTTGCACATGCCGGGCATCGAGAAGATGGTCTCAATGACGGTGGAGTTGGCAAGCGAGCCGCAAAAGGCGGAAGCCACTACCGTGATGATGGGCATCGCCGCGTTTTTCAGCATATGCCGCCAGATGACGACCGACCGCTTTTGCCCCTTTGCCTCCGCCGTTTTAATGTAGTCCTGCCGGTAGACCTCCAGAATGGCGGACCGGGTGGTGCGCATGATCCGGGCGGCGCCGGCAATTCCGGCCGTAATGGTTGGAAGGATGAAATATTTGAAGCTCTCGCTGCCGGACACCGGCAGCCAGCCCAGCGAGAGGGAGAAAATCAGGATCAGTTGCAGCGCAAACCAGAAGTTTGGCATCGATACGCCCACCATGCCCAAAAAGGAGGCGATCGTATCGGTTACGGAGTACTGCTTGAGCGCCGAGACGATCCCCAGCGGGACGCCGATCAGCAGCATTACCACCAGCGAATAGAGCGAGAGCTTGAGGGTTACCGGGAAGGTTTGCAGGATCCGGTCGGCAATGGGGGTGTTGGTTGCGTAGGAATTCCCCAGGTCCCCCTTGAAGAACACGTTGGTAATGTAGGTAAAGTATTGCTGTAAAAACGGCTTGTCCAACCCGTGATCCACCCGGAACTGCTCGATCTCCGCCTCGGTGGCGCTGAGACCGGCGTGGATCTGCGCGGGGTCGCCTGGCGCCATGCTCAGCAGCGCGAACACCAGAAACGACGCCCCGATCATCACCGGGATAATCCACAAAACCCGCTTTATGATATATTTGGTCATCCTCTTCACCTCAGCATACACAGTTTTGCGATGAGCCTTTTTTGTGCAAAATGTATAATCATTTTTGCACAAACCAGTTTTTTCGGGGGAGTACGTTTTTTGTTGTACGCCCATTATAACAAGGGCACATCCGGCTGACAAGAACTTTTTTGTTGGCAAATCTTGTACACAAGTTATGTGCAACAAGCACAATATATCTCT
>CAJTSP010000068.1 GCA_910578965.1 uncultured Oscillospiraceae bacterium
TTTATATCTCGAGGACGGCCGCACCCCCCTGCCCCCGCCGCCGGCCGGCTGTACCTCTTACCATTTGTATTTTGCGGACGAGCGGCGGATGAACGAGGCGCTGGAGCACGGCAACGCCGGCGGCGCGCCGGTGCCGCTGCGGCTTTTGCGGCTGGCCGCACGGCCAAACGCGGCGCTGGCCGCGGTGCGGATGCTGCTTTTGCGCCGGCCCCGGCGGCAGGCTGCCTGCCAAAAAGAGATTGCCCGCTTAAACGCCCTGTACCATTACGACGCGGCCGTAGCGGTGGCCGCCCCCTACCATGCCGCCTTTGCGCTGGCCGGGGCGGCCTTTGACGGAGTCAAGGCCGCTTGGCTGATGGACCCCTACAGCCAAAACCGGGAGCATGGCGGCCCGCCCGACTCCCGTCTGCTGGCCGAAGAGACTGCTCTGTACCGGGCGCTGGACCTGATATTTGTGACCCGGCTGATGGCGCCGGATTATGCTCCGGGCGGCCCCTTTGCCGGGTTTGGCCAAAAGGCGCGGGTGCTGGAATTTCCCGCCCTTGTGCCGGCCGCGCCGGGCGGCACAAGGGCCGTGCCGCAGGGGCGGGGCTCCGGGCCAAAGGGCGGAGGCGGTGTGCCAAAGGGGGAGTTCCCCGCACCCGGCGAAGAAGCCGGGCCGCCCGGCGCGCCCACGGCGCAGGCGGCCTTTCGCCCGCAGCCCCTGCCGGGCGGCATCCGCTGCGTGTTTGTGGGAAACCTCTACCCTGCTTTGCGCACCCCGGAGTTTGCGCTGGAGCTGTTCTGCGCGCTGGATGACCCCGCCCTTTTGCTGCAGTTTTACGGCGGCGGCTGGGAGCATTTTGGCCCAGGCAGCCCGGTGGCCCGCGCGGCCGCGCGGGCCAAAGAGCGGATGGGAGAACGGTTTACGGTATGCGGCCCCCTGCCGCCCGATGCCGCCCGGCAGGAGATGGCCCGGGCAGACGTGTTGCTGAGCCTGGGCAATGCAGTGGCAAACCAGCTACCCAGCAAGGTGTTTGATTACTGCGGCGCGGGGCTGCCGGTGCTGCATCTGGCCCGCCGGCCGGACGACCCCGCCCTTGCCTATTTTTCCCGCTGGCCGCTGGCCTGCTGCGTCAGCCAGGCCGAGGGCATATCCCCGGAGCTTTTGGCGCGGGTAAGGGATTTTTTGCACCGAGCCGCCGGGCAGAGGCTGCCTTTTGAGACGGCCCGCCGCCTGTTTGAGGATAATACCCCCGAGGCGGTAGCCGGCCGGATAGCCGGGCTGCTGGCCGCCTTTGGAGGCCCTGCGGGCTGATCTGCCCTTTCTGAAAGGCGCCCGAGGCGTACGGCCGCGAAAAGGCCGGTTAAGCCTTGAGCAGCAGTCGCCCCCTCCCCCCCAAAAAAGCCGGGCCCGCCAAAGGGCCGCCCGGGCAGCACAACCTGCCCAATCCCATGTTCCCCCGCAGGAAAGGAGCCGCGCTTATGGACATGCCAAGCATCCTCTGGCTGGCCAGCGTCACCCTGCCCGGCGCAGCCAAAGCTCTGGGGCTTACCGGGGCTATCGGCGGCGGCTGGGTAGAGGGGCAGCTTGGCGCGGTAAAAGATAAGGCCCGCATTACGGTATGTACCGTAAACGGTGCGGCCAAAGCCCCGCTTTACGCCGAGACAGGGGGGGTGTGCTATGCCGTTTTGCCCCGCGGCACCCCCTCCGAGTTTGCCGCCCTGCTCGACAGGGTAAAGCCCGGCCTTGTGCACCTGTGGGGCAGCGAATACCCGCCCGCCGCGGCCCTGCTGGCCCAGTGCGGCCCCAAACGGGCACTGCTCTCGGTGCAGGGGCTGATGGGGCCCTGCGCCGAGCACCTGCTGGACGGGGTACCGCTGCAATACCGCGGCTCCTGCACGGCCCAGCGGCTGATCGACCGGGTTGTGCCGGGAGGCCTTTTGGACAAGCAGCAGGCCTTTTTTGACGCGCAGGCCGCCCGCGAACAGGCCCTGCTGGCCGGGCTGCGGCATGTTTCGGGCCGCACCGCCTGGGACAAGTCCGAGCTGGCGCGCCTTGCGCCAAACGCCCGGTACTACCATTGCGGCGAGACCCTGCGCCCCGCTTTTTACGCCGTCGAGGGCGCTGGCCCGGGCGAAAAGCCCGCCGTGCAAGGCAGCAATGGAACCTTTGCGCAGGCCGGAGCCTTCCCGCAAGGCGCCGCCCCTCGGCAAAGCCGGGAGGGCCCGGTACTGCTGCTGAGCCAGGGCAACCTGCCTCTCAAGGGGCTGCACCGGCTGATCGAGGCGCTGCCTACCGTGCGGGCCGCCTGGCCCCGCGCGCAGCTTCGGGTGGCCGGCTGGCCCCCGCTTGATAAAGGGCCGCTGCTGCGGCCGGCGATCCGCTGGATGTTTCCCTACCAGCGGTATTGTGCCGGGCTTGCGGCCCGGCTGGAGGTAGCGGATATGATCCGCTACACCGGCCCGCTGAACGCCGATGCCATGAAACGGCAGTACTTGGAGGCGGACGTGTTTTTGCTCTGCTCCAGCATCGAGAACAGCCCCAACTCGCTGGGCGAGGCAATGCTGCTGGGCCGCCCCTGCATAGCCAGCCGGGTGGGCGGGGTGCCCAGCCTGCTGGAGGACGGGCGCGAGGGGCTGCTCTACCCGGCCGACAGCCCAAAGGCGCTGGCAGATGCGATCCTGGCCCTTTTGGCCGATCCCGCCCGGGCCGCCGCGATGGGCGCTGCTGCCCGGGCCCGGGCGCTCGTTACCCATGACCCGGCCCGGAATGCCCAGGCCCTGCTGGGCATCTACCGGCAGATACTGGGGGATGGAGATAATCCGGGAAGCGAACGGCCCGGCACGCAAAAAAGCCAGGAGGGTGGGGAGGCGGCAGGATGAAAATCAGTGTAATCCTGCCGGCCTTTAAGGCCGAGGCTACCCTGTGCGGCTGCGTAAAAAGCATTTTACAGGATGCCCCGCCCGGCCTGGAGCTGATTTTGGTGGAGGACGGCAGCCCGGACGGCACCGGCCGGCTGTGCGACGAGCTGGCCGCAGGCGACGCGCGCATTACCGCACTGCACCGGCCCAACGGTGGGGCGGCGGCGGCGCGCAATACCGGTCTGGCGGCCGCAAGGGGCGAATATATCGCCTTTGTGGATGCAGACGACGCGCTTCTGCCCGGCCTGTGGCAGGCGGCGCTACCGGTTTTGCAGGCCGAGCGCCCCGATTTGTACGGCTTTGGGGTACAGCGGGCAGACGGCGTTTTGGAGTGCGGCCCGGCCGGGGCTTACGCCTGCCCTGGCGCTTTGGGGGAGGCTGAGCTCGGCAGGCTGCTGGTGGACACCGGGGTACTGGCCGCCCCCTACGCCAAGTTTTACCGCGCCGCGCTTTTGCGGCGGCAGGCCATTTGGTTTGACGAGGCGCTGAAGGTAAACGAGGATATCCTTTTTAACCTGCATTTTTTGGCGGTATGCGGGCCGCTGCGGTTTGGCCCCGGCGCGTTTTACCGATACTGCAACGAGGGGGCGGGCAGCCTTTCGCGCCGGCTGCGGGACGACCTGCTTGCCGCCGAGGCCTATACCCGCCCGGCCTTTGAGGCCGCCCTTGCCGCCTTTGGCCTGCAAAAGGACGCCGCCGCCCGCCTTACCGCCCAGCGGCGGCTGCACAGCGCCAAGGCCCAGTTTGGGCTGCTGGCCGGGCAGAAGGGCCGGCTGCCCCTGCGCCGCCGCCGGCAGCTCCTGGCAGAAATCTTTGCGGTGCCAAACGCCCGCACCGCCCTGTTGGCCGACTACCGGGCCGACCCAAACCGGCTGCTGGCGCTGCCCTACCGGTTCTGCCTGCGGCTGGGCCTTCCGGGGCTGCTGGCAGTTTACTGTAAGACAAAAGAGAGCTTTTTATAACAAAACGGATTGTTTTGAATCCCTGATAGAAAGCAGAGCGCCGCGGCCGGAGGCCGCGCGGGGGAGGGCATTTATGCCGGAGATCAGTGTCATTACCAGCGTATACAACACCGAGCAATACCTGCCCGCCTGCATCGAATCGGTGCTGAGCCAGACCTTCCGGGACCTGGAATTGATCTTGGTCAACGACGGCAGCCCGGACGGCAGCGCCGCCATCTGCGATGCGGCCGCCAGGGCCGACGCCCGGGTGCGGGTCATCCATAAGCTCAACGGCGGGCCGGCCACTGCCGCAAATGCCGGGCTGGATGCCGCACGGGGGCGGTACATCGGGTTTGTGGACTCGGACGATGTGATCGAGCCGGCCATGTACGAAACCCTGTACAAGGCCGTGCGGCAGAGCGGCTGCGCCATGGCTGCCTGCGGCTCAAGCGTGATCGATGAGGACGGCCGGACGCTGCCGGGCGGGGTCACGAGCACCCTTGAGGGCAGGCAGGATGCCCTTGACCTGTTTTACGACGTGTTTCAAAACGGCAGCATGTACGGCATGCTATCCTGGAACAAGTTGTTTGACGCGGGGCTGTTTGCCCATATCCGGTACGACGAGTCCCTTTTGTTTGGGGACGACTGCAGCATCCTGCACCTCATTTACAACGGCCAGAGCGTTTACTGCCTCAACGACCGGCTCTACCGCTACCGGTACCGGGCGGGCAGCATCACCTCGCGGCTGTTCCACATCCGCCAGCTTGATAACCTAACGATTTATGCCGACTGGTACGAGTTTTTGGCCCAAAAGCCGGATAAGCAGGACCTCGCCCAATGGGGGCTGGCCCGATATTGGCAGGTGTTTTACCTCTACTATGTGCACGCAAGCCTTGCGGGCCAGGCACAAAACCCGGAGGTGCGGGCCGCCTTTGCGGGGCATCTGGCCCGGCTGCGGGGCATGCTGCCGGCCCTGCTGGCCTGCCCGCACATCGGCGGGGCCGAAAAGCTGCGGGCGCGGCTTTTTTGCCGCAGCCCCCGGCTGGCCTACCAATTGGCGGCCGGCTGGGGCGGGCTGCACCATAAAGGGTAAGGGCTGGCCCCTTTTTACCGGCAAGCGCCGGCCGCCCCCGTTTGGGCCAGAGCGTCCGCGGGCCGCGCGTTTTTTGCGTAACATTTGGACGCTTGGCAGTTTTTTATAACAGGATTACCGCAGGAAGGGAGCTGAGGGAAGTTGCCGGCCATTGGCATCGTTGTACCCGTTTATGGGGTGGAGCCGTATCTGCCTGCCTGCATCGAGAGCATCCTAACTCAAAGCTTTGCCGATTTTGCCCTGGTCTTGGTGGATGACGGCAGCCCGGACGGCTGCGGGGCGCTCTGCGACGCTGCCGCAGCGAGGGACGGTCGGGTGCAGGCTGTGCACAAGGAAAACGGCGGGCTTTCCTCGGCGCGCAACGCCGGGCTGGAGGCGCTGCGCCGGGGCGCGGGCTTTTGCTGCGAGTACCTTGCATTCGTGGATTCGGACGACCTTTTGCATCCGGATTTCCTGCAGCGGCTGTACGAGGTTGCCGTGCGGGAGGAGGCCGACATCGCCCTGTGCGCGGTGGAGGATATCCTCGAAAACGGCAGCCCCCAAAGCCCGCCGCAGCTTTCCCGCCCGGTGCGGGAGGGCTGCTTTGCGGGCCGGGCCTTGCTGGCCGAGTTTTACGGCCCGGCGGCCACCTGCTACACGGTGGCCTGGAACAAGCTGTACAAAGCCTCGCTTTGGCAAACCCTGCGCTACCCCGAGGGCCGCATCCACGAGGACGACGCGGTGGCCCACCTGCTCTACTGGCAGGCCCAGCGGGTGGTCTGTCTTGCCGCGCCGCTCTACCAATACCGGCTGCGGCAGGGTAGCATCTGCCGGGATGCCCTTTCGGCTGCGCGGTTCGACGGTGTGGCCGCCCACGCGGCCCGCTGCCGCTTTTTCGTGCGGCAAAAGGCCCCCCGCGTTTTGCAGCAAAAGGCGCTGGCCGCCCTGTTTTTGCGCTACCTTGCCCTGTGCGGCGAGGCGGCCGCCGCCGAGCACGCCTCCCCCCTGCCCGGCCCCTTTTTGGCCCGCTGGGCAGCCGAGCAGCGCAGCCTGCGCGGGCTGCTCACGGCCCTGCCCGGATGCCCCGGCCTTACCGCCGCCCAAAAGGTCAGCGCCGCGCGCTGGTGCAGCCTCCCCCCGGCCGCTCTGCTGGGCCGGCGGGGCGGGGGCTATAAAAAGCCGCCGGCGCCCAAAAGGCCAAGGCCGGGGCCCAAAAAGCCGGGCCCCCAAAAACGCGGCTGAATACGCACGGAAAGGCCCTTCAAAAAACCACGCGGGCCCGCCGTACACTGCCGGCCGCCTGTAAGCGGGGCCGACAAACGCATTTTGCCCTTGTGGAGGACGCCCATGACCCAGAGCCAGAACAAAAGCCCCGTCCCCGCCGGAGCCCCCCCGCGGGTGTTTTTGCTGCCGCCGCCGGACCTGCCGGTGCCGGCGGTGGAGGGCGGCGCAGTGGAGACCCTCATCACTCACCTGATTGAAGAAAACGAACGGCATGGCCTTTTGCGGCTGGAATGTGCGAGCATCCCCCACCCCAAGGCCAGGGCCGCGGCGGCCGGCTGGCGGAACACCCGGATGCACTGGATTGCCCCGCCACACGCCGCCGCCTGCCGGCTGTACGGGCCCTGGCGCGGGCTGATGCAGCGGCTGGGCCGGCTGGAGCATTGGCCCCAAAACCCGTGGTACCTCGCAGCGGCGCGCCGCATCCGCGCCGCCGGCCCGGCAGCGCTGGTGGCCGAGGGCGGCAACCTGGCCGAGCCGGCCCGCATCCTGGCCCGCACCGGCCTGGGCCGCGCCGCCTGCTTTGCGCACCTGCACATGCAAACCACTCCCACCCCCTTTTTGCACAAGGCCTACGGCGGGGTTCTGGGCATCAGCGGGTTTGTGTTGGAGCGGTGGCAGGCCGGGGGCTTGCCCTGCGCAAAGCATCTGGTGTATAATTGTGTGGATTTGGCGCGCTTTTGCCCCGCGCCCGCCGCGCCCGGAGAAGGCCGGGCCGCTGTGCGGGCCAGCCTTGGGTTTGCCGAAAAGGATTTTGTGATCCTGTTCTGCGGGCGCATCTGCCCCGAAAAAGGGGTGCACAAGCTGCTGCGGGCCATGCCCCTTTTGCCCGAGAGCTGCAAGCTGCTGATCGTGGGCAGCCCCTTTTTTGCCGCCGAGGACACTTCCCCCTTTTTTGAGCGGCTGAAAAGCCTGGCCGCCCCGCTTACCGCGGCCGGCCGGGTTCGGTTTACCGGCTTTGTGCAAAACCGCCGGCTGCCGAGATACTACCGCGCGGCCGACGCCGCCTGCCTGCCTGCGCTTTGGGACGAGCCGGCCGGCATCACCGCCATCGAGGCGATGGCTTGCGGCTGCCCGGTGGTGGCCACCCGCTCGGGCGGGATGTCGGAATACCTGGCCGGCAGCGGCGCGGTACTGCTGGAGCGGGACGAGCTTTTCAACGACGACGGCCGCACCCAACCCCTGCCGGGCGTGCCGCCGCTGGAGGGGCAGATCGCCGCGGCGCTGGCCGCCCTGGCCGGCGACCCCGCCCGCCGGGCCGAGATGGCTGCCGCCGGCGTACGGCGTGCCCAAAGCTTTGGCCGGGAGGGCTACTACCGGCAGTTCTGCCGCGCGGTGGGGGCTGTGCAATAAAAACCGGGGGATCAGGTTTGATCTGGACGCTTTGCTTTTTCTTACCGCCGCGAAAGGAGGGATCGGATGCCGCTGCTTACGGTTGGCGTTGCGGTGTACGGCGCCGAGGAGTATATCGAAGAGTTCCTCGTTTCGCTGGCCCGGCAGACCTTTACCGATTTTGAGTGCCTTTTGGTGGACGACGGCAGCCCGGACGGCTGCGGGGCTATCTGCGACGCCTGGGCCGCGAAGGACAGCCGGTTCAAGGCTTTTCACAAGGAAAACGGCGGCGAGGCCAGCGCCTGGCGGGTGGCGATCCAGAACGCACAGGGCCGTTGGCTGACCCTGATGGACGACGACGACCGGCTGCCCCCTTTTGCGCTGAAGACCATCCTGGCCCAACAGCAGCGCACCCCCCGCTCGATGGTGCTGTGGCGCTGGTCGAACCGCTGGGAGGAGCTGAAGCCGCCCGCTGCCCCCCCCGCCGTGACCCATCTGGGCCCGGCCGACATGGGCCGGATGTATCTGGACAGCCTTTTGTACTATGGCTGGGGCCGGCTGTTTGACATGGAGGTTGTGCGCAAACAGGCGCTTTTGCCTCGGCTAATCGTCTACGGCACCGACCTGCTTTTTTGCATGGACTATGCCCGCGCCTGCCTTGCGAGCGGCGCGTATGAGGATTTTGCCCTGTTGGAGGAGCCGATGTACTGGTACCGGGACGACAACCCCGGCAGCCTGACCACCCGGCTGCGCCCGAGCTACTGCGAGGACGAATTGTTGGCCACCGACTACCTGCTGGACTTTTTAACCGCCCAGCCCGGCATCCCGCAAGCGGATTACCGGCTCTGCCTTTTGCACCGGCTGCGCACCATGGCCGAGGGGGTGGGGTATGTGCTGGCCCGCGAGGAGGGCACGCCGGCCGCCCAGCGGCAAAAAGCGCAAAAGGTTTTGCAAAGCAAGAGCTTCCAAAGGCTGTTGGCCGAGTGCAGGGCCCATAAGCTTTACAGCCCCTATCTTTTCTGGATGCGCCGCGGGCTGCTCTGGCCGGTGGGCCGGCTGTACCGGCTTAAAACCGCCCGCCCCCGCTGGTACCACCGGGCCTATTGGGCCGGCTACTGGCTGCACACCGCCCTGGCCGGCCAAAAAAGCCCGCTGCTGTTTTGAGCGCAGCCCGGCCGTGCGCCCTGCCCCGGCGTTTGCCGCAGGCAATGCGCTTTCCCCCTCTGCCACAAAGGAGGCCCCCTTATGAAGCCTGCGCCGCTTGTGACCGTGGTGGTCCCGGTGTACAACCAAAAAAGCTACCTGCCCCGCTGCTTTGACTGCCTTCTGGCCCAGACCCTACCGGACTGGGAGGCCGTTTTGGTGGACGACGGCAGCACCGACGGCAGCGGCGCGGTGTGCGACGCATACGCCGCGCGCGACGCCCGCTTTACCGTGATCCACAAGCCCAACGGCGGGGTCTGTTCGGCCCGCAATGCCGGCATGCGGGCGGCCGGAGGCGAATATATCACCCTGCTGGATCAGGACGATGCCCTCTCGCCCCTCGCACTCGAGCTTGCCCTCAAGGCGCAGCGGGCCCGGCCGGAGGCCTGGGTACTGTTTTGCCACGCCGAAGCCCTACAAGAGCTTGCGGCAGCGCCCTGCGGCCGCAAGCCCCGGGAATACCTGCCGCCGGACGCCGGGAAGCTCTACAATGATTCTCCCTTTGACCCACCCTGGTGCAAGCTCTACTCGGCAGCGTTTTTGCGCAAAACCGGCCTTGCCTTTGACGAGACGGTGCGGGACGGCTACGAGGACCGCCCCTTTGTGCAGGCCTACCTGCGCGAATTTTGGGCGCAGGACCCGGCCGCGCCGGTATTGCTTTTGCCCGAGGCGCTCTATTACTGGGAGCAGGAAAACCCCGGCAGCGTGAGCAAACGACGGGATAAGCCGCTGACCGCCGCGCAGATCGCCATGTTTGACGATTTTTACCGAGACTGTACCGAGCGCTACGGCGCGCCCCTAAAAGACCTTGCCCAGTTTTGCGGCGAGGCAGCCAATATCCTGGCTTTCGGCATTGCCTGCCTGGACGCCGCCGGGCGCAGGGGCATCCTGAAAGAATACTATGCCGGCGGCGCATACCGGCGGCTGGTAGCCTATTTTGAAACGGCAAAGCAGTACAACGTCTTTTACCTGCCCCTCAAATACCGGCAGACCTGGCTTTTGCGGCTGATTACGGGCAGCCGGCTGGGCACAAAGCGGCTTTACTGGAAATGCTATTGGCTGGGCTACTATCTGCTGGGGGGCCGCTGGAACCGGTAGCCGCCAAAGCCGCCGGCTGGCGGCAGCACGCGGCGCCTGCCCGCGCGACCGCGCCGCCGTGACCTGATCTGTAAGGAGCAACGCCATGCCAAACAAAACCGATTCCCAGTGGACCACCGTGATCCGGCCCAAAACCGGCTGGTTCGACCTGGACCTGCGCGAGCTGGTCCAGTACCGGGACCTTGTGGTCATGTTTGTAAAGCGCAACTTTGTGGTATTTTACAAGCAGACCATCTTAGGCCCGCTCTGGATTCTGCTCAACCCCCTGATCACCACCGTGATCTTCAACGTGATCTTTGGGGGCATTGCCAAAATCCCCACCGACGGGGTGCCCAGCTTTTTGTTTTACATGGCGGGCAACACCCTCTGGACCCTCTTTGCCAGTTGCATCAACAACACCGCCAACACCTTTGTGGCCAATGCCGGAGTGCTGGGCAAGGTGTACTTCCCCCGGCTGACCATCCCGGTGTCCCAGGTGCTCACGGCGCTGCTCAATTTTGGCATCCAGCTTGTGATGTACCTCTGCTTTTGGGTGGTTTTTGCCGTGCAGGGCGAGGTTCGCTTTACACTTTGGGCGCTGGCGCTGCCGCTGCTCTTTTGCCAGGTGGCCCTGCTGGGGCTGGGGGTGGGCATCATCGTGTCCAGCCTCACCACCAAATACCGCGACCTTGCCATCGCGGTCACCTTTGGGGTGCAGCTTTGGATGTACGCCACCCCGGTGGTCTACTCGATGAACACCCTGGGGAACCAGCCAAAGCTGGCCTTCATCGTGCGGCTCAACCCCATGACCGCCCCCATCGAGCTGTTCCGCGCCGCCACCCTTGGGGTGGGCACCTTTACGGCGGGGCAGCTTCTCTACAGCGCGGCGTGCACCCTGGTGCTGCTCACGGTTGGGGTGGTGCTGTTCAGCCGGATCGAAAAAACCTTTATGGACACGGTATAACGCGGAAAGGGGCCAGGGCCATGGCAGAAACAAACCAAAACGCCGCCCCCGCGCGGGAGCCGGTGATCGAGATACGGGGGCTTAAAAAAAGGTACCGCCTGGGGCAGATCGGCGGCGGCACCCTCACGGCCGACCTGCAAAGCTGGTGGGCCCGGGTGCGCGGCAAGGAGGACCCCAACCTTAAAATAGGCACCGATACCCGCCTGTTCGGCACCAGCTTTATGGCGCTGAACGGGGTGGATCTGACGGTCTATCAGGGCGAGGCGCTGGGCATCATCGGGCGCAACGGGGCGGGCAAATCCACCCTGCTCAAGCTGCTCAGCCGCATCACCGCCCCCACCGAAGGGGAGATACGGCTCAAGGGCCGGGTTGCCAGCATGCTGGAGGTGGGCACCGGCTTTAACCAGGAGATGACCGGCCGGGAAAACATCTACATGAACGGCGCCATTTTAGGCATGACCAAGGCCGAGGTGGACGCGAAGCTCGATGAGATCATCGAATTTTCCGAGTGCGGGGAGTTTATCGACACCCCGGTCAAGCGGTATTCCAGCGGGATGTTTGTCAAGCTAGCCTTTGCGGTGGCCGCCCATCTCGATTCCGAGATCATGGTGATGGACGAGGTGCTGGCGGTGGGGGACATGAAGTTCCAGCAAAAGTGCCTTTCCAAGATGAGCGACGCCGCCGGCCAGGAGGGCCGCACGGTGCTGTATGTCAGCCACAACATGAGCACCATCCGCCAGCTCTGCACCCGCTGCATCGTGCTGGACAAGGGCCGGGTGGTGTTTGACGGGGACGTGGAAAAGGCCATTGCCATTTATATGGACACCACCGACGTCAACGTGGCCCGGTACGACCTGCGGGCGGTGGGCCGGCAGACCCCCAGCGCCGGCCGCCGCCTTTTGCTGGAGGAGCTGCGGTTTGCCGGCAAGGAGAGCAGCGTGTTTGACACCGCCGAGCCGATGCGCATTGCCATCCGGTACCGGGTACAGGAGCCGTTTTCCGGCGTGCACCTCAAGATGAACCTGCATTACCGGGACGGCACCCCGGTGGGCATCACCCATCCCATCGACCTTGGCCCCGCCGAGCCGGGGCGGGAATACGAGCGCACCTTTGTGTTTGACCCGTCCCTTTTGGGCGAGGGGCAGTATTTCTTTTACCTCGATATTTTTGAGGGGGTGCTGGGGCAGGCGGTCTGCCTGGACAAGCCCAGCGTCGAGTTCCAGTTTGAGGTGGCCAACACCGACCTCTCGATCCCGGAATGGGCCAGCGGCTGGGGCCGCATCCACTTCCCGCCGCCGGTGCTGGAGGAGGCCGCCCCTTGATGCAGGTGGGCGGCACGGTGCTTGTGCTATGCCCCGCCGGCGAGCCATAAAACGCCCGGGCCGCGGGGGCAAACACCCGCAGGGCCCCCAAACTGCGCCCAGAACCAAAAGGAGGGAACCGCCCGATGCCCCAGGATTTGCACAACGCCGGCAGGCCCGACCTTTTTGTCTGCCACACCGCCTATCAGGTTTTTATCAGCTGCATCCGGGCCATGCGCGCCGCCCAAAAGCCGGACATCGTGCTGGCCAGCGGGGTGCTGCCGGGGGCCGATGCGCTGGCGGCGCGGCTGGAGCGCAGCGGCCTGTTTGGCCGGGTGCTTGCTTTCAACGAGCAGCAGAGCCATTCGCCCCTTTACAAAAACCCAATACTGGTGCTGCTGTTCCAGCACCCGATGCACCGGCGGCATATCGAGACATACTGCCATTTCAAGCTGGACTTTGCCCGCTACGGCCGGGTATATTTTTACAACGACTGGAACGAGCTGTGCCGCTACGCGCAGGACTGCCATGCCCGCTACATCCTTTGCGAGGACGCCTTTTCGGGCCACACCCTCCCAAATCACCCCTGGCGGGACCGGCAGGCCGCCCGGCCCTTTTACCGGCTGCGGCGGGCGCTGGGCTACGGTTATCTTTACTGGGGCGGCTGCAAGCGCACCGTGGGCATCGAGACCGAAGACCTGGCCCGCACCGGCCCCTGGGCCGAAAATTTTATTGAGGACAGCAAGGCCGCCCTGTTTGCCAGCGTTACGCCTGATGAAAAACAGCTTCTTACCGCCATTTTTGTGGCAGCGCCGCTGCCCGCCGCCGCCCCAAAGCCCTTTTTGCTGCTCACCCGCCCCTATGCTGCCGACGGGCTTGTGCCGGACATTGCGGCCCAGCTACAGATCTTCCGGCGGGTGCTGGCGGGGTATGCGGCGGGGTACACGGTCTTCATCAAGCCCCATCCGCGGGACGAGGCGGATTACGCTGCGGCCTTCCCGGATGCGGTGGTACTGGACAAAACCATGCCCAGCGAGGTGCTGAACGTTGCCTTCCCCTTCCGGTTTGCGCGGGCGGTCACGGTGGGCTCCAGCGCCCTCAACACCCTTAGCTGCGCCGACGAAAAGCTGCTGCTGCCAGAGAGCGATTATATCAGCGAGGAGGCCCAGGCCGAGTACTGCCGCCGGCAGAGTTTTTAGGGGGGAGTTTGTCTCAAATACGGGGAGGTTCTGCGCACGCCGGGAGGTTTGTATCTCACGCGCGGCAAGGCGCGCCGCACGCCGTGGGGTTTTGCGTAAAAATAACGCTCTATTTACTTTTCTTGACGTCAAGAAAAGTAAC
>CAJTSP010000069.1 GCA_910578965.1 uncultured Oscillospiraceae bacterium
GCCCATCCTGCTGCGGCAGCTTCCCGCCCTTTTGCGCAGCCGCACCCTGGTTGCCTGCAGCCTGCTGGCCATTTTGGCCCAAACGGTGGCCTTTTCTACCTACAGTTCCTTTGTTTCCAACCACGCGGCGGCTATCGGCGCACAGCCGGCCCAGCTTAGCGGTATGAACATTGCCCTGATGGTGCCGGTGGTGCTGGTCAACTACCTGGTGGCCCGGCGCTGGCTGCCCCGGTATGGTCTGCGGCCGCTGCTGCTCTGTGGGTTTGCCGCCACCGCCCTCTACTGCCTGCTGCTGCCGGCAGCAGGCCGGATGGCGCAGGTGTATGCCCTGCAGGCGCTGGCCGGGGTGGGCAACAGCCTTACCATCGCGGTACTGCTGGGTGGCTGCGTGCGGGGCGTCGAGCCACGTTTTCGGGCGACCGCCATGGGGGTTTTCCAGGCGGTGTACGGCCTTGGGATGGCCGGCGGGCCGGTTTTGATGGGCAGCCTTACCGACCGTTTTGGCCTGCGTACCGCCTTTTGGGCAATGGGCGCGGTGAGCCTCCTGGCGCTGGCGCTAACACCTGCCCTGCTGCCGCCGGCGCGGGATGAGGCCGGCAGGTAACAGGGGCAGGAGCCCGCGGCCGAACGAAACAGGATGCAGGCAGAGGGGCAGCCCCTGCCTGCATCCTGTTATTCCTTATGCCCCGATGCCTTATGCCGGAACGCGCCGGGAGTGCAGCCCTTCAGCTCCCGGAAGGTCTTGGCGAAATAGCTCATTTCCTGAAAGCCGCACTCCGCCCCGATGTCTGCAATCCTGCGGTTGGTGGATGCCAGCAGCTCCGCTGCCTTCTGGATACGCACCTGTTTTACATATTGGATCGGCGTACTGCCGATCATGCTGCGGAAGCATCGCAGGCACTCGTTTTCACTGACGGCAGCGCTCCCCGCAATTTTGGCAAGGGTCAGCTCCCCTTTATAGTGCCCCTGGATATAGTGCAGCATGCGCTTGATCCGTTCCCCGTCCCTCAGGGCTTTCTCCGAGGGGCTTTTTTCTGCCGCCGGGCGATTCTTTGCCAGGATAAAAACAAACCGGGAAAGCAGCTCCCGCACCTCAAACTCAAAGCCTTCCTCCTCGGATACACAGGATTGCCAAACCGCCCCAATCGTTTTTGACGCAGCTTGCTCCCATTCCTGCGCACCGGTAAAATGGAGGCAGGCGCGGCACGGGTCATAGAGAAGAGGTTCCAGGTATTTCTGCCAGAGGATGCTGTCTACGCTTCCGCCCACCAGCCGGGGATGGAATACGGCCGACCGCAGGCAGCAGGGCTCTTCCTCCTCGCTCCACACCCCATGCAAAACCCCGGCGTTGATAAAGACGCCCTCCCCCTGCTTTACCCTGTGAGCCGCCCCGTTGGCGCACACGCGGGCGGTCCCGGTTTCGACAACCATAATTTCCAGCTCGTCGTGCCAATGCCACGGCACCTCTGCCTGGCGGATATCGTCGTGGTAGCAGGCCACGGGAAACAGGGGCGTACCATGCCCGGCCAGCTCCCGGCCCTGCCGGTCGGTAAAAACCGGCCCGCATACGCTCAACGCCATATCTGCGGCCCTCCTGGTGATTTCATTGCATTATTTTGGGGATTTCTTTCTAACGGTTTGGCTGTTTAAGTGTTATTATCATACCAAAAGCCAAGGAGGGACGCAGGATGCTTCATTTGCTTCTGGCCGTAATTTATCTCTCTTTTATCAGCCTGGGCCTGCCGGATTCCCTTTTGGGTTCGGCCTGGCCCTCCATGTACCAGGGGTTCGGCGTACCCATATCCTTCTCAGGGGTAATCTTCTTTATTATCTCGATGGGAACGGTGATATCCAGCCTGCAAAGCGACCGGCTTACCCGAAGGCTAGGCGCCGGCAGGGTTACCGCTGCCAGCGTATGCATGACCGCGGCAGCCCTGTTTGGGTTCTCGGCCAGCAGCTCGTTCTGGATGCTGTGCCTGTGGGCGGTTCCCTACGGCCTGGGGGCCGGGAGCGTAGACGCGGCGCTCAACAACTATGTGGCACTCCATTTTGCCAGCCGGCATATGAGCTGGCTCCATTGCATGTGGGGGATAGGGGCCTCCATCGGGCCCTACATCATGGGCTACGCCCTGGCCGGCGGCGCCGGGTGGCCTATGGGCTACCGGATTATCGGCGCCATACAACTGGCGCTGGCCGTTGTAATCACAGCCAGCCTGCCGCTCTGGAAAAGGCGGGCAGCGGGGGATGCCCAAAAAGATGGGCACGGCGCCCCATCCAAAGCGCTCTCGCTGGGGCAGGTTATCAGGATCCCCGGCGCCAAAGAGGTTATGGTCGCCTTTTTCTGTTACTGCGCCCTGGAGCAGACCGCGGGCCTGTGGGCCAGCAGCTATCTGGTTTTGCAAAAAGGGATCCCGGCACAGACGGCGGCCGGCTTTGCCAGCCTGTTCTTTATTGGCATCACCGTCGGCCGGGCCGTGTGCGGCTTCCTAACCCTAAAGCTGGACGACGCCCGGATGGTACGGCTGGGGCAG
Organism: uncultured Oscillospiraceae bacterium; assembly: GCA_910578965.1. Taxonomy (GTDB): domain Bacteria; phylum Bacillota; class Clostridia; order Oscillospirales; family Ruminococcaceae; genus UBA7177. Next base: position 2,532 of record CAJTSP010000069.1, read on the forward strand.
GGGGTTATTGCGGTTGGGGTTGCCGCTTTCCTGCTTCCATTGGGGAAACATGCCGCTCTTGTAGGCCTGGCCCTCATCGGCCTTGGCTGCGCCCCCATCTACCCCAGCATCATCCACGCCACACCCGGCCGCTTCGGCGCGGATAAGTCCCAGGCGATTATCGGCGTCCAGATGGCCAGCGCCTATGCGGGAAACTGCCTCATGCCGCCCCTGTTTGGCCTGATTGCCAACCATATCACCGTATCCCTGTTCCCCTTCTACCTGCTGGCAATCCTCATCCTGATGATATCCATGCACGAGGCGCTGCTCAAGCATACCGGAAAGGGGATGTAAGATGCGCCCCCTCTGTCCGGCCCCCAACCCAAGGGGGGTCGGCAGTGGCGGGCGAGCGCCGCAATTGCAGGCTCATTGCAGAGGCAGCAGCACGGCAAACGCAGCTCCCTTTTACATTACCAGGGGCTTTTGGGTGTAGCACAGACCCATCGGCCCCGGGGTATGCCGGCAGAGCGCGGCAAGGTCGCAGGCGGCGGCCTCGGCGGCAGCAACGGCCGCCGAGGCCGCGTTCTGCCCTGCAAGGCGGGCCAGCGAGCAACCGCAGGGCAGCCGCGCCGTTTTGCAGAGCGAAAGGGCCTGCCGCCGGGCGGCCAGCACATGCAGGTAGGGAGGCAGGGCAGGCAGGGCGCCGGTATAGCCCAGCGCCGCATCCAGCGCCAGCCGCCGCAGCCGGGCATGAGCATAGCGGCGGGTCTTCATGCCGGCGTACAGCCCCTCCAGGCTGCCGGCCGTGCGCAGGGCGACGGCAAGCCGGCGGTCCAGCCCCTCGCCCGCGCCCCGTGTTCCGGCCAGCCGTTCCGGCCCCATGCCCCGCAGCCTCGCCAGCACCGCAAGGCCAAAGGCCCGTTCGTCCAGCATCTCGCCCGCCGCCTCAGCCTGGCGGTAAAGCTCCAGGGCCTCCGCGGGCAGCCAGCCGGCCAAGGCCTCCAGCCCGGCGCGGCGGTACTCCGCCCGCAAAAAGCCAGCGCTGGCAAAACCGGCCTGCGGCCCCTGGGGCGCGGTATCCCCATGCTGCGCCCCCTGCCGGGGCAGGGCCAGGGGGGCCAGGGGGCTGCCCTGTCGCAGGATGGCCTTGCAGTACTCTACCCCCAGATTGTCGTTGGGGCCGGCCAGCAGCGCCCCCGTGCCGGGCAGCACCGCCTCGGCGGCGGCCGCCCGGGCCGCCGCAAACGGCCGGCCGCCGGCCAGCGCCCGCCGCAGCGCCTCCCCAAAGCCGGGGCTTTCCAGCGCGGCGGCTGTCGCCCGGTGGCCGGATGCGTCCGGGTGCTCAGCCCCAAAGGCAAGAGTATCTACACAGCCCAGGGCCGACAGCACCGCCACCCCGCCCGCGGCAAAGCCCTCGGCACTCAGGCACGCCCAGGGCGCGGGCAGGGCCAGCACCAGGTCGGCCCCGGCTGCAACCGCCGCCGCCGCCCGGGCCCGGGCAGGAAAGAGCGCCGCCGTACCCCGCTGCACCACCGGGCCGGACATGCATACCACAATGTACTGTGCCCCGAGCTGCCGCAGCCGCGTTAGCTGCCAGGCGTGCCCGGTATGGAACGGGTCGTATTCAGCAATGATTCCCGCGATCCGCATGCTTGCCCCGTCCTTTCCGTTTGAGATAATTTGCCCTCACGGCCCCGGCGAGGGCAGGCCGCGCTTTTGGGCAAAGCAGGCTGCCCATCGGCCCTTGCAGGCGCCGCCCCAGCCGCCGCAGGGCGGCGGCGCGCGCCCTACGCCCTCATGCAACGCCCTACGATGCCGTAAGCGCAAAAGTTGCACTGCTTTGCCGCACCGCTCCCTGCAAGGGGATGCATGCTTTTCTGCAAGCTTGCTTGCAGTTTCTGCACTTTTGGCCATTTGGGGGTTTGTTAAAAGAAAAACTTATTCGCGGCCTGCTTTACAGCGTATTTTCTCTATTATATAATATTTTTACAAAAATGAACATCCGGCCCGGCAAAAGCCGGGCCGGGGAACTATAGGAGGGTCGAAAACGATGAAAATCCTGGTAATCAATTGTGGCTCCTCTTCGCTCAAATACCAACTGATCGATATGGACGGCGAAAAGGTGCTGTGCAAGGGCTTGTGCGAGCGCATCGGCATGGACGGCGGGACCATCACCCATCAGGCCGGCAACAACAAACAGACGGTGGAGTGCCCCTTCCCCACCCACACCGAGGCCTTTAACAAGGTGGTGGAGATGATGACCACCGGCGCGGGCAAGGTCATTGACAGCAAGGGCGAGATCGACGCCATCGGCCACCGCGGCGTGCACGGCGGCGAAAAGATCCGGGAAAGCTGCCTCGTTACCGAGGATATCATCAAGACCATCGAGGACCTCACGCCGCTGGCCCCTCTGCACAACCCCGCCACCGTAATGGGCCTGCGCGCGGCTGAAAGCGTGTTTTCCGGCACCCCCAACGTGGCGGTGTTCGACACGGCTTTTCACAGCACCATGCCCCCCAAGGCCTATATGTATGCCCTGCCCTACGAATACTACGAAAAATATGGCGTGCGCCGGTACGGCTTCCACGGCACCAGCCACAAATATGTAAGCCTGCGCGCGGCCGAGTTCATGGGACGCCGGCCGGAGGAGCTCAAGATCATCACCTGCCATCTGGGAAACGGCAGCTCGATTGCCGCGGTGGATATGGGCCGCGTGCTGGACACCAGCATGGGCCTTACCCCGCTGGCCGGCCTGATGATGGGCACCCGCTGCGGCGACATCGACCCCAGCGCGGTCAACTTCCTCAAGTATACCATTGGCATCACCGGCCACCAGTTGGATGAAATCCTCAACAAAAAGAGCGGCCTGCTGGGCGTTTCCGGCGTATCGAGCGACAAGCGGGATGTGGAAAAGGCGGCCGCCGAGGGCAATGCCCGCGCACAGTTAGCCAGCGATATGCTCAACTACCAGATCAAAAAGCTGGTGGGCGCCTACATTGCCGCAATGGGCGGCCTCGACTGCCTGGTATTTACCGGCGGCATCGGCGAACACGACGAGATCGCCCGCGCCAAGATCTGCCACCACATGGACTACCTGGGCATCCGCATCGACTCGGAAAAAAACCGCCACTGCGGCGACGATGTGGACGACATTACCGCCTGGGGCGCCAGGGTGCGCACCCTGGTGATCTGCACCAACGAGGAGCTGATGATCGCCCGCGAGACCAAGGCCGTGGTGGAAAAGAAGGCTTAAATCGGCTTTTGCTCAAAAGCGGCCGCACCAAAGGCAGGCAAAGGCCATTACTCCTCCTCCCTTGCCCGCCGCGGGCTTTGCCGCGCAGCTCCGTCCCCTTTTTTTGTACAGCGCAAGGCCCCGGCCGCCCGCAAAAGGGCGGCCGGGGCCTTGTTTTGGGCCTTGCTGCGTCCGGCGGGCCGCACGCTCTGGCGCATCCCGCCGCTTGCCCGCGCCGGTCAGTTTGCCAGCGCGCGCCAAACGGCCTGGAGCTCCCGCTCGTTCTCGCTCACCAGCTTGACCGGGTGGGTATAGTCCAGCCTCATCAGGCCAAGGATGCTCTTGGCATCCGCAATTGCACCGCGCTCGTCATGCACGCCGATGTCGTCGATGCAGCCGGCGGCCGCGTCCACAATACGGCGCACATCGCCAAAGTTCTGGACTGTAAGCTGTTTGACCATTGCTGTCTGCCTCCTTTTTTTGCACGGGCCAGGGGCCCGCGTTGCCGCCCCGCACACCCCTGCGTACCCTGGTACGCCGCTTTCCCCCCGGCGCCCGCGGTACGGGCCGGTTCTTTTACGGCCGGCTCCCGCTCTCTGCACCCGTTTGGCGGCAGGAAGTTTACCTGCCCAGCCAGGAAAATTTTGTATCCCTTCCGGGTGTATTGGTGATTATAGCACAAATTCATCCCGTTTAATTATGCAAAACGCACAATTTTGATCTTTTCTATTCATTACCCAAAAGAAATTGGCGCCAGGCAGGCAAATCTGGTGAGTTTCCTTTGGTTTTCCTGTATCCCCACCGGTTTTATAGGTAATTTTTGCCCCGCCGGCCGGCCGCGGCCAACCCGTTTGTGGGCGCCAGAAAAATGGGGCCGGCAAGGCCTTAGCCGGTTTTAGGGCCGGCGGCCTTTCAGCGCCTTTGCAGCCGGGCTGCGGGCTGTGTATTCCGGCCCCGGGCAGGCCCGGTCCCGGTTGGCCCTTGCATTTCCTTCCATAGTTTGGTATACCTATAAGCATATACAATATACATCCAGGGTGGCCTGCACCGGGCGTTTGGGCTGCCTGCAAAAGAAAGGTATGTGATCGGTTTTGGATAACCCCGGCCCCAGTATCATCCTCGCCCTCGTGCTTCTGCTGTGCCTGTCGGCCTTTTTTTCGGCCAGCGAAACAGCCCTTTCGTCGGTCAACCGGCTACGGCTGCGCAGCCGCGCCGACAGCGGCGACAAAAAGGCCCGCGGGGTACTGCGCCAGTTGGACGACTACGACGGCATGCTCTCGGCCATCCTCATCGGCAACAACGTTGTCAACCTCACCGCCTCCTCGCTGGCCACCATCCTGGCCACCTCGCTGCTCGGCCCGGTCAACGGGCCGCTGGTATCTACCGTCCTGCTTACCCTGCTGGTTCTGATCTTTGGCGAGATTTTGCCCAAAAGCTTTGCTAAGGAAAACCCCGAAACGGTGAGCGTCGCAGTAAGCGCCCCCATGGGCTTTGTGCGGGCGCTGCTCAGCCCGCTGGTTTGGATGTTTACCCAATTGCGCAAGCCGTTCCGCCGCAGGGAGGCCCCGGCCGGCCCCAGCGTAACCGAGGACGACCTCAAAACCATCATTGACACGGTGGAGGAGGAGGGGGTGCTCAGCCAGCAGGAGACCGACATCATCCAGAGCGCCATCGAGTTCGATGACATCACGGTACAGGAAATTTTGATCCCCCGGGTAGATATGGTTGCGCTGGACGCCGACGCGGCACAGGACGAAATTCTCTCGGCCTGCCTTTCCAGCAACCACAGCCGTATCCCGGTATATGAGGGCAGCATCGACCATATCATTGGCATGCTGCACAGCCGCGACCTGCTCGAATGCCTGGCCGCCGGGCGGCCTGTCGAGCTACGGGGGCTCTGCCGGGAGCTGCCTTTTGTTTACCGGCAAAAGCATATTAACGTGCTGCTGGCCGAGTTCCGGCGTTCGAGCCAGCAGATGGCTATCGTAACCGACGACTACGGCGGCACCTTAGGCCTTGTCACGATGGAGGACATCCTGGAGGAGCTGGTAGGCGAGATTTTTGACGAGACCGACCAGGTGGAAACGCCGGTGCTCAAGATCGGTGAGGGGCTCTACCGGGTAGACGCGGATATCAATATCGACGATCTATTTGATACGCTGGACCTGCCCCGGCCGGAGCTGGAGGGGGATTTTTCCTCCGCGGGCGGCTGGGCGCTGGAGTGCCTGGAGCACATCCCCACCCCCGGCGAGAGCTTCGATGCCGACCGCATGCATGTTACGGTGCAGGCGGTGGAGGACAAACGGATCGTCAGCCTGCTGGTACATCTGCTGCCCCCCGGGCAAGAGGAGGAGTGAACCGCCCGAAGCAAAGCGGCGGGGCGGCTGTGCATAGCGGCATAATACAACGCCAAAGCGCGGGGCCCCGGCGACCTTATTCCCGGGGGCCTGCGCTTTGGCGTATAGTCCTGCCCCTTTTGTTTTATGGGCCTTTATGCTTATGCCCTTGGGGGCTGCCCCAGCCGTTTTTCGGCCAGCACCCTGCCGTACTGGGCGCAGTGGGGGTTGCGGCAGGCAAGCTTCAGCACCGTGTACCGGGCAACGCCCCGTGTTTCGCCGGCACGCTCGGCTACCCGCATCTCAATGCCGCATACCGGGCACCTCACAGCCCTTCCCCCCTTCCGCCTGCCTGGACGCGGGCAGCATCCGCCGGCATGTCCAAGGGCAGGGCCTGTCCCTGCGTGCCCTGCGCCTGTGCAAGCCCGGCGGCAAGGCTCTGCCGCACCGCCTCGGCGTGGGGGTACCCGTCCTGCGCCAGGAGGCTCCAGAGCCGGTATTGGCTTGCTGGCTCGGCCGGCGGACCAAATGCCCCTGCGCGATATTTATCCTCGGCCAGCTTCCAAAGCGCCTCCCGGTTGCTGGCCAGGTTGGAGGCAGGGTCTACCTCAAACAAAAACTCGTCCTCCCAATACAATTCACCTGCGGCGTCCCGCTTCAAAAATGCATAGCGGTCAAAGTGCGCAAAGGCCTGCCCGCCGTCCGGCTGCTGCCAGGTCAGGGGCACCGGGTCGTCTGCCCAGGCCAGCATAAACTGGAACATCCGCCGGTAAAGCCGGGCGTAGGCGGCGTTTTTCATTTCCCGCTTGCTAAGCAGCCGCCCTGCCGCCTGGTTGGCTGCAAACTGCTTGGCCACCCCGCTTACGGCAGTGCTGTCAAACTTGCCCTGGTAGGCGTCGGTAATGCCAAGAGTGCTCTTGGCCCAGCTATAGTTGGTCTCAAGGAGCTGCTGGTCGCGGCTGGTGTCCGGCTGGATATTGAGCACATCGATCATTGCCTTGTCGGCAGGGGACTTGAGGCGGATGATCTTGAGTTCACGGTCGGTGGTTTCCACCCCCACCCCCTGCGGCAGGGTCACATAGCTGCCTCCCTTGAGCAGCTTTTCGCCTATTTTGGTGCCGTATTTGTTGATGGCGTCCTGCTGGTCGGCAATCATATCCACATCGCTTACCCCCAGCAGCCGCCCCGAAGCGCTGATATTCCGCCGGAGCACCAGCGGGTAGGCCCTTGGCCGGTAGCAGGGCACCCGCCCGGCGTGGGGCATGCCGGGCCCCATAACCGGCGCGCCGGTCGTATCGTCCGTCAAGGGGCGGCCGTCCGGCCCGGTGAGCGGGACGTCCGGTCCATACACTACCCCAGGCAGCACCTCGCCGCCAAAGATGGTTACATCCCCCGGCAGGTCCTCCTGGTCCCGGCTCTCAAGCCGGAAGCTCTTGCCTCCGCAGCCGGGGCAGCGGGCAGCGTCGGGCGGGCGGCGCTGCCCGCACCGGGTGCAGGCCTCCACTCGCTTTGCCTGGTAGTCCTCCAGGTCCTCGAGGGTAGTATCCCCCACCCAGCTAAACAGCCCGATGCCGCCCCGCTCGTTCCGGTAATAGGCAATATTCTGGGTGAGCAGCTCGCCCGCATCGGGTTCGGCGTCCGGTTCGCCGGCGCGCCTGTCGGGCAGCGGGCGAGCTCCGTCCCGCCCGGGAGGCGAAAGCGTTTCGGGCGAGACGCCATACCGCCGGCAAAGGGCCTGCCGGCTCTGCTGGACCTGTATAAACAGGTAGTCCATCTGGTCGATCTCATACACCCCCGGCTGTGGGACGACCTGCCGCGGGTGCCGCCCGGTAACCATGAGATCCCCCATGGTGCAGTGGCCGCCGGCCGCCGGGTCCCATTCGATATGCCAGTAATCGCCGCCCTGGATAGGTACCGTGCGCTCCTGCCGGTCGTTCAGCCCGGCAAAATCCAGCCGGCGAAGCTGGGCGCGCAGCATGGCCTCGGCCATCTCGGCCAGAGGCTTGTCTTCGGGATGGACGGCGGTGACCTTTGGCTGCGGCAGGGCGGTGTCCACCTGGCTCTCGATCAGCTCATACACGATGTTGCGCACGTTGGTGGCCTGCGCCGGGGAGACCGCACCCCCGCTGGCCCCTCCCGCTGCCGGGATGCGCCGGCTGCCGTGATAATAGGCCTCCCGCTCATCCATCCGGCGGCGCTGGGGCTCACAGGCGCGCTTGGCCGCCGCAAGCCTCTGTTGCCAAAACAGCCGCTTCTGGGCCGGGCTGCTTGCTTGTTGTTTTTCCATATCCTGCTCCTTTCGGGTAGTTGGATGGGCTCAAATGGGGCCGCCTTTAATAGAGCCCATACGGCGAGCCGTATTTTTGCTCCAGATACGCGCGCCCCGCTTCGTCCGCCTGCTCGTAGTCGGCCAAAAGGTCCGGCTCCCAGGCACAGCGGCGGGCGGGGCGGGGCCGGTCGGCCGGCTGCGCCCACCAGACGCAGAAATAGCGCAGGCTGTCCACATCGTGGGTAAGGGCGTGAGGCTCCTTGGCATAAACATCCGGGCGGCGCGGGTCTTTCTGGATATGGGCCAGGCAGTGCCAGAGGTTAGGGGCACAGGCAATCCGCAGCCGCGGCGGCCCGCCCTGCGGCGGGCTGGCCAGCCATTCGTGCAGGGCGGCACACCCGGCCGCAAAATCCCGGCTTACCCGGGTGAGGGCCAGCCCCGCCTCGCAAAAAAGCTGGGCACGGCTCTTGCCGCTCTCCTGGCTTCGGCCCCAAAGGTCGGACGGGGCAAGCGCCAGCTCGATCTCCTCGCCGCCGCTTTGGGCCAGCACCGCCCGTGCAGCCTGGCCGATGGTAAGGCCAGGCGCGTCGTACTCGCGGTAGACCACCGCCCGGCCGGCCGTATCCACCGCCACCCAATGGGCGCTGAGCATATCCAGCCCGTAATCCAGCGCGATGTAGCGGCGCACCGGCCCCTCAGGTGGGCCGTTTGCCCGGTGGCGGGCCGAAAGCCCGGGGAAAAACGCCCCGCCCGGCACGGCCAGCGCTTCCTCCACGCTGGCCGGATATTCCTGCCGCGCGCCGTCCTCCCCAAGGGCCAGCCGGGTAGCCCGGTACCAGGCGGCGTCCCTCCGGGGGTCGGCGTCCCAGGGCAGGAAAATCTTGTGGAAGCCGTTGCCTGGGTCGGCATAAAGCTCCTCAAACAGGCTGCCCCGCCGGATAGTGGACAGGCCGATGACCCGCCCCCCGGCCGGCCGGTTGATTACCGGAAAGGCCGAGCGCCAGATTTCCCCGGCAAACTGCTGAAAGGCCCATTCGTCCAGCAGGATCAGGTTGGCGGTAAACGACCGCCCTACATTTGGCCCGGAGGGGAACGCCTTAAACACCCCCTCCGGCCCGTCGGGCCAGCGCAGCGTTACCGACATAGCGGTGACCCGGAACACCGGCCCCTGCCAACCGGGCGGCGCTCTCCCCTGCTCGGCCGTAAATTCCGGCATGCCCCGCAGGATCACCCCCATACGGCGCACCAGCTCCTTTGCCTCCTCCTCGCTGCGGGACAGCGCCAGCACCGTGCGTCCCGGCGTGAGGGCCAGCAGCCGGCTCGCCTCAGCCAGCGCCAGCCAGGTAAGCCCCAACTGCCGCGCCTTGAGCACGATGTTGAATCGGTAGGCTGCAAAATCCAGGAGGGCGGCACGCTGGGCCGGCCACAGCCGAAAGGGCACCAGCAGGCCGGGGACGTCCTTATCCTCGATACGGACATACTGCTCCACAAAATACACCGGGTTTTTGCGGCAATGCTCGGCCTCCTGCCTGCGAAGCCGGCCCAGTACAGCCGCCTGTGCCCCAGCGGGTGCGCTGCTCACGGTGTTTCTCCCTCCAGGCCCAGCCGGGCCGCCAGCTTGCGCAGCAGGGCCCGGTCGCCGGCCGTAATCCCCTCCGGGGCTGCTTTTTCCTCCGCCCGCTCGCCCATCGCTTCCCGGATAAACTGCAGCGCCCTGAGATCCCCCTCCAGCGCCCGGGCCACCTGGGCCAGCAGCATCCCCTCATACATCCGCAGCGGGCCGGGCAGGTCCGCCGGCGGCGTCCCGCTGTCCGGCCCGGAGGCAGCCCCGCTCTCGGCCCAGCCGGCTAGGCAGCCCAACTTTGCGGTATGGGGCGGCAGCGGCTCGGCCAGCAGCCGGCTCAAGAGCTGCCTGGCCGTTTTCTGCCGGCGGGGCCGGCCCGGCCGGCAAAGGGCCAAGGCCGCTGCCGGCGGGCTCTTTGTTTTTGCAGGCGGGGTAGTTTTTGTCGTGTCCTGTGCGGTTTTGCTCATCACGCTTCCTCCTGTGGCCGTCCTGTTTCGGTGGCTTCGCACTGCCGCACGGCCAGCTCGTCCAGCGCGCGCAGGTGAAGCTTGCGGGCCCATCGCTCGCTGATGTCCAGCCTCTCGCTGATGGGTTCCCAGCCAAGCCCCCGGGCATACCGCAGCCAGAGCAGCAGGCGCAGGCGTTCGTCTGCGAGCCCCTCCAGCATGCCGTCCAGGGCCTGCTGTTCGTCCAGGCAGCGGCGGGCCTCCTGCTGCAGCCGGCGGGAGCAAAGCTCCATCCTTTCCACCGTGCGGGCCACCCGGTCCCGGTCCGGCCCGGCTCCCCGCACCCCGGTAAGCAGCGGGATTACCCGCTGGCCCAGCGAGCGCAGCGCCTGCAGCTCCTCGGCCAGCCGTTCGGCACGCCATGCGCTCTGCCGGTACCCGCCCAGCCGGGCGGCGGTTTCAGCCTGCGCGGGAGTCAGGGCCTCGCCGCGGCCGTTTTTGCCGGCGGGGGCACAGCCTCGGTTTTGTTGGCCGCTCTTCATGTAAGCATCCCTTTCCCCTGCCCGTCTTCTGCCGCGCCCGGCTCCTCATCCGGCGGCCGGCCCTGCGCGTTGCAGGGCCTATAAGGGGTACCGGGCCGCCGGTAGCAGTCGGCCGGGCGGCAGGGACGCAGCCGGTTTTCCATCAGTGGGTACCAGCAGGCTTTTACGCCAAGGATATAATCCAGGGTACGCCAATACAGGCAGCCCCTGCACTCCACCACATCCTCATCGGCCCAGCCGGCGGCGCCGCCTTTTCCCTGCCGCCCCGCCGCCTTTTTTTCGTTTGCTGCCCTGCCGCTTTTTTGCAGCTCATGAGCCAGCAGCGTAACCTGCGGAACGTCCAGCCGCAGTTCCTTCAGTTCTTCCACCCTGCTGAAAATTTCTCC
>CAJTSP010000070.1:0-10959 GCA_910578965.1 uncultured Oscillospiraceae bacterium
ATAAAAAAGCACTCCTTTGCATTGAGATGGATCAAACATGTTTACAGCGGCCGGCGCGAGCGCGGTGTGTGCCCGCGCCGGCACCCTTATTATACAATTATACAGCTTCCAGTAGGTGGAAGGTCAAGAGGCAGGCGCGCCGCCCGCCATCAGCGCGAAGGCGCTGCTGTGTTTAGAGGTGTCCAAACCGGGATGGGATCGCAGGCCGGAGCGTGGGAGCAATCTAACAGGACCCCTTCCCCGAAAGCCTTTTGAGACTCTTCCCCGCGCCTGGCCTGAGCCAGTATAAACCCTTGCAGTGGACACCCCCCTGTGTTTTCCTCCCTTGTGCCCGCAGGCAGGATTTGCTATCATGAAAAAAATGGCCGGCCCACCGCCCAAGCCCCTGCCGGCCTTGGAACAATCAAAAGGAGAAATGCCCTATGTATCAAAAGATCGACCTTGCCCGGTGGCCCCGGCGGGAGCTCTACCAGTTTTTTTCCGGTATGTCCAACCCCTTCTACAGCGTCACCTTCCGGCAGGACGTTACCGCCCTTTATGAGCATACCAAGCGCGAGGGGATTTCTTTTTATTACGCCCTTGTTTATCTCTGTACCCAGGCGGTCAACGAGGTGGAGGCTTTCCGCTGCGCCGTAAAGGGGGGAGAGCCGGTACTGCTGGACGCCCGCCATCCCAGCTTTACCGACCTTTGCCCCGGGGCCGAAGCTTTTCACATCGTAACCATGCCCTGCAAGGGAAGCCTGCCGGAGTTTTGCCGTGCGGCCCGGGCCAAAAGCCGTGCGCAAACCACCCTGCTTGAGCAGTCGGATACCGACGACCTCATCTATTTTTCCTGCCTGCCCTGGGTGGAGCTCACCGCCCTGACCAACGAGCGCGATTTCGACCCCGACGATTCGGTGCCCCGTATATCCTGGGGGAAATATGCCAGCGAGGGCTCTCGCCGGCTGCTGCATATCTCGGTGGAGGCAAACCACCGCTTTGTGGACGGGCTGCACATCGGCCGGTTCCATCAGGCGCTCAGCGCCCGGATCGAGCGGCTTTGAGCAGCCCGGCAGGGCGGCGGCCCAAAGCCCGTCGAAAGAGGCTTTAAGGGGGGCTCGCCTGTCAATGGCCCCCATTCGCCTGGGATTGACATATTTTTTACAATGTGTTAAACTATAGCAAACTTTGTGAATAAATTATGACAAACCTGGCCGGCGGAGAAGGGCTCGCTCTGCCTTTTGCACCGCCGCAGGCACGATCCCGGCCGCCGACCGGCCAAAAGAAAAGCCGTCCCAAAAGCTGTGTGCCGCCCTGCGACCTTTCAGGCGGGCGCGCGTTTGGGATGCTTAACAAGGAAAGGAGCGTATCATGAGCGAAACCAAATTCCCCCTGGAGGAAGGCAGCCTGCCCTTTGAAATCCCAAAGGACGCCGCCCCGCGGGAAAAAATCCTCAGGCTGGGCCGCAAGATCACCGACCGGGTGCCCGCCAAGCTGGCCGGGGTCAAGCCTGGCGACCCCGAGTACTGGGGCCTGTCCGGCATCGTGACCGACGAGATGGCCGACCTTGCGCTTAAAATGCAGGTGCGCAAGCCGCAGACCTTTGCCCAGCTCAAAAGCCTCTCGGGCCTTGCGGAGGAGCCGCTGCAGGCGCTGCTGGACGAGATGAGCCGGGTGGGCCTTTTGGAGTACAACTGGGAAAATCTGGACGGCCAAAACCCCCAGCACGAAAAACGCTGGGTGCTGCCCCAATTTGTGCCCGGCTCGGCCGAGTTCTTTAATATGAACCGCGGCATCATTGAGGAGCACCCCGAGGTCACCGCCTTCTTTGAGCGGATGACCTTTTTGCCGCTCGAAAAGATCACCCCCATGGTGCCGCCGGGCGGCTCGGGCATCGGGATGCACGTGATCCCGGTAGAAAAGGCCATCGAGGCCGAAAACCAGTCTCTGGACATCGAGCATATCAGCTATTGGCTCAAAAAGTACAACAAGTTTGCCAAATCGCCCTGCTCCTGCCGGCTATCCCGCGCGCGGATGGGGGAGGGCTGCGCCGACGACCCCGAGGGCTGGTGCATCGCGGTGGGGGATATGGCCGACTATGTGGTGGAAACCGACAAGGGCGGCGTTTACATCAGCTACGACGAGGCCATCGAAATCTTCCACAAAGCCGAGGACAACGGCTTTGTGCACCAGATCACCAACATCGACGGGGAAGAAAAAATCTTTGCCATCTGCAACTGCGATGTCAAGGTTTGCAACGCGCTGCGCACCAGCCAGCTTTTTAACACCCCCAATATGAGCCGCTCGGCCTATGTGGCCCGGGTGGAGAGAGAAAACTGCGTGGCCTGCGGCCGGTGTGTGGAGTACTGCCCGGCCGGCGCGGTCAAGCTTGGGCAAAAGCTCTGCACCCCTGCCGGCCCGGTTACCTACCCGCGCCAGCAGCTTCCGGACGCCGCCAGATGGGGCCCGGACAAGTGGAGCATCGACTACCGCGACAAAAACCGTGTCAACTGCTATGACACCGGCACCGCCCCCTGCAAAACCGCCTGCCCGGCCCACATCGCGGTGCAGGGCTACTTAAAGATGGCCGCCCAGGGCCGCTATACCGAGGCGCTGGAGCTGATCAAGCGGGAAAACCCCTTCCCGGCGGTCTGCGGGCGGGTGTGCAACCGGCGGTGCGAGGAGGCCTGCACCCGCGGCACCATCGACGAGGCGGTGGCCATCGACGAGGTCAAAAAGTTTATCGCCCAGCAGGACCTCAACGCCGCCCGGCGTTTTGTCCCCAAAAAGGTCATCCCCAAGGTGGACGGGGCCTTCAGCCAAAAAATCGCCATCATCGGCGGCGGGCCGGCCGGCCTGTCCTGCGCCTTCTATCTGGCCCTTACCGGCTACGAGCCCACCGTTTTTGAAAAGAACGAACAGCTTGGCGGCATGCTGCGGTACGGCATCCCCAGCTTCAAGCTGGAAAAGGAGGTTCTCGACGCCGAGATCGAGGTCATCCGTGCTCTGGGGGTCGATTTCCGCTGCGGGGTTGAGGTGGGGCGGGACCTCACCCTTGACGACCTGCGCGCCCAGGGCTACGAGGCCTTTTATATCGCCATCGGCTGCCAGCGCGGCCGGCTGCCCGGCATCCCCGGCGAGGAGGCCGAGGGGGTGCACTCGGCGGTGGAGTTTTTGCGCCGGGTGGGCGCAGACGAACAGTATCCGGTCAAGGGCCGGGCGGTGGTGGTGGGCGGCGGCAACGTGGCCATCGACGCGGCCCGCACCAGCCACCGCTGCGGGGCGGCCAGCGTGGAGATGTACTGCCTGGAGCCGCGGCAAAGGATGCCCGCCTCGCCCGAGGAGATCGCCGAGGCCGAGGAGGAGGGCGTCGCCATCCGGTGCGGCTGGGGCCCCAAGCAGGTGCTTACCCAGGACGGCCGTGTGAGCGGCATCGTTTGTATGCGCTGCACCAGCGTTTGGGACGCCGAGGGCCGCTTTGCCCCCCAGTACGACGAGCAGGATACCATCACGGTGCCCTGCGAGCATCTGGTGCTCTCGATCGGCCAGAGCGTCGAGTGGGGCGGCCTGCTTGCGGGCAGCAAGGTCGAGCTGGCCCGGGGCGGCTGGGCCAAGGCGGACAGCCTTACCTACCAGACCGCCCAGCCGGACATTTTTGTGGGGGGCGACGTGTATACCGGCCCCAAATTTGCCATTGACGCCATTGCGGCGGGCAAGGAGGCGGCCGAATCCCTGCACCGGTTTGTGCAGCCAAACGCCAGCCTGACCATCGGCCGCAACCGCCGGGATTTTATCGAGCTGGATAAAAACAATATCAAGGTCGAGCAGTACGACACCGCCGCCCGCCAGATTCCCGGCATGGAGGAGGGCATCGACTGGAAAAAGTCCTTCAGGGACGCCAAAAAGACCTTTACCGAAGAGCAGGTCAAAGCCGAAACCGCCCGCTGCCTTGGCTGCGGCGCCTCGGTGGTGGACCCTAACAAGTGCATCGGGTGCGGCCTGTGCACCACCAAGTGCGCCTTTGACGCCATCCACCTCCACCGCGACCTGCCCGAGTGCTCTACCATGCGCAAGGCCGAGGATAAGATGAAGGGCATCCTGCCCTATATGTTCAAACGGGCGGGCAAAATTGCCTTTGGCAAAAAATAAGCCGGTATTCCTTGGCGGCGGCCCTATGGGGCGGCTGCTCGGGCCGGCGTGCCAGGGCGTTTGGCAGGCTGCCCCCTTTTGCGCTGCGCCATGCGGCAAGGGCGCTGCGCAAAAGGGCGGCGCGGCAGGCCTGCCCGGGCTTGCGGCACAGCATTTTTTAAGAAAGGGAGGAATCCTTGTATGTTGTTCCAAATCTACGGCGAAACGGCCGGCTATCAGCTATTGGGCTGGGTGCTGGTTTTTCTTGGGCTCGTGCTCTGCAACGAGCTTGCGCGGCGCAGCAAGGCGGGAGGCGTCTTCTTTTTCCTGGCACTGCCGGCGGTGCTCACCGTCTATTTCATTGCCATTTATGTGGGGGCCGGCATGGGGGCCGGGTGGGCGCTTACAAACGACACCTATGTCTACATGAATAGCTGGTTCCACTATGCCAAGCTTTATGCTGCCACGGCCGGCTGCATCGGCTTTATGATGCTCAAGTATAAATGGGGCGTCGGCAAAACCCAGTGGTTCAAGGCTTTCCCGTTTGTCATTGTGGCCATCAATATCATGATTGCGGTCTGCAGCGATTTCGAGTCGGCCATCAAGGGCTCGCTGGCCATGGCCCAGTACGGCGACCGCTGGTGGCTTTCCAGCGAGAATGTCTGGCTTTATGGCGGCTGGTGGAACTGGCTCAACGGCCTGGCCGGCATCCTCAACATCTTCTGCATGACCGGCTGGTGGGGCATCTACTCCTCCAAAAAGCGGGACGATATGCTTTGGCCGGATATGATCTGGCTGTACATCCTGGCGTATGATGTCTGGAATTTTCAGTACACCTACCTCAACCTGCCTACCCATGCCTGGTACTGCGGCCTGGCGCTGCTGCTGGCGCCTACCGTGGCTGCCGCCTTTTGGAACAAGGGCGGCTGGATCCAGAACCGTGCCAATACCCTGGCTACCTGGTGCATGTTTGCCCAGTGTTTCCCGCTTTTCCAGGACGCGAGCGTCTTTACCACCCTACCGGTGCTCTATGCCGACGGCTTTATGGACGCCGCCGTGCGGCCTGCCGCTGTCAACCCGGTGCCGCAGGGGGTGCTCTCGATCCTTTCGCTGGGGGTAAACGCAGTGGTGCTGGGCATCATCGTCAAGCGTTCGCTTGAGCAGAAAAAGAACCCCTACAAAAATGAGATTTTTACCGATACAAGGGACTTCCGCCTTGCCATGGCGCGCGCCGAGTAAGCCGCCATGCATGAGCTTGGGATCGTCTTTCATATCATCCGCACGGTGGAGCATACCGCGCGGGAAAATAATGCGGCGCAGGTCAATTCGGTTACCCTTGAGCTGGGCGAGGTGTCCGGCGTGGTGCACGAGGAGCTGCTGTCCTGCTGGAGATGGGCGGTAAAAAAGAGCCCGGCCATGGCCGGGGCTGTGCTGCGCATCGAGACCGTTCCGGCCGTGACCTTCTGCGAGGGCTGTGGCAAAACCTACCCTACCGTGCCGCAGGGCAAGATTTGCCCGCACTGCGGCAGCGCCGATACCTGGCTGCGGCAGGGCAATGAGATCACCATCAGGGAAATCGCCGTGCATTAGAAGCGGCGCCCTGCACGCGGGCAGGGGCGCTTGGCCCGGCCGCCCCCAATTTTACAGCATTAATGCCCGGACCGGCAGGGACCGCGCCCATACCGGGCGCTTGCCTGCCGGGCCGGATGCCCAAGGAGGAATAGGATGGACCCCGTGCGTATCATCGAGATCAAGCAGAGCGTCTTTGCCGACAACGACCGCGAGGCTGGCCGCATCCGTGCGCGGCTTAAAAAGGAGGGCACCTACCTGCTCAACCTGATGTCCTCGCCCGGCGCAGGCAAAACCACCACCCTGGCCCGCACCGTGGCCGCCCTGAAAAACGAAATGCGCATCGGCGTGATGGAGGCGGACATCGATTCGGCGGTGGACGCCGAAAGGATCGCCGCGGCCGGGGTGCGCAGCATCCAGCTACACACCGGCGGCATGTGCCATCTCGATGCCGGCATGACCGAGCAGGGCCTTGACGAACTGGGCACGGCCGACCTCGACCTTGCCATTTTAGAAAATGTCGGCAATCTGGTCTGCCCGGCCGAGTTTGATACCGGCGCGGTTAAAAACGCCATGATCCTCTCGGTGCCCGAAGGGGACGACAAGCCCCTTAAATATCCTTTGATTTTTACGGTATGCGACGTGCTGCTCGTCAATAAAATTGACGTTTTGCCGTACTTTGATTTTGACCTTGCCAAGGTTACCGAAGCTGCCCTCCGGCGCAACCCCAAGCTGCAGGTTTTCCCCATCTGCGCTAAGACCGGCGAGGGTATGGAGCCCTGGCTCGCCTGGCTGCGCACCCAGGTGCGCGAGTGGATAAAATAACTTTTCTTTTGCAGGGGCAGGCCGAGCAGGGCCTCAAACTGAGGCCCTGCCCGGTCTGCCCTTTTATGCCCTGCCGGTTCATGCTGCTGGCGCTGCCTATAAACCTCGCAAAAAACATCCCCGTACGCTAAAATTGCTTTTTATCAAAATTTTCGGTATAATATACCAATAGGCCCTATGGAAAGTCCTATAGGCCGGCTGGCTGCGGGCGGGCGCTGCCGCCCCAGCCCGGCGCGGGAGCCCCGGCAGAGCTGCGGCAGCGGGTGTGCCGCTGCGCAGCTTATACAGGCCCAGGCTTTTGAAAAAGGGGAAAGAGGGCAAACGTATGACCTATGATAAGATTATCCTGGGCGCAGGGCTGTACGGCCTGTACGCGGCCGAAAAATGCGGCGCGCGGGGGCAGCGGGTGCTGGTGATCGAGCGGGACGCCGCCCCCTTTATGCGGGCCACCTATATCAACCAGGCCCGGGTGCACATGGGCTACCATTACCCCCGCAGCTATTCTACAGCCATCAAAAGCGCCCGTTACTTTGAGCGATTTTGCAGGGATTACGGTTTTTGCAACCTCACCGGCTTCGACCAGGTTTATGCAACCAGCGCCCATTTTAGCTGGACCGACGCGTCTGCTTTCCGGCGCTTCTGTGCTGCGGCGGGCATCCGGTGCGACGAGCTTCCTCCCGAAAAATACTTTAATCCCGGCCAGTGCGACGGCGCATTTTTGACCACCGAGTACACCTACGATGCACAAATCCTTAAAGGATACTACTTAAAGGCGCTGGCAAAGCTGCCAAACGTCACCCTCCTGTTTGGGCATGCGCCCGAAAGCATCCGGGCGGCAGGGGGAGCTTGGCAGGTCAAGGCGGGGGATACAACGGCCGAGGCGCCCTTTTTGCTCAACGCTACCTACGCCGGGGTTAACGAGGTGCATGCGATGCTCGGCTTTGAGCCCTTTGGCATCAAGTACGAGCTGTGCGAGATCATCCTGTGCACCGTGGCCGAGCCGCTTAAAAACGTGGGCATTACGGTAATGGACGGGCCGTTTTTCTCGATTATGCCCTTTGGGAAAACCGGCTACCACAGCCTTACCAGCGTTACCTTTACTCCGCATCTCACCAGCTATGGCCCGCTGCCGTCCTTCCCTTGCCAGGCACAGAGCGGTGGCCGCTGCCGCCCGGGGGCGCTGTACAACTGCAACGACTGCCCCGTAAAGCCGGCCAGTGCCTGGCCGTATATGAGCCAACTGGCCCGCAAATACCTGAGGCAGGAATATGGCTTTGCCTACTCCCATAGCCTTTACAGCATGAAACCCATCCTAAAGGCCAGCGAAATCGACGATTCACGCCCCACCGTGATCCGGCAGTACAGCGGCGCGCCGGCCTTTTTCAGCGTGCTCAGCGGCAAGATCAATACGGTTTACGACCTGGACGAGGTGCTTTTGCATGACCAATAAGGAAAAAAACTTCATTTCCGCCGTAGTGTATCTGCACAATAACGAAAAAGCCGTGCGGCCTTTTTTTAGCGCGCTGAATGAGCGGCTGGACGCGCATTTTGAGCAGTACGAGCTGATTGCTGTGGACGATGGCTGCACCGACGGCACCTTGGATGCCGTGCGCGGCTTTGCCAAAGAGGAGCTGCAAAAGCCGCTTACCGTTTTGCACATGAGCCTGCGGCAGGGGGTGGAGCTGTGTATGAACGCCGGGCAGGACTGTGCTATCGGCGACTTTGTGTACGAGTTTGACTCGGCCGCAATGCCCTACCCGCCCGAAATGATCTGGCAGGCTTATCAAACGGCGCTTTCCGGCAGCGATATTGTGTCGGTCTGCCCCAGCCGCAGCCGGGGCTTAAGCCGGATGTTCTACCGGGTGTTCAATGCTTTCAGCCGCACCCCGGGCCGGCTGCGCACCGAGGCATTCCGGCTGCTCAGCCGGCGGGCCATTAACCGGGTACACGCCATCAGTCAGGACCTGCCCTACCGTAAGGCGGCCTACGCGGCCAGCGGGCTGGCCATGGCAAGCCTTACCTTTGAGGGGCAGGCCCCCGAGCTGGGCAGCGGCCGGGTAAGCCTCGCGCTGGACAGCCTCGCCCTTTACACCGACGCAGCTTTCCGGCTTTCGGCCGGGGTGGCGCTGGCCATGCTGGCCCTTACCCTGGCTGAGCTAGCGTACACCCTGTGGGTCTTTTTGGGCGGCGGGCACCCCATCGAAGGCTGGACCACCACCATGCTGGTGCTCACGCTGGGCTTTGGCGGGGTGTTTGCCATTTTGGCCATCGTGCTTAAGTATCTCAGCCTTCTGGTGGACCTCGTGTTCAAAAAGCAAAAGTATCTTTTGGAAAGTATCGAGAAGCTGTAAGACTTATGACGGCAAGTCGGACGTTTGCTTGGCGAGGTCCCGGCTTGCTCCGGCGGCCGGGGCTCCCCAAAAGCAAAGCCCTCTTTTTGAAATTGTGTACGCACGAAAAACGGGCTTATCGCCATGCATTGCAGACAATAGGCGAGTGTTTTATTCTCAAGCATATAAATTGGAAATTGCAGGAGGCTTTATGAAATCGGGCAATAAGGGTGACGGCTGGTTAACCGGAAGGCTGGATTTCAACAGGGGAGATAAAAGGGCAATCATCAAGAGGCCGCAAGCCAGGTTTGGCTATACAATGGATTTAGGAAATAAGTGGACATGGATAGTTAATGTTGCTTTTGTAGTTATTATGGTTGTATTGGCCGGATCCCTTTAAGGCCGCTTTTGGTTTGGAGCGTTGCAGGCAGGCACAAATTGGTGATCGTGTGTAAAAATGCGCATCATACTTCAAGCTTTAAGCAGTGGGTACGCTTTGCCCAAAAGGGATAAACAAAAAAAGAAAGGCTGCCGCCTGCCGCCCGCCGTGGCATGCGGCATACGGCTTTGTATGCAGCAAAAAATCAAGGATGCTCTGCAAAAAGATATGTCCCGCCGCGCTTTCTGGGCGCTGGTAGGCCTCGCCGTGCTGGCGAAGCTGGTGTTGGTGCATTTCCAGTGTATTTATACCTGGATCGACGGCGCCCCGCTGGACGACGAGCTCATGTTCAAGGCCGCCCAGAGCATCACGGCCGGCCGGTGGCTTGGACCCTACAACTGGCTCACCCTCTCAAAGCATATGTTTTTTCCGGTCTGGCTAAGTATGGCGCACGCGCTGCGCGTGCCCTACCTGCTGGCGGGGCAGCTACTGCTCTGCGCCGCGGCCCTGGCCGCAGCCCTGGCCTTTGCCCCGGTGCTAAGCCGGTACAAAAGCCGGTTTCTGCTCTTTGCCCTGCTGGCCTATAACCCTGCCGCCACTGCCGGCTTTACCCTGCGGGTTTATCGGGACAATATCTTTCCGGCCGAGTGCCTTTTGTTTTTTGCCGGGCTCATCGGTTATGCGCTGCGGTACGTCCGGCCGCTCAAACAGGGGCTGCCCTGGCTGGGGCTGTGCGGGCTGGGCCTGGCCCTTGCCTGGCTCACCCGGGAGGACGGCGTCTGGCTTTTGCCCTTTTTATTGGCAGGCTGCGCGGCGCTCCTTTTTGCCGTCCTGCGCCAAAAAGGCCTTGCCCATAAGGCCCGGCGCTGTGCCGCGCTGACCCTGCCGGCGGTTGTGCTGGCGCTGGCGGTCAACCTTTTTTGCGCGGTGAACTATGCCTGGTACGGGGTGTATACGGTAAGCGATTTTTCCTCCGGCAGCTTTGCCGAGGCCTTTGGCGCCATGACCCGCGTCGAGCACCAAAACTGGCATCCGCTGGTTGGCGTCCCGCGGGACGTGCGGGAAAAGCTCTACCAAACGGTGGAGGAGCTGGCCCCCTTCCGCTATTGGCTGGAGGAATACCCTCCCATGCGCAACGGCTATCTCAACAAGGCGCTGGGCGATTATCAGACCGGCTCGTTTTACTGGGTGCTGCGCCGCACCGCCCAGGAGGAGGGGGTCTATAAAGATGCCCCCACCGCCCAGGCCTTTTGGCAGCGCGTGGCCGACAAGATCAACGCTTTGTGCGACGCGGGCGTGCTGCCCGCCGAACGAGGCCGGCGCAGCACCACCACCCCGCCCATCCGGGCCGGGTACCTGCCGGATGTGCTGGCCGAGGGGGCGCGGGGGTTATGGTACACCATGACCTTCCAGGACTGCGAGGCCAGCCTTTCCGAGATCACCATCGGCCAGCCGCAGGACGTGGCCGTGTGGGAGGAGTACCTGGGCAGCCGCGCAAACCTTGCGGCCATTGCCGGCACCGCCGACCCCTACTACAGCCCCCTGCAGGAGCTTGCTTTCCGCATCCTGCACTGGGTGCGCTGCCTGTATGCGCTGGCCCTGCCGCCGGCGCTGCTGGCCGCCGTGTGGGTACAGATGCGGTTGGGCTGGGGCCTTGTGCGCCGGGGCAAACAGGGGGGCGCCGCGCAGACAAACAGCGCAAAAGCGCAAAATGCCGCGCCTTTGCAAACCGCCGCCCTGGCCCAGGAT
>CAJTSP010000070.1:10969-13283 GCA_910578965.1 uncultured Oscillospiraceae bacterium
CCCAGGATACCGCGCAAAACAAAGCCGCCCCCCAGGAAGGCGCACAGGAAACCGCCCTTTCCTGGCTGCTCTGGCTGATCCTGGCCGGGGTGCTGGGCATGGTGCTGCTGCGCTGTTTGATGATTGCTTTTGTGGAGGTAGCCTCCTTTAACATCGGCACCTATGTCATGTACCTGTCCACCGTGCACCCTTTGCTCATCCTCTTTGCGGCGGCCGGCCTGCTCACGGCCTGGCCTCAAAACCTTCCCGGGAAGGGGGATGGCCGGCCATGAGGGTGCTCGTCATCGGCGCGGGGGCAGCCGGCCTAATGGCGGCGGGCGCGGCGCGGCGGCGGGGGCACAAGGTCACCCTGCTGGAGCACTCGGGCCAGCCCGGCCGCAAGCTGCTCATTACCGGCAAGGGCCGCTGCAACCTTACCAACAACTGCACCGAGCGGGAGTTTTTACAGAACGTCCGTTCCAACCCCCGCTTCCTCTATTCGGCTATCGCGACCTTTCCGCCCGAGGCGGCAATATCCCTGTTTGAGGAGGAGCTGGGCCTGCCCTTAAAAACCGAGCGGGGCCGCCGGGTATTCCCCCAATCAGACAGGGCCGCCGACGTGCGGGATGCCCTTTTGCGCTACGCCGGCCTTTTGGGCGGCGAGGGGCAAAGCGCGCGGCTCATTTTGGAGGGGGCCGCCTCGCTACTGCTGGAAAACGGGCGCTGCGCCGGGGCCGTGACCACCGGCGGCCGGCGCTGCCCTGCCGACGCGGTGCTGGTGGCCACCGGCGGGGTGTCCTATCCGTCCACCGGCTCCACGGGGGACGGCTACCGCCTTGCCCAAAGCGCCGGCCACAGCATCCGGCCCCCGGTGCCCAGCCTGGTGAGCCTGGTGGAGCAGGGCGATAGCTGCCGGCAGCTTGCCGGCCTTTCGCTGCGCAATGTGCGGCTTACCCTATTGGAGGATGGCGCCCCCGTGTTTTCTGAGCAGGGCGAGATGCTCTTTACCCATTTTGGTCTATCCGGGCCGCTCACCCTCTCGGCTAGCGCCCACATGGGCGATCCGGCCCGTCACCGGTATGCCGCCTGCATCGACCTTAAGCCCGCCCTCACCGAAGAGCAGTTGTATAAACGAATTACCGGCGATTTTGCACTTTTGGGTGCAAAAAATGCCGAAAATGCGCTCACAAGGCTGTTGCCGGCCAGGCTCTGCGGGGTGATGGCCGCGCGCTGGGACCTGCCGGAGCAGCTACGGGCAAACCAGGCCACCCGGCCGCAAAAGCAGCGGCTGGTTGCCCTGCTCAAAAGCTTTGAGATACCCATCCGTGCCCGGGGCGACCTTGAGCATGCGGTAATTACAAGCGGCGGAGTCAATGTGCGGGAGGTGGATCCCAAAACCATGGCCTCCCGCCTTTGCCCGGGGCTGTATTTTGCGGGAGAGGTACTGGACCTGGACGGTTACACCGGCGGCTATAACCTGCAAATCGCCTGGTGCACTGCCCAGGCCTTTGCAGCCCGCCTGTAGAGTGGGATTCCCGCCGGCGGGCGCAGAGCAAAGGTTTTGCCAAGCTTGTTTTTATATAGCGGACAGGCTTTGGCCGGTTTTTGCGCCGCCCGCTTTGCCTGCTGCCCGCCCGGCACCGCATAAAGGAGGAACCATCCATGATCTCGATTGCCATCGACGGCCCTTCCGGGGCCGGCAAATCCACCCTGGCCCGGCGGCTTGCCGCCGAGCTGGGCTATGTGTATGTGGACACCGGAGCCATGTACCGTGCTGTCGGGCTGTACGCGTTGCGCCGGGGTGCAGACCCCTCAGACGCCGGCGCCGTGGCCGCCCTGTTGCCCGGCATCCAATTGCAGTTGCGTTGCCAGGCCGGCGGGCAGCGGCTTTGGCTGAACGGCGAGGACGTTACCGACGCGGTGCGGGCCGAGCGGGTTGGCATGGCGGCCAGCGCGGTCAGCGCGCACCCGGCGGTGCGGGCCTATTTGCTCGAGGCCCAGCGCGATATGGCCCGCAGCCAGGACGTTTTGATGGACGGGCGGGACATCGGCACGGTGGTGCTGCCCGATGCGACCCTCAAGGTGTTTCTCACCGCCGCGCCCGAGGCCCGCGCCGCCCGCCGGCTGGCCGAGCTGCAGGCCAAGGGCGAGCCGGCAGTTTATGATACCGTATTGGCCGACATCCTCCGGCGGGACGAGCAGGATACTCACCGTGCCGCGGCCCCGCTGCGCAAAGCGCCGGACGCGGTGCTGCTGGATACCACCGCCCTCGATTTTGAAGGAAGCTTTGCGGCCCTTAAGGCGCTGGTGCTGCGGGCTGCCGCAGGGCAGGGAG
>CAJTSP010000071.1 GCA_910578965.1 uncultured Oscillospiraceae bacterium
AAGGCGAAATGGCCGGCCCCGAGCCGGACAAGGGCCCCTACACTTTCCTTCCTTGCGGCTGCGGCCGCCCGGCGAATATTCGGTGGATCGAATTTTGTTCGGAATCTTTGTTTTCTTATCTCACCGCCGCAAAAAGAGAGGGATTTTATTATGAAACTGTTTAAGAAATTTGCCGCCGCGGCCCTGGCCGCCGCCCTGGCCGTATCCATGGCCGCCTGTTCGGGCGCTTCTTCCGCCCCGGCCAGCTCCGCCCCCGCCGGCTCCCAGCCCGCCGGTGAAGGCTACCGCATCGCCATTGTGCAGCAGATGGACCACGCTTCGCTGGACGAGATCCGCCGGGCCATTGAGGCCGAGCTGGACGCCAAGGCTGCCGAGCTGGGCGTCAGCATTGAATACGCCGAGTTCAACGGCCAGAACGACGCCACCATGCTAGGCCAGATCGGCACCCAGGTGGTAAGCGACAAATACGACGCGGTGATCCCCATTGCCACCCTGGCGGCCCAGTGCATGCAGACCGCCACCGAGGGTACCGGCATCCCGGTGGTGTTTGCCGCCATCTCGGACCCGGAGGGCGCCGGCCTGACCGCCCAAAACGTTACCGGCACCTCGGACGCCCTGAACACCGCCTTTATTTTGGATATGATGCTTGCCCAAAACCCGGACATCCAGGCGGTGGGGCTGCTGTACAGCCTTTCGGAGGCCAACAGCACCAAGCCCATCGCCGAGGCCAAGGAGTACCTGGCCGCCAAAAATATCAAGGTGGTGGAGGGCACCGGCAACACCAACGACGAGGTGCTTGCGGCGGTGAACAACATGCTGGACCAGGTGGACGCGGTGTTTACCCCCACCGACAACGTGGTGATGGGCGCGGTGCCGGCCTTTGCCGAGACCCTGGCCGAGGCGGGGGTGGCCCACTATACCGGCGCGGATTCGTTTGTGCGGGCCGGCTCGTTTGCCACCTGCGGGGTCAACTACACCGAGCTGGGCGCCTACACCGCCGACATGGCGCTGGAAGCCCTTAAGAGCGGCAGCATCCCGGCGGTGCATGTGATGGACGGCGGCATCATTACGGTAAACACCGAGACCGCCGCGGCCCTGGGGGCCGATTACAGCGTATTTTCCACCATGGCCGGCAGCGTGGTGGAGGTGACCACCACCGGAAACTGAGCGCCCGATCCTGCGCGCCCCATGAAGCTTTGAGGCCTTTCCTGGCCCCCTCCCCTGCCTCGCGCGGACGCAAAACGCGCGGCTGCCTGTTCGGCGGATAGGGGTGAAGACAACGCTCCCCTGCTCCGCGCGGACACAAAACGCGCGGGGCGGGGGCATCCCATTGAAAAGGGCTGTTCAAAAAAGCCGCCCGCCGGCCCGCGTTTGAGCAGCCCCATGACAAAAAGAGGAGTGACCCCCTGCCATGAGCTCGTTTTTTACCCTGGCCATCCTGCAAAGCGCGCTGGAGCTGGGCTTTATCTACGCGCTGGTGGCCCTGGCCCTGTTTTTAAGCTACAGCGTGCTGGGCATTGCCGACCTTTCCACCGACGGCTGCTTTGTGCTGGGCTGCGCGGTGGGGGCGGGCACGGCCCTTGCGGGCCACCCGGTGCTGGCCCTGTTTGCCGCCATGGCGGCGGGGGTCTGTTCCGGCTTTGTAACCGCCTTTTTACAAACCCGGCTGGGAGTGGAAAGCATCCTGGCCGGCATCATCGTAAACACCGGGCTGTACACGGTAAACCTTGCGGTGATGGGCTTTTCCAGCAACCTCAACCTGTTTAAGGCAGCCACCATTTTTACCGGGGCCCAGCGGCTGCTGGGCGGGGTGCTGGGCAACTGGTACAAGCTGGCGCTGGCCATGCTCATCACCCTTACGGCGGCCGGGCTGCTGCGGCTTTTCCTTTCTACCCGGCTGGGGCTCTCGATCCGTGCCACCGGCGACAATGCCGATATGGTGCGCGCCTCCTCCATCAACCCGGCCTTTACCATCACGGTGGGGCTGTGCGTGTCCGGCTCGCTCACCGCCCTTTCGGGGGCGGTGCTGGCCCAATACCAAAAGGCCTGCGACATCAACCTTGGCACCGGCATGGTTACCATCGCGCTGGCCAGCCTGATCATTGGCGAAAGCCTGCTGGGCAAGCAAAAGCTGGGCCGGCGGCTTTTTGCCGCCATACTCGGCAGCGTGATCTACCGGTTTGTGGTGGCGGCAGCCCTGCGGCTGAATCTGCCGGCCGAGTGCCTCAAGCTGGTGAGCGCGCTGATTGTAGCGGCGGCCATTGCCGCGCCCCAGGCCAAAAAGCTGGCGGCCCTGCGCCGGCGGCGGGCGCTGGCACGGCCGGCGCAAGGCCGGAAAGGGGGCGAGGGCTGATGCTACGGCTGGAAAGCCTCTCGATGACCTTTGCCCCCGGCACCCCTAACCAGAAAAAGGCGCTGGACGCGGTAAGCCTGCACCTTGCGCCGGGGGATTTTGCCGCCATCGTGGGTTCCAACGGGGCGGGCAAATCCACCCTGTTCGGGGCGATTGCGGGCAGCTTTATCCCGGACGAGGGCCGGGTGGTGCTGGATGGGCAGGATGTGACCTTTTTGCCCGAATATAAGCGCAGCCGGCAGATTGGGCGGCTGTTCCAGGACCCGATGCGCGGCACCGCCCCGCACATGACCATCGAGGAGAACATGGCCCTCGCCTGGCTGCGCACCGCCAAGGCGCAGAACGCCTTTTTCAGCCGGATTTCTGCCGCCGAGCGCCGGTCCTTCCGGGAACAGCTTGCCCGGCTGGATATGGGCCTCGAGGACCGGATGGCCCAGCCGGTGGGGCTGCTCTCAGGCGGGCAGCGGCAGGCGCTGACCCTTTTGATGGCCACCTTGGTGACCCCCAAGCTGCTGCTGCTGGACGAGCACACCGCCGCGCTGGATCCCGCCACCGCCCAAAAGGTACTGGAGCTGACCCGCCGGATTGTGGCCGAGCGGCAAATTACCTGCCTGATGATTACCCACAACCTGCACTCGGCGCTGGAGCTGGGCAGCCGTACCCTGATGATGGACGCCGGCCGCATCGTGCTGGACCTTGCGGGCGAGGAGCGGCAGGGCCTCACGGTGGAAACGCTTTTAAGGCGATTTTATACCGGGGCCGGCCGCGCGCTGGACAACGACCGCATCCTCTTAAGCGAAGGCGGACCGGCGGATTAAGCCGGGCCGGGATAAGCCATGGAAAAAACTGAAAATCCGGGCAGGCCGCAATGGCCTGCCCGGACCTTTTTTATCTTTCCGGGCCTGCGCGGCCCGCAAAGCCGCCCGCCCCAAACAGCGCGCAGGGCAAAAAGCCCTTATTCCGCGCTGTATTGTTCCCATACCTGCGGCAATTTCGATCTGATAAATGCGGCATAAGAGCAGTTTGGGGTTTCTGCCATGCGCTTTTCCCGCAGATATTCAACACACCGCGAATACCACCATCCCATCTGCCGCTGCGATTTATCCTCAAAACGGCCTATCCTCATTTTGCCCTGCTTTACATAGCCCATCAACAGGTCATACGCATTTTCCACCCGAAAGCAGCCCGCCACCGCCACAGGCTCTGTTGCCAGCCTTGCAGACGGGATGTTTTTGAAGGGGATCACCTGATCCTCCTGTGCAAAAACGGTATAGAGGTATCCGCTGACCCCATCGGATACTTCTTTCAGCGCGTTGGGGTACAGTTCGTGGTAGACCGGGACGCCGTTTTCAAAGCCATAGGGGAACCAATAATAGGGCCTTGTTACCGCGTTGCACAGATAAAACGCGGCAACTACCTCCATTGTGGTCATATATACATACGGCCGGTCATGATCCGCCTGGTTTGGTTTTAAGACCTTTATATTTCCGGTGCGGCTTCCATGGTACAGGATCATAACGGCTTATCCTCAAATTCCGGCCAGCCGGCAGGCCCATGCCAAAAAAGCGCATGCGCCGAAAGCGGCGGTTCAGGGGGCGGTGAGATAAGAAAACAAAGAATCCGAATAAGATTCGATCCACCGAAAATTCGCTGGGCGGCTGCAGCCGCAAGGAAGAAAAGTGCAGGAATCCTTAGTGAATTCCAAGCTTTTCTGATGTAGCGGATGCGACTGACCAGTAGAATTTGCGGCTTTGTTTTCTTATGGAACCGCCCCTCAGGGGGTTTGCTTTTTTATCGCAAAGCTGCCCGCCCTTTTCAGGCGCCGGACGCATCCGGGGGCGGCTCGGGCATCTGGTAGGCAAGGCGGGCGTGGTTTTTGCGCAGCAGCTCCTCCGAGAGGCGGCGGCCGGTGCGGGCGTCCACCGTGACGCGCCAGATCTCGTTATTGCGCCAGACCCCGTCGGCCTCGGTTACAAAGGCCTCGCTGCGGCACTGGATGTGGTAGGCCCGGCCCGGGCGGGCGCTGCAGCGCAGCTCGCCCCGCAGGTATTCGCCGTCCACATAGGTGATAAGCTGCCAGGTGTGGGGGGTGTCGTTGCGAAAGCGGTAGTCGAGGTAGTTATACAAGATCGAGGTGCCGGTGCCGAAGGGGATCACCCGGCCATAGTCCGGGAAGAGATCGACCCCGTCGTGATGGTGGTGCTCGGTGATGGTAAGGTCGGTGTGCAGGACCATCCAGTGGATCAGGTTGGTAAACTGGCACATGCCGCCGCCAATACCCTTGGAGGGCCGGCCGCGGGCGATCACCAGCCCCTCGCGGTAGCCGGCGGCCTTGGTCAGGTCGCCCACCAGCTCCCAAAAAGAAAAGACCTCGCCCGGGCGGATGAGCACCCCGTTTACCTTGGGCGCGGCCAGCGCCAGGTTGACCGCCTTGTTTTCCTGAAGTTGCATGTCCACATCCCCCAGCCGGCGGCGGATGAGGGAGGCGTGCTTATACACGCAGACCGGCAGCTTTTTCTGCTGCTTCTGCCGCGCAAAAACGCCGCGCATCCGGCGGTTTTGCAGCCTGCGCCGCAAAATCTGCTTTTGGGAGGAAAGATAATAGGTAAAGGGCGAAATTTCGCAAAACAGCTTCCGGGCCATGCCGCGTCACCTCGTTTGTTTAGGCGGGGGCCGCTGGCCCTTGTCCTTTGGCTTGGGCAGTTTTGGCCGCGGCTCCCCTATTGTATATACGGGCCGGGCCGCAAAAAAGTTTCAAAATTTTTGCCCGCCGCTTTTGCGGCGGGCGCGGCATGTCCCCAAAGGCGTGCCTTTTAGGGCCGGGAGAGGGCTTTGGCGGCAGGCGCAGCGCACCCCCAAGGGCGTACCTTTTAGAGCGGCAGGGCCATGGGCCCCGCCGCCCGCTGTACCCAGACCTCGGTATAGCCGGCGGATTTGGCCCACCCGGCCGCCGCAGTGTAGGCGTAGCGCAGGGCGTTTGCCGAGTGCGCGTCGGCCGTGAGGACAACCCGCCCTCCCCGCGCGCGCCAGGCGCGCAGCAAAAACTGCGCGGGGTAAGGCTCAGCCAAAAAGCCCCGCGCCATGGCCCCGGTATTGATCTCGATCAGGCTGGCCGCCGGGTCGGCCGCCGCCAGCGCCCGGAGGGCGGCGCTCCGGTAGCCGGCCGAGGCTTCATCAAATGCCCGCCCGCCCCCGTTGAGCTTGCGGATCAGGTCAAAGTGCCCTATAATGTCCGGCTTTTTCGCCGCCAGCGCCGCCAGGGTGCGGTAATAATCCTGCACAAGGGCCTGCCCGCTGGCATATTCGGCCACAAGGGCGGCAAAATCCGGCCCCCAGTCTACCGAGAGCAGCCGGCCGCTTTGGGGGCCGGGCAGCAGATGCACGCTGCCGATCCAGTAATCCCAGTTTTGCGGGGCATATTTAGAGCCCAGCACAGGGCTGCCGCCGGGCTTCGCCGGTTGCAAAAGGGCAAAGGAGCAGGCGTCCCACTCGATGCCGCACAAAATTTCCAGTCGGCCGGCGTACTTTTTTTGCAGCCGGGCCACCTCGGCCCGGTAGAGGGGCAGCCGGGCGGCGGGCATGCACCAATCCTGCCCCGGCAGCGGGCTGTGGCCGGAAAAGCCAAGGGTGCAAAACCCCTGCCGAAGCGCAGCCGCGGCCATCCGGGCAGGGGTGTGCCGGCCGTCGCAAAGGGTGGTGTGGGTATGCACCGTGTTCTGCTGCCAGGGAGCAAGGCCGGGCGGGCGGGCCAAGCCGGCGGCCGCCTCGGGATAAGCTTCTTTTCCTCCGCCCGCCAAGGGCCCTCCGCCCCTATGCCGCTCAGGTGGGCCCGCTGCCTGCCGTACCGCGCTCACTGCATCCGCTCCTGCTTGATCTTGTGGTCCACCACGTGGCGTTTTTCCAGCTCGCGGGTGATCTCCTCCACCGTGATGCCGGCCTGCACCATGAACACCAAAACATGATAAACAAGGTCGGCAATCTCGTACACCGTCTCCTCCCGGTCCTGTTTGGCCCCGGCGATGAGCACCTCGGTGCACTCCTCCCCCACCTTTTTAAGAATCTTATCAAGCCCTTTCTGGAACAGGTAGGTGGTATAGCTGCCCTCCTTGGGGCTGGTTTTGCGGCCCTCAATAAGCCGGTAGAGCGCCTCATAGGAAAACGCTTTGAGCTCCTCGCTGAGATAAACCGGGGTAAAAAAGCAGCTTTCGGCCCCGGTGTGGCAGGCCGGCCCGCTCTTGACGACCTCCACCACCAGGGCGTCGGCGTCGCAGTCGGCCGTGATAGATACCACCCGCTGGACATTGCCGCTGGTCTCGCCCTTGCGCCAAAGTGCCTGGCGGCTGCGGCTGTAAAAAACGGTGCGGCCCTCGGCGATGGTCAGGGCCAGGCTTTCGGCGTTCATGTAGGCAAGGGTAAGCACCTGCTTGGAATAATGGTCCTGCACAATGGCTGGGATAAGGCCCTTTTCGTCAAATTTGAGCCGGACGTTGTTTTGCATGGTTGTTTTCTCCTTTTTAGGGCCCCTAAAGCAGCGGGCGGGATACCGCCTTCCCGCAAGGATAAGGCGGCAGCCCCCCGCGCTTTGGAGGCCTGCTTGGTTTTTTGGCGCAGCATTTTTACGCGGCCCGGCGCATTTTTACAGCCGCACCTCGACCCCCTGCCCGCGCAGGTAAGCCTTGAGCTGCGGGATAGGCAAAAGCCCGGTGTGAAAGATGCCGGCGGCAAGCCCGGCGTCGATGCCGGGATGGGTGAACAGCTCGGCAAAGTGCTCCCGGCTGCCCGCGCCGCCGCTCGCAACAACGGGCAGCCGCGCCCGGGTACAAACAGCGTCCAGCAGCTCGAGGTCAAAGCCCCGGCGCACCCCGTCGGTGTCGATGGAGTTGACCACCAGCTCGCCTGCACCCCGCCTGGCGCCCTCGGCAGCCCATTCCAGCGCGTCCCGGCCGGTGTCCTCCCGGCCGCCCTTGGCAAACACATGGTAGCCGCCGTTTACCCGCTTGACATCCATCGAAAGCACCACGCACTGGCTGCCATAGCGGCGGGCGGCCTCGTCGATGAGGGCAGGGCTTTTGAGCGCGCCCGAATTGACGCTGACCTTGTCGGCCCCGCAGCCCAGCACCCGGTCAAAATCTGCAAGGGAGTTGATGCCGCCCCCCACCGTAAGGGGGATAAACACCTGGCGGGCCACCTGCTCCAAAATGTCGGTAAAGAGGGCCCGGCCCTCGGCGCTGGCAGTAATGTCGTAAAACACCAGCTCGTCGGCCCCGTCGGCGTTGTACCGACGCGCCAGCTCCACCGGGCTGGCCAGGTCCCGGAGGCCAGTAAAGTTTGTTCCCTTTACAACCCGGCCATCCCTCACATCCAGGCAGGGAATGATACGCTTTGTAACCACGCTACCGCCCCCTTTTGTTTTGCATGCTTACGCCCCTCTGCCAGGGCTATTTCCCCAACCGGCACTAAGCCCTCCGAGGAGCAATCCCCCTCGCCGCGCGGAGCCTCCGTACGGCATAAAGGCGAAACTTAGGGGCCTTTGGCTCCCGGCCCGGCCTTTTACGCCTCTGGGTCCCGATCCGGCTCCCCCGCCGCCTTAAGCGCCTCGGCAAGACCAAGCCGGCCGGTATAAAGCGCCTTTCCAAGGATCGCGCCCCAGGCGCCCATATCCGCCAGCGCGCGGATCTCCGCAAGACTGGAGACCCCTCCGCTGGCAATCACCCGCAGGCCCGGGATACGGCAGAGCTGCCGGTACACCGCGAGGTTTGCGCCCTGCTCGGCGCCGTCCCTCGCAATGTCGGTATAGACAACCGTTTTTACCCCGGCCTCGGCCAGCCGCCCGCAAAACCCGGGGCCATCCAGCAAAGAAACCTTTAGCCAGCCGTGGGTAGCCACCTTTCCGTCCTTTGCGTCCACCCCCACCGCGATGCGCCCGCCATATTTTTGGGCCATTCTTTGTGTAAAAGCAAAATCCTGTACAGCAACCGTGCCCAAAATCACCCGCGCGGCCCCGAGGGCAAGGTATTTTTGGATGCGTTCCTCGGTACGGATGCCGCCTCCCACCTCCACGGCAAGGCCGCTTTGGGCCGCCAGCGCCGCCACCGTTTCGAGGTTGGCAGGGCTGCCGTCCTTTGCGCCGTCCAGGTCCACCACATGTAGCTGGGCAGCGCCAGCCCTTGCAAAGCCGCGCGCCACGGCGCAGGGGTCGGAGGAATAGACCGTCTTTTGGCTGTAATCACCCTGGTACAGGCGCACCACCTGCCCATTTTGCAGGTCGATGGCTGGCAAAATCTGCATGGCATCCTCCTGATTTTGCAATAATTCCTAAATTTATACAAACAGTACGTCTTGTTCCGCCCGGCCCCGTACAAAAAGCTACCGCTGTTGTTGGGATAATCCCTGCCAAAAGCAGGATGTGGCCGCCTTTCGGAGCAAAAAGATACTTTTTGTAATATTAAGCCGTACTTTTACAATTTTCCGGCCCTTTCGCCGCTGAGGGCAGCAAAGGCGGCCAGCATCCGCAGGCCGGCGTCGCCGGATTTTTCCGGGTGAAACTGGGTGCCGTACACAAGGCCGCCGCGCACCACCCCCGTTACCGGAACCCCATAGGACGAGGTGGCAAGGGTTGCCCCGGCGCACCGCTTGGCGTAAAAGCTGTGTACATAGTAGACATGCTCGCCCGGGCGGGTACCCGCAAAGAGAGGGTCGTCCCGCAAAATATCCAGCCGGTTCCAGCCCATATGGGGCACCTTGAGGCCGGGGTAGCCGGCGGCGGCGAGATCGGGCCCGAGCGGGCGGACCTCGCCATGCAAAAGGCCCAGCCCCGCATGCTCGCCAAACTCATAGCTTTTTTCAAACAGTAGCTGCATACCAAGGCAGATGCCCAGCAACGGTTTTTTTTGCGCCTGGGCCCTTAGCACCGGCACAAGGCCAGTATCCCGCAGCTTTTGCATGGCGTCGCCAAACGCCCCCACCCCCGGCAGAATGATATGGCTGGCCGAGGCAAGCTTTTCGGGCCTGCGGGTAACCTCGTTTGCAAGCCCGAGGCTTGTAAGGCTACCGGTCAGGCTTGCCAGGTTGCCCACCCCGTAATCGACGATTGCGATCATGCGTGCACCGTCCCTTTTATGGTTTTATTTCCCCGCCTGAAACATGTCTCGAAGGCCCGATATTTTGCATTTTGTCCCGCAGGCGAACGGGCTCCCCGCCCATCCGGCATTCCAACTTATGTATACAGGTTTTTATACCCCAACCTCTCAGCCCGCCTACCGCCTGCGGCTTATGCCCATGAATAGGCAGGCATTTACGCCTCATTCCCGGGGCGGCCCCTTTTGCCCGGGCTGGCGGGTTCCCCGTTTGGAGCCTTCTGGGGCTGTTGACAAAGTCACCGTTTGGAAACTGCGGCGCTTTATTCCGGCATATTTTACAAAAATGCTCGGCAGTCCACCAAGGATTGCCTGCGCTCTTTGTTTCATCTGCCGAAAAAATCGCTCTTGTTTCCTGCACGGCTTTATTTGTCAACAGCCCCACATTGACTCGTATTGATTCGACGATTTTGTTGCCCGTTTGTTGTCAAGCCAACCCAAAACCCGCTTTTGGGGGCCGACGAGACGCGGTATTGCAAATCTCGCTCAGTCCAGAGGCTTCATGGTCGGGAAGAGCAGCACATCCCGGATCGAGGCCGAATCGGTGAGCAGCATGACCAGACGGTCCACCCCAAAGCCCAGCCCGCCCGTAGGGGGCAGGCCGTATTCCAGCGCTGTGATATAGTCGTAATCCACCTGCGCACGGCAGCCTGGGTCGGCAGCCCTGCGGGCGGCTACCTGCCGCTCGAACCGGGCCTTCTGGTCGATGGGGTCGTTCAGCTCGCTGAAAGCGTTGCCAAACTCGGTGGCGTTGATGAAATACTCGAACCGCTCGGTAAAGGCGGGATCGCCTGGCTTGCGCTTGGCCAGGGGGCTGATTTCCACCGGATAGTCGTAGATAAAGGTGGGCTGGATGAGCTTGTCCTCCACAAAGGCGTCAAAAAATTCGGCCAAGACCGCCCCCTTGCTCGGCTGCCCGGGCAGGGGCACGTGGTGCTGCTTTGCCAGCGCCGCAGCCTCCTCGTCCGAGGCTACGGCGGCAAAATCCACCCCGGAATACTTTTTGACCGCCTCGATCATGGTCATACGCTCCCAGTGGGATAGGTCGATGGGCTGGCCCTGGTAGGTGATCTGCAGGCTGCCGCAGACCTTTTGGGCCACCGTTTTCATCATCTCCTCCACCAGGTCCATCATGCCGTGGTAATCGGTAAAGGCCTGGTAGACCTCGATGGTAGTAAACTCCGGGTTATGCTTGGTGTCCATTCCCTCGTTGCGGAAAATACGGCCCACCTCGTATACCCGGTCCATGCCGCCCACCACCAGCCGCTTGAGGTACAGCTCGGTCTCGATGCGCAGCACCATATCCATATCCAGGGTATTGTGGTGGGTGAGGAAGGGCCGGGCCGCCGCCCCGATCTCAAACGGGGTAAGGATCGGGGTATCCACCTCCAAAAAGCCCTTGCCGTCCAGATAGCGGCGCAGCTCGGTAATGATCTGGCTGCGCCTGACAAAGGTATCCTTAACGCCGGGGTTTACGATCAGGTCTACATACCGCTGGCGGTAGCGCAGGTCCTGGTCTTTTAATCCGTGAAATTTTTCCGGCAGGGGCAACAGGCTCTTGGAAAGCAGCACTACCTCGGTGCAAAAGACGCTGATCTCCCCCATCTTGGTGCGGAAAATTTCGCCTTTGGCCCCGACAATGTCCCCGATGTCCATCTTTTTGAAGGCAGCGTACGCCTCGGCGCCGATGTCGTCCCTGCGGACATACAATTGAATATCGCCGGTGGTATCCCGCAGGTCGGCAAAGCTGGCCTTGCCCATCACCCGCTTGCTCATCATCCGGCCGGCCATACATACGGTATGGCCGGTTTTCTCCTCCGGCTGAATGGCACTGTACTGCTGTTTGACGGGCGCAGCAAAGCTGTCTTGCGGGTAGCTGGTAACGGCAAACGGGTCGCTGCCGGCCTGTTGCAGCTCCTTAAGCTTGCCGCGCCGGATGGCGACCAGCTCGTTATAGGCCTTTTCGGCCTGCTCGGGTGTGGGCTGGCCCCCGCCGTTCTTTGGATCCTTTACATTGTCCTGCTGCATGCTTTTTTACTCCTTTTCCCCGGGCTGGAGCGGGGCCGGCCGTCGTCCCCCCGCGCCGGCTCTTTCCCCGCCGGCGCGGCTTATAGGCTGGCGCGGCTGATGCCCATTACCTTGTACTCCACCGTTTTGCCGTTGGGCAGGGTGATCTCGGCGGTCTCGCCTGCTTTTTTGCCCAACAGCCCCTTGCCTACCGGGCTCTCGTCGCTGATCTTGCCGTTCAGCGGGTCTGCCTCGGTACTGCCGGTAATATCGTACTCCAAAACGCTGCCCTCGGCACTCTCAATCTGCACATGGGTACCGACGCTGACCTCCTCAAAGGTCAGCTCGTCCCCATCGATGATGCGGACATTTTTGAGCATCCCCTCGAGCTGGGCAATCCGGCTCTCGATAAAGGCCTGCTCGTTTTTGGCCTCGTCGTACTCGCTGTTCTCCGACAGATCCCCAAAGCCGCGGGCCGTTTTGATCTTTTCGGCAACCTCCTTGCGGCGCACGGTTTTAAGCTGCTCCAGCTCATCCTCCAATGCCTTGAGCCCGGCGCGTGTAATCACTACTTCTTTGGTATTCATCATTGACAATCTCCCTTTTTGCACAGACGGCGCGTACCACGCCCTCCGCTCAATTCTGTACATTATACCGGATACCCCCGCCGCTGTCAACCAATATCGCAGGGCCCAAACAAGGCCCAGAGACAAAGCGTGCTTTGCCTCTGGGCGTTTGGGGCGGGGCGATCCCCGCCCCGGCTTGTGATTCAGTTTATGCGGCCAGCGCCGGGGTTATTCCTCGTCCTCGGCGCCGTTGCCCAGCTTCTTGGCCTCCTCAAT
Source organism: uncultured Oscillospiraceae bacterium (assembly GCA_910578965.1). Lineage (GTDB taxonomy): Bacteria > Bacillota > Clostridia > Oscillospirales > Ruminococcaceae > UBA7177. The sequence continues at coordinate 12,339 of CAJTSP010000071.1, forward strand.
GACCTTGCCCTCCAGCATCGAGGGCAGCGGCTCGTAGCGGGTAAACTCAAGGGTAAACCAGCCGCGGCCCTGGGTAAGCTGCCGCATAAAGGTGGTAAAGTCCTGCATTTCGGCCATGGGTACCTCGGCCTCCACCATCTGCTGGCCGTCCTCGTCCGGGTGCATACCCAGCACCCGGCCGCGCCGCTTAGTCACGTCGCCCATGATGTCGCCGGTGTTGGCGCTGGGCACATGGGCGCGCAGGGTGCCCACCGGCTCCAGCAGCACCGGGCCGGCCCCGGGCAGAGCCGCCTTATAGGCCAGCTTTGCCGCCATGATGAAAGCCATCTCGCTAGAATCCACCGGATGGTAGCTGCCGTCCAACAGGGTAGCCTTGAGGCCCACCATGGGATAGCCGGCCAGAACGCCGTGCTGGCTGGCCTGGCGCAGGCCCTTTTCCACCGCGGGGAAGTAGTTTTTGGGCACGCTGCCGCCAAACACCTTCTCTTCAAACACCAGCTCCTCGCTGTCGCAGGGCTCGAACTCGATCCAAACATCGCCAAACTGGCCGTGGCCGCCGGTCTGCTTTTTGTGCCGGCCCTGTGCCTTGGACTTTTTGCGGATCGATTCCCGGTAGGCCACCCGGGGCGGGGTGAGGGTGATCTCGACCCCAAACTTGGCCTTGAGCTTGGCAACCACCACGTCCAGATGCTGCTCGCCCAGGCCGCTGAGTACCTGCTGCGCCGTTTCGCCGTCTACCCGGTAGCCGATGGTGGGGTCCTCCTCCATCAGGCGGGCCAGGGCGGTGCCGATCTTGCCCTCGTCGCCTTTTTTGGCCACCTTGACCGCCATCGAGAGGGTGGGGG
>CAJTSP010000072.1:0-5642 GCA_910578965.1 uncultured Oscillospiraceae bacterium
GCCCCAGCCCGCCCGCAAACCGGCGGCTGCCCGAATCGGCCTGATAAAACACATCATACATTTGGGTCAGTTGGGCCTCGGTCATACCGATGCCGGTATCGCAGATGTCCACCACGAGGTTGAGGCCATAGCCCTCGGCCCGGCAACCGATGCGTACATTGACGCCGCCCTCCTCGGTAAACTTGATGGAATTTTCTACCAGGATTTTCAGCACATGCGAGATCTTTTCGGCATCCCCCACCAGCACTGCCGGCATGGTGGGGTCGATGTCAAACACCAGCTCCAGGTGCTGCCGGTTGACTTGCAGCGCGGTGGAGGTGATTACATCGTTGAGCACTGAGGTAATCATATACTCTTTTTTGGCCGCTACCAAGGTGCCCTCGACAATCTCGGTGTAGTCCAGCATGTTGTTGATCTGGTTGGACAGCCGCTTGCCCGCCATCTTGATCGAGTCCATATCTTCCCGGGCCTCGGGGGACAGATCCCGCCCCAGCGCCACCTCGCTGATGCCGATGACCATATTGATGGGGGTACGCAGCTCGTGGGACACATTGGACAAAAACACCGCATTCTGCTTGCTGGAGGTAACCATGTTTTCAAATACCCGCTCGTACCGCCTGCGCTGTGCGTTGCGCTGGCCGATCCAGTAGGCAGCCAGCGCCGTGCCGCCAAAGGTTATAGCAACCCCCAGCCCCACCCGGGCAAGAAGCTGCCAGGGTGTGCGGCGGTTGACGGTGTGCAGGATAAGCACCTGGTACGCCAGACTCATCAGATACAGCGTCTCGATGGCGTGCAGGATCCACTTTTTGTTCAGTGCAAAGAGTGCCAGCACCAAAACACAGGCCATAGCCGGCAGCTCAAACAGGCTCTCCTCATGCACCCCAAAGAAAAAGAAACCGGCGAGCATCAGGCTGACGCACAGGTTTTCGTATAGCGTATCCGAGCCGGCCCTTGCAATATGCAAAAACCACACATACAGGCAGCCCAGCACCAAAAGGGGGATGGTCCAGAGCTCCCATTTCATCACCGCCGTGGCCAGGCAGAGCACCACGCTGAACGCGGTGGCCACCACCGCCAAAAGCAGATGCCGGCCGGTTTGTTCTTCCGCCCTCATTCCTTTGCAAACTCCTGTGCAACCCGTTTGAGCAGCTCATTGGGGTGAAAAGGCTTGACCAGATAGTTTGCCGCCCCCAGCCGGATGGCGCTCATGACATCCTCCTCCAGCCCGGAAGCGGTTAAAAAGATCACCGGGATGCGGTAGCTGAGCTCCTTCATCTGCTCAAAGGTCTCGATGCCGCTCATGCCGGGCATATCAATATCCAGCAACACCATGTCCACCGGCTCGGCCTTGAGCCGGCCCAGCGCCTCCAGCCCCGAGCTGGCCAGCGCCACCTCATAGCCCTCCTTTTTCAGGATGGTTTTGGTGCGCATCTGGTTCATGCTGTCGTCGTCTACCACTAAAATCCGTTCTTTCATGGCGGAGCCTCCTGTTGCGTGATATGATCCTGTTTTCATCTTATTCGAAACAGCCCAAAAAATCAAGAGGGCGGGGGGCCAAAGGCCCCCCGCCCTCCCTGGCAGGCAAGACTGTCTTACTTGATATTCAGGGTAAGGTTGGAGTAATCCTGCTCAAGGTTCTCATAATTGTCGTCGATCTTAACCGAGCCGCCGGCCACCTGGGCAAACAGGCTCTCGTAATCGGCTACGGTGTAGTTGGCCATAGACCAGGTAGCGGTGGGCAGGCCCACGGCGTTGTCGTCCACGCCAAGGCTGGTGCCGGTGCCGCCGATCTCGCTGAAGGTGCCGTCGTAGACCTTGGCAACGGCCCACTGCACCGCGTCGGACAGGCCCTTCATGGCGCTGGTAACCACAACGCCCGCCTCGGCCTGGCTGGACTGGTCAACGTCCACGCCCACAACATAGCCGTCGGTGGCCGAGGCAGCGGCAGAAATGGAGGCGAACATCGAGCCGCCGCAGGCAAACACGACCTCGGTGCCCTGGTCGTACCAGCCGGTAATCATGGTTTGCAGGTCGGGCGAAGCCTGGAAGGACGCGCCGTACTCCCAGGAATAGTTCATATCAACCTGAACGCCCAGCTCGGCCGCAGCGGCGTTGGCGCCCTGCACAAAGCCGTAGCCAAACCGGCAGCAGGCGGGGTTGGTGCCGCCGCCGCCGCCCGAGAAGCCCAGCTTGGTAAAGCCCTCTTTTACAACGGCATAGCCGGCAAAGTAACCGGCCTGCTCCTCCTTAAAGGAGATGCCCGCAACGTTGGCAAGGCTGTTGCCCGCGTCGTCGCTCAAGGGGTAGCCGTCGATGAAGACAAAGGGCACGTCCGGGAACTCGGCCGCAGCGCGCCGCATAGCGGCCTCCTGCATAAAGCCGGCGCACACAACCACCTCGGCGCCGCCCTCGACAGCAGCCTTCATGGCGTCATAGCGGTCATCGTCGGTAGCCTGGTCGCCATTGGCGGGCTGATAGTATTTGTAGCTCAGGCCGTTGGCGGCGGCGTACAGCTTGACGCCGTCGTAGGTGCCCTGGTTGAAGGACTTGTCCTTCAACTGGCCCACGTCGGTGATGAAGGCCACCTGATACTGGCCATCGGCGCTGGTCATGTTATCGTCGATAGCATCGGCCTCGTTGCCGGCGGGCGCAGCCGGGGCAGCGGGAGTGCTTTCGGCCGGGGTGCTGGCCGCGGGGGTACTGGCGGCCGGGGTGCTCGCAGCCGGGGTGCTGGAGGCGCCGCCGCCACAGGCAGCCAAGGACAGGGCCAGCGCGAATGCCAGGGCAAGAGCAAGAATCTTTTTCATGTCTTTGTACTCTCTCCTTCTCATTGTTGCAGAAATGGTCGGACGGGCCGCCGCAGCGGTGCGGCATCCATGCCGCTCCTGCGCCGCACGGCCCGGGCAGGGCCGCGTTTGGAAAGGGCCGGGCATGCCCGGCCCTGCGGCCATGCCTTACAGTATACCGGGTTTGGGGCAGTTTTTCAACCAAAATGGCGAAAAAGGGCAGTTTACAATTTGATAACAGGCCCTTTTGCACAGCCGCGCTTTATGCGCTTACGGCCCGCACAGGTAAAGGGCGGTACGGGCCCTAAGAGCGGCAGGCTCCCGGATATTTTACTCTGTTAGGTTTTGGGGCCCAAACCCGTAGGGCAGCAGGGCGCCCAGGGTCGTTTCAATGTAGTCGGTTTCGGTACGGGCCATGAGCACGGCCAATCCCGGGCCGCCAAACTCGTAAAGCGCCTGCCGGCAGACCCCGCAGGGCCCTGTGACAAGGGTGTTGACCTCCCCCTCCCGGCTGCCCACCACCGCGATGGCCGCAAACTCGCGCACCCCCTCGCTCACCGCCTTGAACAGGGCGGTCCGCTCGGCACAGTTGGTGGGGCCGTAAGCCGCATTTTCGATGTTGCAGCCGGTAAACACCTGCCCGTTTTTGGCCAGCAGGGCCGCGCCCACCTTAAAGCGGGAGTAAGGGGCATAGGCCCTTTCGCGGGCGGAAAAGGCCGCGCGGATCAGGGCGGCTTTGTCGTATTCAGCCATCGTATACGGCCTCCAATGCAACCTTCATCATGCTTGTAAAGCTTGTTTGGCGCTCCTCGGGCGTGGTAATTTCGGGGCTTACAAAGCTGTCCGAGATGGTGAGGAGGCAGGCGGCGCGCCTGCCGAGCTGCCGCGCATTGTGAAAGAGGGCAAAGCTCTCCATCTCCACCGCAAGGCAGCCCTTTTGATCCCGCAGGATTTCCCAGTAGAGCGGGCCCTGGGCCGACGTTTCGCGGTAAAAAACATCGCTGGAATGCACGATGCCCTCAATGAGCGGGATGCCCTGCGCCGCGGCGCTCTGGCGCAGCAGCCTGTTGAGCTCCTCGCTGGGACGGGTAACGTCCCCTTCAAACCCGCTCTGGGTTTTGGCGTAGCTGCTCTCGGAGTAAGCGCCGGTGGCGAGCACCACGTCGTAAACCCTGGCGGCAGGGGTATAGCTGCCGGCCGAGCCGATGCGCACGATGTTCTCGACCCCGTACCGGCTGTACAGCTCGTAGGAATAGATGCCGATGCTGGGCATGCCCATGCCGCTGCCCATCACGCTGATGGCGCGGCCCTTGTAAGAGCCGGTGTAGCCCAGCATGCCGCGTACATCGTTTACCAGCACCGGGCCCTCCAAAAAGGCCTCGGCAATAAATTTGGCGCGCAGCGGGTCGCCCGGCATCAGGACGGTTTTGGCAATCTGGCCGTTTTCGGCGCGGTTGTGGGGAGTAGGCATTAGTGGTCACACTCCTTTTTATTGTTTGTGGAGCCGGCAAAAAAACGCCCGCGCGGCGGGCAGGGGGCCGGCCCGGCAGAACGCACAGGGCCCGCCGGCCCTTGAAAAAGCCTCCGGCCCCCTTTGGTCTGGGCCGGACAAAGGGTTATTCCAGGCAGTCGGCTCGCAGCCGCGCAAGGGCGGCGGCGTTTAGCCCATACTCGGCGTCAAAATACCCCTCAAAGCTGCCGTACCGGGCAAGGATGGCGTCCAGCGCGGCGTCAAGGTTTTGCTGCAGTACCCCGCCGATGGCCTGCACAAAGGGGGCAAAGCCGGGGTCGGCGGCAAGCTGCCGGGCCATGCGCTGCCGCAGCCGGGCGGCCTCGCGGGGACGGCAGCGGTTGGTGAGCATAAAATCCTCGGTAACCGTTTCGCGGCTGGCCCCCAGCGCCAGCAGAATCAGCGCGGCAGCAATGCCGGTACGGTCCTTGCCGGCCGAGCAATGAAAGAGCAGCGGCAGCCGGCGGTTTTGGATTTCGCCAAAGAGCGCCCGGTAGGCCGCATTGCCAAAGGGCAGCCGGGCATAGATGCCGCGCATGCTGCGGGCCACCTCCGAAAGCTCGGCCGGGGTGCTGCGGGCAAAGGCGCGGGGATCGTAATTGATCTCCCGGCCGGCCTCGTCCAAAATGGCCGAGATGTCGTGCCGGACGACGCCGGGGATTTCCGGGTCGGGCAGGGCGGCCCGCTCCATGGAGGAGCGCAGGTCGCAGACAGCCTTGACGCCCAGCCCGGCAAAGAGGGCCCGGTCGGCGGGGGTTTCGATCTCGCAGAGCGCGCCGCAGCGGTAAAAAAGCCCGTACCTGACCCGGCGCCCGCCCGCAGCGGGCCAGCCGCCCAGCTCACGGAAGTTTTCCGGCCCCTCAAAAGGCAGCGGGGCGCCGGGCGCGGGGTGATGCGGGGGCGTGCATTCCAAGGTGTTTTGCATTAAAAAATCCTCCTTTTGGGGGCCCGCACGGCCAAGGGCGGGGCCTGCTGGACGCCCGGCCGGGGCGCGGGCTCACCTGCGGGGGCCGTACTCCTTGAGCAGGCCGGTCTTGTAGGCGGTAACCAACAGCTTGAGGTCGTCGATGCTGGCCTGCAGGCGACGCCCCTCATCGGTATCCCCCACCAGCATCCGTTTTTCGGTCGTCTCAAATACGTCGACGCTCGAGAGGATGTCCCGGTTTTGGAGGATAGCCTTTTCGGTGCTTTCAAACGGCTCGTGCACCCGCAGGGACATGCCGCGGCTGTTGTACACAAGGGTGTACCCGGCGATGCCGGTGCGCTCGTGGTAGGCCCGGCAGAAGCCGCCGTCGATCACGATCAGCCGCCCGCCGCCCTTGAGCGGCTTTTCGCCCTCCACCGCC
>CAJTSP010000072.1:5652-13161 GCA_910578965.1 uncultured Oscillospiraceae bacterium
TGATGATGTGGCTGTGGGTCTGGTCCAGCCCAAACTCGGCCAGGATGGCGCGGTCCATTTTGGTATCGTTTACAAAACGGTAGTAAGGGTTTTTTTCCTCTGCCCAGGCTTCCTTATTCGGGATAAAAATCCGCTCGAAGGTGGTCATCTTGGAGCGGCCAAAAAGCGGCGAAAGCCTGCCGCACCAGAGGTACCAGAGGAAATCCCCCCCGCGCCGGCGCTCCTCGCTGCCCTCGGGCGCAAAATAGCCCCGCCGGGCCCGCTCCTCGCAGTAATCCATCAAGGCGCGGCCGGCATAGCTCTTGTGCTCAAAGGTCTCCACCGCAAAGCTGCCGCTCTCGGTGAGGGGGAGCGCGCCGTGGAAGAGCAGGTTGCCGTTTTCCACATGGTACACCCCGCCCTTGGCGTACAAAAACTGCACATGCCGTTGCAGCCGCTCGCTCTCGGCAAAGCTGCGGCAGAGCAGTCCGATCACCTCCTGCTCCTCGGGGGTCAGCCGGGCCGGGTCGGCCTCGTCTACGGTGGGCAGGTCGGTGTCCAGCATAGGGTATTGCCTGCCCTCCACCTCCACCGTGCCCTCGGCAAAGCTGATGCGGCGCAGGAAATCCCGGCCGGCCAGTTCAAAGTCCGGTTCACGGTCGATGACCTGGCACTCCAGCTTGAGCATGATGACCGTGATGGCCTTGTGCATCCGGGCCACCCTTGTCAGCTCGCTGCGGTGGTAGGGGCCGCGGCTCTCGTCGGTGTGGGGATAAAAACGATGGACATCGCAGTCGCGGTAGGCATTTTCGGCAAAAAGGGCCAGCGGGCGCAGGTTGATGCCGTAACCATCCTCCAGCGCCTCCAGGTTGTTGTAAGCAAGGGTGGTTTTAAGCACGGTGGCCACGCAGACAGGGCTGGCCGCCGCCGCACCCATCCACACCACGTCGTGGTTCCCCCACTGGAAATCCACCGAGTGGTGGGCCATTAGCTGCTCTAAGATCAGGTCGGGCCGGGGCCCGCGGTCAAAGATGTCACCCACAATATGCAGTTTGTATACCGCCAGCTTTTTGATAAGGCCGGCCAGCGCCTCGATAAAATCATCCGCCCGGCCGACGCCGATGATCGAAGTGAGAATCTGACCGTAGTAAAACTCCTTGTCGTGGTCCTCAAAATGGGCGTGGAGCAGTTCGTCCAGGATGTAGGCATAGTTTGGCGGCATCCGCTTGCGCACAAAGCTGCGGGTGTACTTAGAGGCCACCACCCGGCAGACGTCAATCAGCCGATAAAGGGTCTGCCGGTACCAGGCGTCCAGGTCGGCTTGGCGGCTTTTGAGCTCCTCCACCTTTTGGGCGGGGTAGTAGATGAGGGTGGCAAACTCGGCCCGTTCCCCGGGCGGCACCCCCTCCCCCAGCACCCGGTCCACCTTTTCTTTAATAACCCCCGAGGCGTTGTTGAGGATGTGGGTAAACGCCTCGTACTCGCCGTGCAGGTCGCTCAAAAAGTGCTCGGTGGGCTTGGGCAACTTGAGGATGGCCTGCAGGTTGATAATCTCGGTACAAGCCTCCTCGATGGTGGGCCAGTCCCGCGCCAGCAGGCCGAGATACTTAAGATTCTTGCGGACCTTGTCCAGTTCCTGTTCGTTGGTGGGCATGGCGGCCCCTCCTTTTCCAAGCGTGGCACCCCTTGGCAAAAACACGCCGGCCCCTGGCAGGCGGCGGTCGTCCCAGCGGTCACCCTGTCTATATAAAAATTATACCATAACGCCGCCGGTTGTGGTATAGTGAAAACAACAGGGTCCGCCCAAAAACAGGAAAGAGGTGCTTTTCGATGCCAAAAAGCCCATCCGGCCCCGCGCCTGCGCGCTGCATGCTCTGCCCGCGGCAGTGTGGGGCCGACCGGCGCGCCGCCGCCGGGGCCTGCGGCGCGGGCGGGGTACTAAAGGTGGCGCGGGCTGCGGCGCATTTTGGGGAGGAGCCCTGCATCAGCGGCAGCCGGGGCAGCGGGACCGTGTTCTTTAGCCACTGCCCGCTAAGTTGCTGCTACTGCCAGAATTGGCGCATCAGCGCCGGGGGGCTTGGGCGCGAGATCAGCACCGGGCGGCTGGCCGGGATTTTTTTGGAGCTCGCGGCGCAAGGGGTGCACAACCTTAACCTGGTCACGGCCACCCAATGGCTGCCCTGGATACTGCCGGCCCTGCATGAGGCATGGGAGCGGGGCTGCCGGCTGCCGGTGGTGTACAACACCGGCGGCTACGAAACGGTGGGTACGGTGCGGGCGCTGGACGGGGTGGTAGACGTCTGGCTGGCGGACGTCAAGTATGTTTCGCCTGCCCTTTCGCGGGAGTATTCCGGCGCGGAAGATTATTTTGCGGTGTGCAGCAAGGCGGTACGCGAGATGATTGCCCGGGCCGGCCCGCCGGTGTACGACGGCGCGGGGCTTTTGCGGCGCGGGGTGGTTTTACGGCACCTGGCTCTGCCGGGCGCCCTGGCCGACAGCAGGGCGGTGCTCAGCTTTATGGCCAGCCTGCCGGCAGGCAGCTTTGTGCCCAGCCTGATGAGCCAATACACCCCCTTTTATAGGGCGGCGGAGCATAAGCCCCTGGGCCGACGGATCAGCACCTGGGAATATCGGCAGGTCATCAACACGGCGGTAGGGCTGGGGCTTACAAACGGCTACATGCAGCAAAAAAGCAGCGCCCGGGAGGAGTATACCCCGCCCTTTGACTTCAGCGGGGTGTAAGGCGTACCGGGCGGGCATAAAAGGGCGCCGGGGTATTGGCCTGCGGCTTGGCCGCCGGCCGGTATGGGCCGGGCATTTTACAAAACAGGCACGGAGGGGCAAGAGGATGGAGCTTTTGGGCAGCCTTGCGGGCGCGGGGTATCTGGTGGTTTTTTGGCTGGCGGGCACGGCGCTGGCCCGGCGGGTGTTTGCGGGCGAGGGGGCGGCGCTCTGGCTTTTGCTGGGGGCCGGCTTTGGTCTGGGCCTTTTAGCCGCCCTGCCGGCGCTGGCCGCACTGGCGCTGGGCTTTAGCCGAGCGGCGGCGCTTGCGGCGCTGGCCCTGGCCATGCTGGCCGGGCTTTGGGCGGCGGGCCGCCTCCCCCGTTTTGGGGCCGGCAGGGCTGAAGCGGGCGGCCCGGCGGCCGGGGCCGGCAGGGCAGAGAGCCGGGGGCTTGGCGGCCGAACGGCCGGGCACGGGGGGCCGGCCCTGGCGGCCTCGGTGCTGCCGGTGCTGGCCTTTAGCCTTTGGCTGCTGCATACCCACACCCTGCACCTGGCAAACGGGGCCTACTGGTGCGGGCAGAGCACCTATGGCGACCTGCCCATGCACCTGGCCTTTATCAAAGGCATTGCGGCGCAGGGGGTTTTCCCGCCGGGCTACCCGCTTTTGGCCGGCCAGTCTCTGTTCGGCTACCCTTTTTTATGCGAGACGGTCAGCAGCGTGCTGCTGGTGCTGGGCGCACCCCTCAAAAGCGCCTGCCTGCTGCCGCAGGCCCTGGCATTAACGGCAGTGTACGGGATGTTTTGGCTGCTGGCCCGGCGGGTGCTGGGTGGTGCGGGCAAGGCAAGCTGCGCGTTCTGGCTGTTTTTTGCGGGCGGCGGGTTTGGTTTTGCCTATTTTTTGGAGGGCCTTGGGCAGGACAAAAGCAACTTTACCCGCATCTTTACCGCCTTTTACGAAACCCCCACCAACTATGTAGAAAAAAACATCCGCTGGGTCAACCCCATTGCGGATATGCTGATCCCCCAGCGGGCCACCCTGTTTGGCTGGGCATTGCTGCTCTGCTGTTTGTACCTGCTCTGGCGGTTTGCCCTTGAGGGCGAGGCACGGCTTTGGCTGCCGCTGGCCCTGTTGGCCGGCTGCCTGCCCTTAACCCACACCCACAGCCTGCTATCCCTGGTACTCATCAGCGCGGTTTTGCTGCTCCGGGCAGCTCTGCATGCAAAGGGGCAGGGCGGGCCGCGGGCGCTGCTGCCCTGGCTTTGGTACGCCGCGCTGGCCGGGGCGCTCTGCCTGCCCCAGCTTTGTCTGGTGATCTTCCGGCAGACCGGCGAAGGAGCAAATTTTCTGCGTTGGCACTGGAACTGGGCCAACGAGGGAGACAACTATTTCTGGTTTTATATCAAAAACATCGGCCTTGTGTATCTTTTGCTGATCCCGGGCTTTTGGCACGCGGGCAAAAAACTGCGCTGGCTGTACGGCGGGGGGCTGGCGATTCTGGCCCTGGCCGAGTGCGTAGTGTTCCAGCCCAACAATTACGACAATAACAAGCTGCTGTTTGTGTGGCACATGGTGGGCTGTTTGCTGGCGGCAAACCTTCTATGCGACGGCGCGGCACTGCTTTTGCGGCAGGCCAAAAGCGTTTGGCAGGGCCGGGCCGCGGCGGCGCTGCTGCTGGCGGCCGCGCTCTTTCTAGGCACCTTTGGTGGGGTGCTGACCCTGGGCCGGGAGGCGGTGGGCCGCTACCAGCAGTTTTCGGCCGAGGACATTGCGCTGGCCGGGTTTGTGGAGCAAAACGCCTGCCCCAACGCCCTGTTTTTGACCGGCAGCCAGCACATAAACCCGGTGGCCAGCCTTGCGGGGCGGCCGATTTTATGCGGCAGCAGCTCTTACCTGTATTTCCACGGGATGCACTACAATGCCCAGGGCGAGGCCGCGCGGCAGTTGTACGAGGCCCCCAGCGAGGAGCTGCTGGCCCGGTGGGGCATTGGGTATGTGCTGGTTGGCAGCTATGAGCGCAGCGAGTTTGCGGTAGACGAAGCCTTTTATGCCGCGCGCTACCCGGTGTGGTACCAGGACGCCGAACATACGGTCTACGCCGTTTCGCCAGGGTAAGCCGCAAAATGGGTACAAAAAGAGGGGGGCCGCCGCATGGGCAGCCCTCCCTCTTTTGCAAGCCTCTTTGAAAAACCTGCGAGCCTTGCCCGGCCGCCCCTTTTTTGAGCGTCTCGCTGAAAAGCCCCTCAGCCTCCGAAGGCCGCCCGGACGGGTACGGCAGGGTTTTATTTGAGCGCCCTTTCCAGCGCCTCCACCACAATGCCCAACGCCTTGACGCGGGCGTATTTTTTATCCACCGATTCAATGATGTGCCAGGGGGCGTTTACCGTGCTGGTTTTTTGCAGCATCTCGTTGACCGCCTGTTCATAGGCATCCCACTTCTCGCGGTTGCGCCAATCCTCCTTGGTGATCTTCCAGCGCTTTTCGGGGGTGTTTTGCCGTTCGGTAAAGCGGGCGAGCTGGGTGTCCTTGTCGATCTGCACCCAGAACTTGAGCACCACCGCGCCCCAGTCGGCCAGCTCCTTTTCAAATTCGTTGATCTCGTTGTAGGCTCGCTTCCAGTCCTCCTCCGAGCAAAAGCCCTCCAGCCGCTCCACCATCACCCGGCCGTACCAGGTGCGGTCAAAGATGGTGATATGGCCGGTTTTGGGCAGCGCGCGCCAGAACCGCCAGAGGTAGTGGCGGGCCAGCTCGTGCGGTTCGGGGCTGGCGATGGGGATCACCTCGTACCCGCGGGGGTCCAGCGCGGCGGTAAGCCGCTTGATGTTGCCGCCCTTGCCGGCAGCGTCCCAGCCCTCATAGCCGATGACCACCGGCACCTTTTTCCGGTACAGGCGGTTGTGCAGCTCGCCCAACTGGGCCTGCAGCTCTTTGAGCCGGGCGTCATACTCCTTGTCGGTGAGGGTTTTGTCCAGCGCAACATCCTCCAAAAGCGGCATGGGGCGCAGCGGGAACTGCCGTTGTGCAATAAGCCCCAGGCCCGGCCGGGTGGCCAACGCCGTTTCGATAGCGTCGGTAAGAAGGGTGTATACGGCCAGCTCGGCCGGCTTTTTTTGCTCGGCATCCACAATGTGCCAGGGCGCATAGGCGGTGTTGGTAGCCTCCAGCGCCTCGTCAAAGGCGGCAAAACAGGTTTTGTAGTGCTTTGCCTGCCAGGCATCATAGCCGTCCACCCGCCAGGCGGTGTCCTTGCCGCCTGCCAGCTTTCCCAAGCGCCTTTTTTGCTCCTTGCGGCTGATCTGCAAAAAAATCTTGATGAGCAGGTAGCCTCCGGCGGTGAGCTGCCGCTCAAAGGTGTTGATGCTCTCAAGCCGGGCGGCGTACTCCTCCCCCTCAAGGTCCCCTTCCTGCCGGGCGCGCACCGTCTCGTCCAACCAGCCGGAATCCAAAAAGACAAACTTGTCCGCCTCGGGGATCACGTTGAAATACCGCCACAAAAAGGGCTTGCGCCGCTCCTCGGCGGTGGGGGCGGGCATGCTGTACACCTTAAAAAAGCGCGGGTCGATCTGCTGGATGGCCCGGCCGATCAGCCGGCCCTTGCCCGCGCCGCCCCAGCCCTCAAACAGCACCAGCACCGGCAGCCTGGCCGCCTTGATGCGCTGCAACTGCCCGGCTAACTGCGCCTTGCGCCGGGAAAGGCGGCTGCCGGCCTCCGGCCCCGGGGCAGGATGCGGGCTGGAAACAAACTCCTGCAACATACAAAAAACTCCTCCTTTTTGCAAAGCCGGGCTCCGCCGCCGCTTCCATGCTGCCGGAGGCCGTGCCTGCGGCGCATGGCAGCCGGCTGCCTACCGGCAGGGAAAAGCTGCCGGCAAGCGGCAAGCCCGAGGCCCGCGGGGTCATGCATCCGCCCGGCGGGCATAGGCTCCTTTTTGGCCATCGGCCCTTCCCCCCTTGCCCGCCTGCGCCGCTTTCGGGCCTGCGGCCCCAGTGTAGTACATATACACCTGGCAGGGGATCATCCCGTTATACAGCTTGCGGCGGCGGGCCGCACGCATGCCATAATGCTTTTCAAAGTCGGCATCTGCGGTGATTACATACACCCCTGCCGCTGGGTGCAGCCGCAACTGCCGGCCCAGCACACCGGCCAGGGCGGCGGCAGTGTCCTGGCTACCCAGCCGTTCGCCGTAGGGAGGGTTTGTGAGCACAATGGCGTTTGGCGCGGGGGCAAACGCTCCCACGTCGGCCAGCTCGAACCGGCAGCGCCCGCCTACCCCGGCCAGCTTGGCATTTTGGTTCGCCAGCCGCACCGCCTCAGGGTCAATGTCGTACCCAACGCCCTCAAACCCGGCGTCCGGCTTTGCCTCGGCCAGGCATTTTTCCCGCTGCTGTGCCCAAACCTCGGGCGGCACAAAGGCGTAATGCTCGGCGGCAAACCGGCGGCGCAGGCCGGGCGCGATGTTGAGGGCCTTTTGCGCGGCCTCGATCACCAGGGTGCCGCTGCCGCAAAAGGGGTCCAGCACCAAGCTGTCCCGCCGTACCCGGCCAAGGTCGGCAATGGCGGCCGCCAGGGTCTCCTTGATGGGCGCCCCGGTAGCATTACGGCGGTAGCCGCGCTTGTGCAGCCCCTCGCCGCTGGTATCCAGAAAAATCTCGGCCTCGTTTTTGCGGATCGAAAAGCGGATGCGGTACTCCTGCCCGGTCTCGGGCAGGGTGAGCACCTTGTGGCCCCGACGCAGCCGCTCCACCACCGCCTTTTTGACAACGCCCTGGCAGGCCGGCACGCTGGACAACTGGCTGGACAGGCTCTG
>CAJTSP010000073.1 GCA_910578965.1 uncultured Oscillospiraceae bacterium
TTGTTAAATGGTATCTAAACCAGATCACTCTGAGCTTAAATCGCCTTCGCTCAAAACGCAATCGCTTGCGTCCTGTCGAATTACTCTTTGGAATTTTAAAGTGCTTTCCAACACCTTTAAGGGTTCCATTCAAGCTTCGATATTGTTCAATTTTCAAGGTCCTGCGCGCTCCCCGCCCCTGCGGACAGCTTATTTACTTTACCACACCTTAGACCTTCTTGTCAAGCCCCTTTTTTGTGGTTCTGTAATTTGCTGCCTGGCGCTGCGAGCGCCCGCCATCCCTGACGGCTTAGTTATCATAGCAGGAATTTGCTGGAAAGTCAACACAAAAACTGCGTTTGAGGGCGGTTTTGTCGTTTTGTCCATTTTACGGTAAAGTTTTTGTTGAAATTCCAGACAGCATGCTCGGCCGATTTATACAGGTTGTTTCATCCTGTATTTTTATCCCCTGGAACATTACATTTTGTACTATTGACGGGAGCCGGCCGTTTTATTCCAGCAGCAGCCCGCGCAGTTGTTTCAGGATACGGCGTTCCCGCCGGGAAATCTGTACCTGGGTGGTGCCAAGGGCCTTGGCAGTTTGGCTTTGGGTCCAGCCCTTATAAAAGCGGAAGCCGATAAGGGCCCTGTCGTCCGGCGGGAGGCGGCCGAGTACCTCGGCCAGGCTGATGCGGTCGGCCAGCTCCTCCTCAGGGGAGTCTACCGGGATATCCAGCTCACGGGAACCATCCTCCTCGGATACAGGGGTAAGCGAGAGGGCGGGCTGGTTTGCCTGGATCGCAAGGGCCACCTGTTCGGGCCGAACCCCGAGCCGCTGGGCTAACTGGGCGACGGTGGGCTCGGCGCCGGTAGCTTTGAGCATCTGCTCGCGGGCGGCACCCACCTTAAGCCCCAACTCCTTGACCGAACGGCTGACCTTGACCGTACCGCCGTCCCGGAAGAGCTTTTTGATCTCGCCCAAGATGACCGGTACCGCATAGGTAGAAAAGCAGACCCCGCGCTGTTCGTCGAACCCGTCGTAGGCCTTGACCAGCCCCATGCAGCCGGCGGCATACAGGTCGTCATATTCGATGCCCCGGCCGCGGAACCGCCCCGCGCAGGCGTGGGCAAGGCCGAGATTGTCCTGGATGAATTCTTCGCGCGGGCCAAGCCGGGTAGGCATAGGGCGATCCTCCTCCTTTTTGGGGCGGCGGGAATCCGCCGCCTATGTAAAAAGGAAAGGAGGCTCAGCCGCGGGGGCTCAGCCGTTTCGTAAGTACTACCCGGGTACCCCGCCCGGGCGCCGAACTGACCTTGACGGTATCCATAAAGCTCTGCATCACCGCAAAGCCAAGCCCGGCGCGCTCCTCCGGGTTGCCGGTGGTAAAGAGGGGCTGCATCGCCTGCTCTACATCCGGGATGCCGACCCCCTTGTCGGCAACGGTGATCCTGACAAGGCCCCCTTCATAGAGGGCGGCAGTAAGCCGGACCAGTCCAACCCCATTGGGATACGCATGGACAATACAGTTGGTGACTGCCTCCGAAACGGCCGTTTTAATGTCGGCCAATTGGGGGACGGTGGGGTCGGCCTGGGCAAGGAAAGCCGCGAGCATACCACGGGCAAATGCCTCGTTGACCCCACGGGAGTAAAAGGCACAGCGGACAAGGTTTTGCGCTTTCATAGTGCTATCCCCTTTTGATGATTGGTACGGCGCGGCAGAAACCGGCGCGCAGAGGGCGGATGGCCGTGCTGCAAATTACTGCGGCGCGCCCAGGCGCCCACACCGCCGCAGCTTTACACATAGCTGACCCGGGCCAATTCGAGCATCTTTTGGATCTGCGCGGGCGGACGCTGGACCACCAGCACCCCGCCTGCTTCCCGCATGCGCTTTTGCCGGCCGAGAATCAGCCCGACGCCGGAGGAATCCATAAAGGTGACCCCGCCAAAATCCAGCGTAAGCCGGGCGGGGGCAGCGAGGGCAAGCCGGGCGTCAATGGCCTGGCGTAGCTGCTGGGCCGAGTGATGGTCGATTTCGCCCACAAGGTACGCAAAGAGCGTGCCGTCCGCACCCGAAAAGGTAACCCCTGCCACCGCGGCCAACCTCCTTTTATTGTAAGATACGAAAAGCCCGTACACAGAACCCTCTGTGTACGGGCTTTAGTGTAGCCGATTTGGGGTGCGAGTTTTGCCGGAATCTGGACAAGCCCACAAAAAGGCTGGCGGGAAAAGGCCATACCGCAGGAAAACGGCGCAGATGCGGGCGGGATGAGGGGCGCAAAGAAGCCAAAGGCCGAAAACGGCCGGGGCGGAGCCGGGAAAGGCCAAGGGCCAGGCGGCCCAAAGGAACGCACGGCCGCGGAAAAGCCGCTCCCTGCGGCCCGTTTTACGCCTATCGGCCCCGAGAGTGGTTCCCACAGCCCAGGACAGGTTATTTTTTACGGCCCAGCCGCTCCAGCAGCAGGCCGCGCGCCTCAGCCGCAAGATAGAGCGAACCGCAAACCACAAGGTCCCTCTCCTCGGCAAGGGCGCACCCAACCGCCTCGGGCAGGCTGCGGCAGGGGCGCACCCACGGGAAATGCCGGCCGGCCAGCCGGGCCAGTTCCCCGGCCGGCAGGGCGCGCGGGCAGCCTGGCGAAACGGTATAAACCCTTGCGAAACAGCCGGACAGGTTTTCAAGCGATTCCTCGACTTTTTTATCCCCAAGCATCCCGATGACGGCGGTAAGGCCGGCGGCCTTTTCCTCCCGCAGCACCCCCGCGAGGGCGGCGGCGCCGTCTGGGTTGTGGCAGCCGTCCAGCAAAACAAGGGGCTCACGCCGCAGCAGCTCCACCCGGGCGGGCAGACGGGCAGCCCCGAGCCCGGCCAGGATGGCGTCGTCCCCAATGGCAAGCCCCTTGCGGCAAAGAGCGAGCGCAATCTCAACCGCCATGGCGGCGTTGCAGGCCTGGTGCGCCCCGATAAAGGGCAGGTCCACCTCGTAACCACCGTAATCCATCCGGTTGGTAAAGGGCGGGCCCTGCCGGCGGGTAAGATCGTCGAGATCCGGCACCACCAGCTCACAGCCCTGCCGGCCGGCCTCCACCACAATCTCACGCAGGGCCTCCTTTGGCTGGCTTGGGTAACAAACCACAATGCTGCCCGGCTTGATGATGCCGCATTTTTCCCGCGCAATGGCGCCAAGCGTGTCGCCCAGCAGCTCGGTGTGGTCCAGCCCGATGCGGGTGATGGCCGAGACAAGGGTATTCTGCACCGCATTGGTCGCGTCGTAACGGCCGCCGAGGCCGGTTTCGAGCACGGCGATTTCGCAGCCCCGGCGAGCAAACCACAGCAGCGCCAGGGCGGTGACCGCCTCAAACTCCACCGGCATTTCGCCCCCGGCGGCGGATACCCTCCCGGCCGCCGCCCTGACCTCTGCGGCCAGGGCGGCAAGCTCCTCGGGCGGGATCATCCGGCCATCCATCTGGAACCGCTCGCGGAATTCCAGCACATACGGCGAGATGGTGAGCCCGGTTTTATACCCGGCCCTTTGCAGGATGCAGGCCGTGAGGGCGGCCACCGTCCCTTTGCCGTTGGTGCCGGCAATCTGCACAAACCTGAGCTGCCGCTGGGGATCGCCTAACTCCTGCAGGAGCGCCTGCATCCTGCAAAGGGTAGCCCCGCCGCCCAGGCGCGGCAGGCTGTGCAGCCACTCGATGGCCTCGGATAGGGTCATGCGGATTCATCTCCTTCGTATCGGTTTTGCAGGGCCCGGCCCGGGGCAGCCGGCAGTGCTACGGCCCTCTTTGGGCTTTCAGGAGCGCCGAGCACATCCGCACAAAAAGCAGGAGCAGCAGGGCAAAGAGCAGCCCGGCCAGCACCCCTATAAAGTCCAGAAAAACATCCCGCACCGAGCTTGACCTCCCGGGCACATATAGCTGGATCAGCTCGTCGATGTCGGCTACCAGCAGCCCAAAAAAGAGCGGCCAGCCGCTATGCCGCACAAACCGCCGGGTGTACACCCGCAGGCAGAGCATGAACCAAAAGCCCAGCAGCGCAAACTCGGCAAAATGGGCCAGCTTGCGCACAAAATATTCGCTGAAGGGCCCGGCCCCCACCGTTTCGAGCACACCATTGAGCAACTGCATCGCCTGCCGGCTGCGCGCGGAGGAGGCCTCGGCAATCTGCAAGGAGTTTTTGAAGATAAAAGCCACGCTGCACACAAGCCCCAACGTAAAAACAAACCGCAGTGCCCACACCCAGGGGGATGTTTTTGGATCGCCCTGAGCGGGCCTGGATGTTTGGCCCCCAGATGGATGTGCAGGACGCGGAGGCCCGGAGGGTGGCGGCGTTTGGCCCCGGGGCGGGGGGTCGGGGAGCGGAAGCTGCTCAAAATACGCCCCGGGGAGCCCGGCCTGTTTTTGGTGCTTCATCACAGGTTTACCCCAGCGCCGTGAGGCTCTGGCCGATGCGGGCCAGTTTGTCCTCGGCGCGGGCCAGCTTTTGGCGGATGTCCTCCACCACATGGGCCGGGGCCTTGCTGACAAAGCCCTGGTTCTGTAGCTGGCGGCTGAACTGGGCGATCTCCTTTTCGCAGGCGGCCTTTTCTTTGTTCAGCCGGGCCAGCTCCTTGTCGCGGTCGATCAGCTCCATCATCGGGATAAACCCGCGGGCCGCGTGGGTCACCGCCTGCACCATCCCCTCGGTGGGGCCGGCGTACACGTCGGTGAGGGTAACCTCGGTGGCAAAGGCAAAGCGCGCCAGATAGACGCTGCCCTTTTGGAAGGCCGCGGCGTCCTGGGTTTCGATGACCATACTGGTTTTTTTGGCGGGGTGCACCCCCATCTCGGCCCGCAGCGCCCGCACCGCCTTGATATAGTCCACCAGCTTTTCAAAATCGGCCTCGTCGCCCGGCCACTCGCGCAGGCCGTCCAGGGTGGGCCAGGGCTCCAGCATGATGGTTTTGGCGCTGCCGGGCAGGGCGGTGTAGAGCTCCTCGGTTACAAAGGGCATAAAGGGGTGCAGCAGCCGCAGCGCCGCGCCCAGCACATACACCAGCACCCGCCGGGCGGTGTCGGCCTGCTGCGGGTCGCCGGAATTGAGCCGCACCTTGGCGATCTCGATGAACCAATCGCAGTAAACATCCCAGATAAAATCGTACACCTTGGCGGCGGCAAGGCCCAGCTCGTATTTTTCGAGGTTGTCGGTCATCTCGCGGGCGGTGCGGGAAAGGCGGGTGAGCACCCAGCGGTCGCTCATGTCCAGCTTGCCCTCGCCCGGCAGGCCGGGGGCAAAATCCGCGGGCAGGTTCATCAGTACAAACCGGGCGGCGTTCCAGAGCTTGTTGGCAAAGTTGCGGGCGGCGCGCACCTTTTCCTCGCTGTAGCGCATATCGTTGCCCGGGGTGGAGCCGTTGACCAGGGTGTAGCGCAACGCGTCGGCCCCATAATTCCGGATGACCTCCAGCGGGTCGATGCCGTTGCCCAGGCTTTTGCTCATCTTGCGGCCCTCGGCGTCCCGCATGATGCCGTGGATAAAGACGGTGTCAAAGGGCACCTCGCCCATCTGCTCCAGCCCCGAGAAGATCATGCGGGAGACCCAGAAAAAGATGATGTCGTACCCGGTCACGAGGGTGTTGGTGGGGTAGAAAAAGCCAAGATCCTCGGTTTTTTCGGGCCAGCCCAGGGTGCTGAAGGGCCAGAGCGCGCTGGAAAACCAGGTGTCGAGGGTGTCCGGGTCCCGGGTAAGACGGGCCGAGCCGCATTTAGGGCAGACGGCCGGGGCGGTTTTGGCCACGATGGTCTCATTGCAGTCGTCACAATACCAGGCGGGGATCTGGTGGCCCCACCAGAGCTGGCGGCTGATGCACCAGTCCCGGATGTTCTCCATCCAGTTGTAATAGGTCTTGTCGAACCGCTCGGGCACAAAGCGGGTGCGGCCGGCGCGCACCGCGGCGATGGCCGGCTTTGCCAGCGGCTCCATTTTGACAAACCACTGCCGGGAGACCATCGGCTCGATGGTGGTGTGGCAGCGGTAGCAGGTGCCCACCTCGTGCTGCAAGGGCTTTACCTCGCCCAGGTACCCGCCGGCCTCAAGGTCGGCCAGGATGGCCTTGCGGGCCTCGCGGGCGGTAAGCCCCGCGTATTTGCCGCAATCCAGCACCGCCGGCTCGTCCGAGGCGGTTTTGCCGGCGGCGGCCAGGGCGTCGGCCTCGGCCTTGTCGGCCGGGCCGGTCATCCGGCCGTCCCAGGTAAGCACCCGCACCATGGGCAGCCCGTGCCGGCGGCCCACCTCAAAGTCGTTGGGGTCGTGGGCGGGGGTGATCTTGACCACGCCGGTACCCTTTTCCATGTCGGCGTGCTCGTCGCAGACGATGGGAATCTCCCGGTTTACCAGCGGCAGCACCACATGGCAGCCGTGCAGGTGGGCGTACCGCTCGTCGGCCGGGTTGATGGCCACGGCGGTGTCCCCCAGCATGGTCTCGGGGCGGGTGGTGGCAAGCTCTAACTTTTCGCCGGTCTCCTTGACCGTGTACAGCAGGTGCCAGAAATGCCCGTCCTGGGTCTCGTACTCCACCTCGGCGTCCGAGATGGAGGTGTTGCAGTGGGGGCACCAGTTGACCATCCGGCTGCCGCGGTAGATGAGGCCCTTATCGTAGAGCCGCACAAACACCTCGCGCACCGCCTCCGAGCAGCCCTCGTCCATGGTAAAGCGCTCGCGCTGCCAGTCGCAGCTACAGCCCAGCTTCTTGAGCTGGCCCACAATCCGCCCGCCGTACTGCTCGCGCCAGGCCCAGGCGCGCTTTAAAAAGCCCTCCCGGCCCAGGTCCTCCTTGCTAAGGCCCTCCTCCTTCATGGCGGCCACGATCTTGGCCTCGGTGGCGATGGATGCATGGTCGGTGCCCGGCACCCAGAGGGCGCAATAGCCCTGCATCCGCTTAAAGCGGATGAGGATGTCCTGCATGGTCTCGTCCAGCGCGTGGCCCATGTGCAACTGCCCGGTGATGTTGGGGGGCGGCATGACGATGGTATACGGTTTTTTGCTGCGGTCGATCTCGGTGTGGAAATACCCCTTTTGCAGCCAGGTCTCATAGATATGATCCTCGACCTGCGCGGGGTCGTACTGCTTTGCCAGCTCCTTCATAGTGGTATTCCTCCTTTGGGGGCATGCCCCGGTTTGTGGTGGCCCGGCCCGGATGGCGCCAGGCGGGCGGATTTACGCCATGGGACGAAAAAACCGCCCCATGACCTTGGTTCGTCATGGGACGGCCTGAGAAGCTGTACCAATAGCCGCCGCACACACCCTGACGGCAAATTTCAACCCTGCATCTTCCCGCAGGGAAGTGTCGGACGCAAGTACCTTATGCGGCCGACCCCGTCTGTCTTTGCCCCAAAATTTTGAAAGCCACCAAGGCTTTCGGCAATTTCGGGGCTTCGACAGCCAAAAAATTTGCTCGCCATGCTGCGCACTTCGGCTAATGGTACAACTTCTAAAAAGGTGCCGCTTTTTCAAAGCTCTCTTTCTAAAACAAGCCGCCCGCTCCGGTACACCATGTACCGGAGCGGGCGGCTGTTTGTTCAAAAGGCAAAATCGGTGCTGGCAGGTGGCCGGCTGGCGAGGGGGGAACGGTTCTCCAGCCTTGGCTTTGCTGACTGCGAAAACGCCGTTTCTATGCCGTTCGCGTTGCACACTCAAATCAAATATGATTTATTCCCCCAAAACAGGGGTTTGGGGCAAGGTAAATTGCCGCGTAGCGGCAAGATTGCGCCCGCAGGCGCGTGTCGGAGGCCCCGCCGCAAAGCGGCGGTTCCAAGGCCGGAGACGGAAGGTGCCCTGGAGCAGATGTACCCCCTGGATTGGCCCTAAACGCGCCCCCCAGATTGGCCCAAAACCTGCCCCTCCTTGATTCCGCTCACTCCCTGCCATCCACCCCATCCAGCGCATCAAGCAGCAGCTCAATGTCGATAGGCTTTGCGATGTGGGCGTTCATGCCGTGGCGCAGGGCCTCCTGCTTATCCTCCTCAAAGGCGTTGGCGGTCATGGCGATGATCGGGATGGCGTTCAGGCCCTCGTCCGGCAGAGCGCGGATTGCCTCGGCCGCCTGGTACCCGTTCATTACCGGCATCTGGATATCCATCAGTACCAGGCGGTACCAGCCCGGCTGGCTTTGGCAGAGCATATCCAGGGCTTCGCGGCCGTTGCCGGCCACCTCCACCTCAAAGCCCTCCTCCTCCAAAATCGCCACCGCAATCTCCTGGTTGAGCTCGTTATCCTCCACCAAAAGGATCCGCCCGCTTCGCGGCGGCTGTCCGGCCGTTTGGGGCAGCTCGTCCGAAGCCTTTACGGGCAGGCCAAACAGGGCTGCCAGCGCCCTGTGCAGGCCCGAAAGGAAAAGAGGCTTTGCACAGAAGGCCCCCACGCCGGCTGCCTGCGCTTCCGGCTCAATATCCGGCCAGTCGCATTCGGCCACGGCAAGCACCGGCATCCCGCCGGCGTCCTGCCGCAGCCGTAGCACGGCCTCCTTTGCGCCGGGCATCTGCCAGTCTGCCAGGCAGGCAGCATAGGGCCGGCCCTCCCGCTGTGCCTGCAGAGCCATTTCGAGCGCCTGGGGCCCGCTTGCGGCACAGTCCGCTGCAAGGCCCAGCCGTGCCAAAAGGCCTGCCGCATTGCCCGGCCGGGGGGCCAGGACCAACAGGGGCCGGCCGGCGGGCGCCTCCAATGCCGGGGGCGTGCCCTCGCCCTGGGGCCGCTGGAAGGGGAAACTGACCCGCACCAGGGTACCCTCGCCCTGGCGGCTGCTGATCTCGATTTCGCCGTGCATCATATCCACCAGGTTCCGGGTGATTGCCATCCCTAACCCGGTGCCCTGGATGCCGCTGATGGTGGAGTTGCGCTCCCGTTCAAACGGCTCAAAGATATGGCTGATAAACTCCTCGCTCATGCCGATGCCGGTGTCCTGTACGCAGAACTCATACCGGCCTGCCCCGGTATCCGGGCCTGGGAGCTGGGCCAGCCGCAGGGTGATTTGGCCGCCGGGGTTTGTATACTTGACCGCATTGGAAAGCAGGTTCAGCAGCACCTGGTTCAGCCGCAGCTTGTCGCAGAGAATCACCTCGTCGGTAACCCCGTCCGCCTCAAAGTGCAGCTCCAACTGTTTGGCGCGCGCGTCTACCTGCACGATGCTGCGGAGGCTGTGCAGGATATCCGGCAGGCTGCAGGGCTTTTCGTCAAGCTGGATCTTGCCGCTTTCGATGTGGCTCATGTCCAGCACGTCGTTGATGAGGTTCAGCAGGTGGTTGCCCGATGTCATGATCTTGCGCAGGTATTCTTCCACCTGCTCGGTACGGCCGAGATGGTTGGCGGCGAGGGTAGTAAAACCGATGATCGCATTCATGGGGGTGCGGATATCGTGCGACATGTTCGAAAGGAAGGTGCTCTTGGCCTGGTTTGCACGGTTTGCCTCGTCAAGGGCATTTTCCAGCAGGATGGTCTTTTCCATCTCGCGGCGGGTTTCCTCATCCACGCAGCGCAGCCCCAGCACCATTACGTGGCTGTTGTCCCAGTCGCCGGCACGCACTGCCTTCATCTGGAAATACCGGATCCGGCCGCCGCATAGGGTGCGGTAGTTGGCGTAACAGGTTTCGTTTTTAGACAGCTCCTCCTCCAGATACGCCCGGTTCAGGATACCGCGCAGGATTGGCTGGTCGTCCCGGTAAACGCACTTGTCAATGTACCGTCCCAGGTTTTGCTCCAATACCAGCCGCCCGTCCGAAAAGATCGGCTCCAAAATGCCATAGGGGCACTCGTGTACCCGCAGCGCCTCGCCGCCGCCGGTATCCAGGTCAAACACGCAGACGAGGTTATAATCGGTGCTCAGCGCCTGGATCAGCTCGTGATGATACCGTTCGGCCTCCTGCCGTTCCCGGTCCTCCTGGTTTTTCTGTTCGGTGCAGTCGAGCAGAAAGCGCCGGTAAAACCGTACGCCGTTTTCCTCCAGCAGCTTGATATTGCCGGTTACATGCACCAACTGCCCACCCGGATGGGCCACCCGGTATTCGACGCTGACGCTGTCGTTGACCTTTTTGAGCTGGCAGATGGCTTGGCGCAGCAGCCTCTTGTCCTCCGGGAGCACCGAATCCGCCACCATATCAAAGCCCGCCTGGAGCATCTCCTGCTGGCTGTGGTAGCCAAGGATGTCCAGCGCCGCCTGGTTGACGCTCAAAATCTCTCTGCCATCCAGCGTATGACAGAGCACGCCGCAATCCAGGGTGGTAAAGATGGTTTCGAGGGTCTTGTTTTTCTGCACCAGCTCCTGCTCATATTCGCGCTCGCGGGTCACATCAATCGCTACGCCAACCGTCCCCATTACCTGGCCGTCCAGATCGTACAACGGCGATTTATAGGTGGTCAAGAGCCGTGCGCCTGCCCCGGTAAGGATGCTTTCCTCCGAAACATGGGTCTTGCGGGTATCCATGACCAGCCGCTCGGACTCAATGCAGGCGGGGTCGTCCTGCTCGACATCCCAGATATACGCGTGGCCCCGGCCCTCCACCTGCTGCTTGGTTTTGCCCACCGTGCGGCAAAAGCTGTCGTTAACCTTTTCATGGATACCGTCCTTGTCCTTGTACCAGACAAGATTGGGGGTCTGGTTGATGGTAGCCTCTAAAAATTGGCCGGTCTGCCATGCCTCAACCCGCGCCTTATGCGCATGCTGCCAGTGTGCGAATCGGTAGGCCATTGCCTGGTATGTAAAGGGAGCGCACCAAACGTCGTCTGCCCCGCAGCCGGCCGCAAACAGCGCTTCGGCCTGCTGCGGCCCGGCCAGCAGGATCAGCTCGGCCCCCTTTGGCTTCTGGACCTGCAGCGCCTGCGCGGCGTTTGGGGCGTCTGCCGTATCCCGCAGGTCGGCAAGCACAAGGTCGGCACGGCCCGCCGAAAGCCCGACCAGGGCCCGCCCCTCCAGAAAGGTATGGGTAAACCGTTCACCCAACGGCGCGGCAGCGCGCACGGCGTCCCACAGCCGCGGGTCGTCGCCAATCAGGCAGATGCAGAGATGGCAGTGATACATGATCGGATGGTTCCCCCTTGTGTATGCAAACCGGCGCCGCGCCCGGCAGGCGCGAAAACCCTTGGTTTAAGGATAAAAATTACCATATTAACTATACCTGACCGGCCGGGGGCTTGTCAATGTCGCATGGGCAAAAAACGGCTGCACAGCACAGAAAGATATGCCTGCACGGCCCTGCCTGCCGGCTGCCCGTCGGCGGCCCTTGGCAAAGGGGCCTTGGTAAACGCGGAGCTGCTTTGCAGGGCCGGGTGCAGGGCGGGCCAAAACGGCGTGAAGCTGCCGGCACGAGGGCGGCCCCGCATAATGGCCGCGCTTGCGGGGCAGGACATAAAGCGGCCTGCCCCGGATCCCTATGGGATAAAAAGCTTCGATAAATCCGCCTTTTCCAAGGTGAGCAGGGACAGCTTCCGGCCGATGCCGCCCGCGTAGCCCGTTAGGCTGCCGTTTGCCCCAACGACCCGGTGGCAGGGGATGATGAGCGAGATGGGGTTATGCCCGACGGCCCCGCCCACCGCCTGTGCGGACATCCGTGCAAGCCCGTTTTGCCGGGCGATTTTGCCGGCGATTTCTTTGTAGGTCATGGTCTGCCCATAGGGGATGGACAGCAGGATATCCCAAACGGCTTTCCGGAATGCGGTGGCCCTGGGGTCCAACGGCGGGGCGAAATCGGGCGCTTTCCCGCTGAAATAGAGATCAAGCCACAGCCGGGCCTGCTCAAAAACGGGAAGGCGCTTTTCCTGGTGCTCTTTACAGAGCGTGTCCAAAAAATACTTTTGCCCGTCAAACCAAAGCCCGGTTAAGGCATCGCCGTCGCTTGCCAGGGTGATCCCGCCGAGCGGGGAGCGGTACCGATGCGTGTACTCCATTGTGCCTGCTCCTTTTTAGGGACGGACGGCCTGTGACGCCAACTGCCGGCAGGCTACCCCGTCGCCTTTTTTGCAATGGGCTATTCGGACAATTTCCAGACAAAACGGGCGGTCTCGCGCAGCCGGATATCCTCCGGCTCAATCTCGGGTACGGTGCGGTCTGCGGCGGCCATAGGCGCCACCGCGCCGGCCTCCAGCCGGTAGAGGGTGGGGGATACGATATCCAGCTCATCCCAGCCGTAGTCGATGCGAAGTAGCTGCCCCATCCTAACACCGGACGCCCGGCAGAGTGCCTCGGCCTTCGCCCGGGCATTGCCGGCGACGCTTGCCAGCAGCTCCTCGCGGGCCTTGTCCGGGTCTTTTACCGTAAAGGAAATGTTTAGCTCCGGGCTGGCCCCGCACCCCGCGATGGCGGCCAGGACGCCGGCCAAACGGCGGCTGTCCAGCGCAAACTCCAGCTTGAGCCGATGTACGCAGGAATACCCCGCAAACAGCCGCCGGTAATTCCCGCCCTGGTTGGAGGCGGATTCGTACACGGTGTCCACCAGGAAGCCGGCGGTTTTCAGGTCGCCTGCCGCAAAGCCGGCCTGCCGGACGGCGCCTTGCAGCAGCCGGATGCGCCGGGCGGCGTTCTCGGCAGCCTTTTCGTATTCGAGGGCTTTTTCGGTGATAGACAGGCTCAGGCAAACGCAGTCCGGCTTGGCCGAAATGCTGCCGATGCCCTTTACGCTGATGGTTCTATCCATTGCTCTGCCTCCTTTAGCTGGCGCTGGCGGGATCCGGCTGATCCCAGTATAGTATAGCATATTTCTGAAACCTGGCCTGGCACGATAAAGTGATACAAAAAAGCCCGGCTTTGCAGCCAGGCTTTTTGAATGGGGTACTGCCCATTCCAAGGTGGTGCGCCCGACTGGATTCGAACCAGCGGCCTTCCGGGTCGGAGCCGAACGCTCTATCCAACTGAGCTACGGACGCATATATACATGAACCGCCCTGTGGGGGCGGAACCCAACGGTTCGCCGGTTACCTGCGCAAAAGAGCAAAGCCGGCGCCGTTGTATGCGGGAAGGCAGCAAGGCAGGCAGCCATATCCCTCAAATGTATAAATTATCATACCACAATCAGGCAGAAATGAAAAGCCCTTTTTTCGAAAAGCAGAAAAATTTTTGCCTGCCCCTAAAAAACAGGGGGATTCCGAGACCTCAAATCAGGCAATGCCCGTAGAGCCTGCCATGGCCGTGGGGTCAGGGGCAATGGCAATACCTGAAA
>CAJTSP010000074.1 GCA_910578965.1 uncultured Oscillospiraceae bacterium
GTATCCTCCGCCCCCGGCCTGCCCTCCGCCGGGGCCCGCCCCTCGGGCGGGGAGGTCACCCCCGGGTCGGTCTACCAGGGGCCGATCAGCGTGCTTACCCCCGAGGCTCCCGGTACGGCCGTGTACGCAGGCGGGGGGGTCACCATCGACGCCAGCAATGCGAGCGAGGGGTATGTCATGGTCAAGTGCGAGGGCATCGGCAGCCGGGTGAAGGTGCGGGTGACCCACGGCGGGGAGGAGTACCTCTACAACATCAACAACCTTGGCCTTTACGAGGTGCTGCCGCTCCAGATGGGCAGCGGCGAGTATGAGATAAAGGCGTTCCAGCAGTTGGAGGGCACCAAGTATACCCCCATTTATACCGCGTCTTTTAATGCCGAAATGCCCGATGAGGACCGGGTCTTCGTCTACCCCAGCCAGTATGTCTGGTATACGGGCGAAGCCGACGCGGTGCGCCTTTCCTACGACCTCTGCAGCGGGGTGGACGACCCGGAGGAGATGACCCGGATCATCTACGATTACCTTGTGGGGCATATGAGCTATGATTACGACAAGGCCGCCGATGTGGCCTCCGGCACGCTGGTTGGCTATATCCCGGACCTTGGCGAGGTGCTGGCCGCCGGCAAGGGCATCTGTTTTGACTACGCCGGCCTTTTGGCCGCCATGCTGCGCGCGCATGAGATTCCGGTGCGGCTGGTGATCGGCTACCTTTCGCCGGATGGCATCTATCACGCCTGGAACCAGGTGTACCTTGAGGGAGAGTGGGTCTGGATGGACGCCACCCTCGGCCCCAGGGATTCCCACACCGAAGAAAACTACGCACAGGATCGCGTGTATTGACCCAAAGCCCCGGGCGGCCAAAAGCCCATGCCCGTCAAAAAGGGCGCGGCGGGCGCAGGGCCTTTGGGCCCGACCGATGTCAAGAGGAGGCGCATTGCGAATGAAGCCGGAAAAACCCGCAAAACAACTGCCCGCCATTGAGGTATCTCTTTTTTGCAGCCAGGCGGCCATGATCCTGCGCTCGGGCATCCTGCTGTACGACGGTATGGATGTGCTGCGCCAGAGCTATGCGGATACCCCCTACAGCGGCGTGATGGAAGCCGTCTGCCGGGCCGTGCGGGAGGGTAGCGAGCTGCACGGGGCGCTGGGCGCGGCGGGGGCTTTTCCGCAGTATATGGTACAGATGGTGCGCGCCGGCGAGATGACCGGGCACCTCGAGGATGTGCTGGGCCGGCTTTCGGCCTATTACGAAAAGGAGGCCCGCCTGCGGGACGAGATGCGCAGTGCGGTGGCCTACCCGCTGCTGCTGGTGTCTATGCTGGCGGTGGTCATCGGGGTTTTGGTGGTGCGGGTGCTGCCCATCTTTGAGTCGGTTTTCCGCGGGCTGGGCGGAGGGCTCTCGGGCGCGGCGGGCATGGTGCTCTCGGGCGGCATGGCGCTGGGCCGGGCGATGCTGGTGCTGGTGCTGGTGCTGCTGGCCGTGGTGCTGGCTGTGTTTTTGGCCTGGCGTGCCGGTAAGCAGCGGCAGGTGCTGGATACCGCCGGCTGGCTGGTCCCGCCCATTGGCCGGCTGCGCCGCCAGCAGGCGGCCCTGCGCTTTTGCTCGGTGGTGGAGATGGTGCTGTCCAGCGGGTACGACCTTGGGCAGGCGATGGAAATCCTGCCCGAGCTTTTGCAGGGCGGCCCGGGCGAAGAAGCGGCGGCCAGATGCAAAGAAAAGCTCGACGCCACCGGCGATTTTGGCCAGGCGGTGCAGGGCATCGGGCTGTTTGAGCCGCTGCACGAGCGGATGATTGCGGTGGGGGCCGGCACCGGCAGCACCGGCCAGGTGCTCGGGCAACTGGCCGGGATCTATGGCCGCGAGGTGGAAACCGGCATCCAGCGGCTGGCCGGCCGCATCGAGCCCACCCTCGTGGCGGCGCTTACGGTTATTATTGGGGGCATCCTGCTCTCGGTGATGCTTCCCCTGGCCGGGGTGATGGGCACCATGGCATAGCCAGGCGCCGGGCGGGCCTCCGCGCGCCCCCGGAAACGCGGGTCCGGCGTGCGGCCTGTGCCGGGGCAGTTGGACCGGGCGGGCCGCCTTTACACGGCGGCCCGCCGTGTAATAGAGCTTTG
This sequence comes from uncultured Oscillospiraceae bacterium, assembly GCA_910578965.1. Classification (GTDB taxonomy): domain Bacteria; phylum Bacillota; class Clostridia; order Oscillospirales; family Ruminococcaceae; genus UBA7177. The sequence continues at coordinate 2,119 of CAJTSP010000074.1, forward strand.
AGCGAAAGGGGCGGATGCATGATGGCGCGACGCAGGACCGGGCGGGTACGGGCGGCGCTGCTGGGCCTTGCGGCCCTGGCGGTGCTGCTGGGTTTTGTGCTGGCCAGCGGCTGGGTGGGCCGCGAGAACGAGGCCGAGCAGGCCGAGCTTGTGCGGGCCGCCGTAGAGCAGGCGCTGGTGAGCTGCTATGCCGCCGAGGGCCGGTATCCTCAGAGCCTGGCCTATCTTGAGGCGCATTACGGCGTCTGGATCGACCATACCCGGTATGTTGTGGCCTATGACGCCTTTGCCGACAATATCCGCCCACGGGTGCGGGTAATCCAACTGGAGGGATAAGTCATGCGCAGGGGTTCTTTTTCGGCCGGAGGGCTGCTCATGTTCCTGGTGTACGGGCTGTTTGCCCTCTTTTCGCTTTTGCTGGTGGTGATCGGCGCGGGGGTCTACCGGGGGGTGGTGGAAACCGGCCGGCAGAATACCGAGGCCCGGGCCTCCCTCTTTTACCTTGCCAACCAGGTGCGGATGTGCCCGGGCGAGGCAAAGCTGCTGGAGGAGGGCGGGCTCACGGCGCTGGCCCTGCGGGATGCCGGCGGCGGCAACGAAACCCTTATCTGGTATGAGGACGGGGTGCTGCGGGAGTACTACGGCCCCGCGGGCGGCGGGCTTTCGGGCGCGGGCGGCATGGGCGAGGAGATTGCGGCACTGGAGGATTTTTGTTTAGAGGAGGCCGGCGGCCTGCTCACCGCAAGGGTGCGGGTCGGCGGCCAGGCGTACAGCATGGCGCTGTGCGCCGCAGCATAGGGGGGCCGGCGGGATGAAAAAACGGAACCTTGCACTGGTGGAGCTCGCCCTCGTTATTCTGTTTACCGCCCTCTCGGCGGCGGTGCTGGTGCAGGTATTTGCGGCGGCCCGGCAGGTCAGCAGGGAAAGCCACGCAACAACCCTGGGCCAGGCGATGGCGCAGGACCTGATTGAGCGGTGGAAGGCCGGCGAGGCCGTCGAAACCCTTTTTGCCCCGGCCGGCGGCTGGCAGGCTGTGCCGCTCGGGCCGCAAGAAGGGCTTTTGGCCGCGTTGGATGTGCCGGAGGATGCGGCCCTTGTGCCGGCCGGCGGCTATGCCTTGGCGCTGGACGAGGCCCTTTTGCCTGCGTCCGGCGGGGCTGCGGCTTACCGGCTTGAGGCTGTGCTGGCCGAGGAGGCGCAGCCCGCCGGCATGCTGTGCCATCTGGCGGTGCGGCTTGCGGCGGTGAACAGCGGGCACGAGCTAGTGTGCTTTGCAAATACCCAGTACCGGCCGGGGGCGTAGGGCCGCAAAAAACAGAAACCAGCCTTGGCCGGGCCCGTATACGTATCCCAAACAGGCCGGAAGGGCCGGGGGCCTTTTTTGGCCAGGATGCCCAAAGGGAGGGAAAATGCCATGCAGCAGCAAACGAGCGGCAGCACCGGCCTTGCCTCGGTGCTCATGATCGTGATGATCCTGGCGCTCACCTGCTTTGGTGTGCTGGCGCTGTCCAGTGCCCGGGCAGACGCCGCCGTCAGCGCCCGGGCCGAGACGTTTTCGGCCGGGTATTACGCGGCCGAGGGGCGGCTGCAGCGCCGCCTGGCCCATTTGGATGCCGAATTACAGGAGGGCCGGCTGAGCCTGCCGGAGGGCTCCTCGCTTGAGCTGGCCGAACCGGTGGGCCATGCGCAGGAGCTTCGCATGGCCGTGCAGGCCGGCCCGGACGGGCACTGCCGGGCGGTATCCTGCGGGCTTGTGTACACGGACCGGTGGCAGCCAAACGGGCAGCCGGGCGAGCTTTGGAACGGAGGGGAATGAGCACAGATGCAGATCCTGGAGATCCTGAAAAATGCCATGGATCGGGGCAGCTCGGATGTATTTATTATCCCGGGATCGCCGGTGTATGCAAAGGCCCAGGGCCGGATGCAGCCGCTGGACGGCCCGCGGGTGATGCCGCCGGACTCCGAGCAGTTGATCCGCCAGCTCTACGAAAAGGCCGAGCGCGGCATGGACGCCCTGCTCAAAGAAGGGGACGATGATTTTTCCTTCTCGCTGCCCGGGCTCAAAGGGCGGTTCCGGTGCAGCACCTATAAGCAGCGGTCCTCGCTGGCCTGCGTCATCCGGGTGGTCACCTTCGGGCTGCCCAGCGCCGAGGAGATGCAGATCCCGGCCACCGTCATGGACCTGTACAACATCAAAAACGGCATGATCCTGGTTACCGGCGCGGCCGGCAGCGGCAAATCCACCACCCTTGCCTGCCTTATCGACCGGATCAACCGCGAAAAAAGCGGCCACATCATCACCCTCGAGGACCCCATCGAATATGTACATTCCCACCAAAAATGCCTGGTGAGCCAGCGCGAAATATCGCACGATACCGAGAGCTATTCCGCGGCCCTGCGCGCGGCCCTGCGCCAGACCCCCAGCGTCATCCTGCTGGGCGAGATGCGGGATTTTGAAACCATCCAAACCGCCATCACCGCGGCCGAAACCGGGCAGTTGCTGCTATCCACCCTGCACACCATCGGCGCGGCCAAAACCATCGACCGTATTGTGGACGTCTTCCCCGCCCACCAGCAGGGCCAGGTTCGCATCCAGCTCTCGATGGTGCTCAAGGCGGTGGTTTCGCAGCAACTGCTGCCCCTCACGGACGGCGGCATCGCGCCGGTATTTGAGGTGATGCGCATTACCCCCGCCATCCAGAACCACATCCGCTCGGGCCAGACCTTCCAGATCGACAACGCTATCTATGCCGGCGAGAAGGACGGCATGCAGACGATGGACGGCGACATCCTGCGCCTTTACCGCGCCGGGCGCATCACCAAAGAGGTGGCCCTGGCCTACGCGGCCAACCCGCAGGCCATGGCCGCCAAGCTCTAACCACGAGGCTGCCCGCCCGCAGCATGGCAGGCTGCCGAAAGCGGCGCTTTGGCAAAAATACGGTACGGGGCGTTTTTAAAAAAGCAGGCGGGTTACGCCTGTACCTTGCCGCCGCCCGCCCGCCTGGGCCGCCCGGCGCCGGCGCGTTTTGACGCCCAAAGCGCGGGGGACGCTTGTAATCCCGGCCGGGCAGGGAGGCTTTGGAAGCCCTCCGGGTGCCGGGGCCTTCCCTTTGTACAAACCAAACACTCCGCCCGGCGGGAAAGCCCGCCGGGCGGAGTGTTTGGCGTTTGATGGGGCCGGGCCGCGCAGGGCCCGGCGTGCTGTGGCGCGGGGCAACCGCATGGCGGCAAAAAGGCTCAGCTCCGCAGGGCCACGCCCAGCGCCTGCAGCTTTTGCAGGACGCACGCTACCGCGCCGTCCACCTCCTCATCGGTGAGGGTGCGGCCGGGCGCGCGGAACACAAGGTTATAGGCAAGGCTCTTTTTCCCCTCGCCGAGGCGTTCGCCGGCGTATACGTCAAACAGGGTTACGCTCTCCAGCAGCTTGCCCGCGCCCTCCCGGATGCAGTGCTCCAGCGCAGCGGCGGGGGTGTCGGCCGAGGCCACCAGCGCGAGGTCCCGGGTGGTGGCCGGGTGTCGGGGCAGCGGCACGCACTGGGGGCAGGCGCCCCGACAGGCAAACAGGGCGTCCAGGTCCAGGTCTGCCGCAACTACCCGGGCCTTGATGCCATACCCGGCCGTTACCGCCGGGTGCAGCTCCCCCACCGTGGCGAGCTTTACCTCACCGGCAAAAAGGTCGGCAGTGCGGCCGGGGTGCCAGGTTCCGCCGCCGGCATTCCGTTCGGCCCGCAGCGCCGCGATGCCGGCCGTTGCGGCCAACTGCTCCAAAATCCCCTTCATGGCTAGGTAGTCCCAGCCGGGGCCATAAGCGGCCAGCAGAATCTTCTGGCTTTCGCGCGGCAAAAGGTCGCTGGGGGCCTTGCCCTCGGCGGCCAGCTTTTGGCAGAGGGCCGGGTAGTTGTTAAAGTCGTTGTCCGCCGCCTCGTGGGCCAGGGGGCTTGGGTGGTACTCGGTGGCCTGCTCGTACACCGCGCACTCGGGCGCGCGCGCGCCCCAGTTGCGGGCCACCACCTCCAAAATGCTGGGCAGGGCGGTGGTGCGCATGATGCTGGTATCCTCGCCCAGTGGGTTCGAAAGGGTCACCGCCTCCCGCAGCGGGCTCGATGCCGGCAGACGGATGGCGTCAAAGCACTTGGGGCTGTAAAAGCTAAAGGTCTCGCACTCCCACAGGCCGTAGCCGGCCAGGGCGTCCAGCATCTTTTTGTCAAAGCACTGCCGGGGGGTGGGCCGAGCCTCGGCCGTGCCCCGCATCAGGGTGCTGGGCAGCCTGTTGTAGCCCACATACCGGGCTACCTCCTCGGCAATGTCGCAGCTACGCTCCATATCCCAGCGCCAGGTGGGGCATACCACCTCGTCTGCCTCCACGGCAAAGCCAAGCGGCAGCAGGATGTCCACCATCTCTTCCCGGCCCAGGGCGGTGCCCAGCAGCCTGTTTACCGCCTCGGGCCGCAGCGGGATCCGCCGTTTTTCGCGCGGGGCGGGGTAGACGTCGATGATCCCGTTTACCACATCCCCCGCATCCAAAAGCTGCACCAGCTCCAGCGCGCGGGCCAGCGCCTCGCCGCAACTATTGGGGTCCAGGCCCTTTTCGTACCGGCCGCTGGCCTCGGTGCGCAGGCCGAGCTTTTTGGCGGTGGTGCGCACCGAGGGCCCGTTGAACATCGCGCTCTCAAACACCACGGTGGTGGTGTGCTCGTAGGTGCCGCTGTGCTCGCCGCCCATCACCCCGGCCACGCCGATCGGCCCGGCCGCGTCCGCAATAATCAACATATCCTCGCTCAACGGGTGTTCGGCCCCCTCCAGGGTCACAATGCTCTCGCCCGGCCGGGCATTGCGCACATGGATCTCGGCCCCGTTTACATATTTGTGGTCAAAGCAGTGCATCGGCTGGCCGTATTCCAGCATCACATAGTTGGTAATATCCACTAAGTTGTTGATGGGCCGCACGCCCGAGGCCCGCAGCCGCTCCCGCAGCCAGCGGGGGCTGGGCCCCACCCGCACGTTTTCCACCACCGCGCCGCAGTACCGGTAGCAGAGGGCGGGGTTGTCGATAAATACCTTAAGGTGCTCGCGCACGTCCCCGTGGCCCGGCCTTACCGCCGGGGTGTGGTCCTTAAAGGGCACCCCAAAGGTGGCGGCCGTCTCCCGGCCCAGCGCCTTTACCCCCAGGCAGTCCGGCCGGTTGGGGGTGATCTCAAACTCCACCGTTACGTCGTCCAGGCCCAGCGCGGCCGCGGCCGGGGTGCCGGGGGCGGGCAGGCCGTCCGGGTAGTCCCGCGCGTCCAGCACCAAAATGCCGTTCTCGATGGCATAGGGGAAGTCGTGGGTGGTCAGCCCCAGCTCGGCAAGGCTGCACAGCATCCCGTTCGACTCCACCCCCCGCAGCCTGCCGCGGGTAATCTTTTTGCCGCCCGGCAGCCGGGAATCGTGCAGCGCGGTGGGGCAGAGGTCCCCTACCTTAAGGTTTGCTGCGCCGGTCACGATCTGCACCGGGGCCGCTTCGCCCACATCCACCTGGCAGACCACCATGTGGTCGGAATCCGGGTGGGGTACGATATCCAATATTTTGCCAATCACCACGTTGCTGATCTCGTCGGCCGGGCTCTCCCAGCACTCTACCTTGCTGCCGCTCATGGTCATGCGGTCGGCGTACTCCTGGGGGGTACAGTCGATCGCGGCAAATTCCTTTGCCCATCCCAAAGGCATTTTCATCGTATTTTCCCTCCTCCCTATTTAATGGAACTGTCTGAGAAACCGCAGGTCGTTTTCGTACAAAAGCCGCATGTCGTCGATGTTGTACCGCATCATGGTGATCCGCTCGATCCCCGCGCCAAAGGCATAGCCGCTGTATTTTTCGGGGTCGATGCCGCAGTTTTCTAGCACCTTGGGGTGCACCATGCCGCAGCCCAGAATCTCGATCCAGCCCTCGCCCTTGCAGAGCGGGCAGCCCCTGCCGCCGCACTTGAAGCAGCTCATGTCCATCTCGGCGCTCGGCTCGGTGTAGGGGAAATGGTGCGGGCGGAACCGTACCCGGGTGTCCGGCCCATAGAGCTTTTTGACAAAAGCCTCCAGGGTGCCCTTGAGGTCGCTGAAGGTGATGCCCTCGTCCACCACCAGCCCCTCGATCTGATGGAAGAGGGGGGAATGGGTGGCGTCCACCGCGTCGCTGCGGTAGACCCGGCCGGGGGCCACAATGCGGATGGGGGGCTTTTTTTGCTCCATGGTGCGAATCTGCATGCCGCTGGTCTGGGTGCGCAGCAGGATGTTCTCGGTGATATAAAAGGTGTCCTGGGTATCCCGCGCGGGGTGGCTCTTGGGCATGTTGAGCATCTCAAAGTTGTAGTGGTCCAGCTCGATCTCCGGCCCGCTCACCACATCAAAGCCCATACCGAGGAATATCTCCTTCAATTCGTCCAGCACCCGCTGGAAGGGATGCCGGCCGCCCTGGACCGGCCGCTTGCCGGGCAGGGTCACGTCGATCACCTCGCCGGCCAGCCGGGCGTCCATGGCGGCCTCGGCCAGTTGGGCGGTGCGCTCGCGGATCGCCTCGCCAATATCCCCGCGCACCTCGTTGGCCAGCGCGCCCACCACCGGCCGTTCCTCGGCGGTCAATCTGCCCATCTGCTTGAGAATGCCGGTCAGCTCGCCCTTTTTGCCCAAAAACCGCACCCGCGCTTCGTCCACCGCCTTCTCGTCGGCCGCGGCGGCGATGGCCTGCCGCGCAGCCTGGCGGATGGCTTCTAATGCCTCTTTCATGCTTTTGCTTTCCTCCTTGTTGTTGGTCAGGCTACCCCCAAAGTGGGCCTGCCATGGTGTCCCGCCCTCAAAAAAAGGGCTTTTTGCCGCAGGGGGGCAAAACAAAAGGCCCCGCCCCCGCATGCAATCAGGGACGAAGCCGAAGGCTAAAAAACGGCTCCGCGGTACCACCCGGATTTCTGCCCGCCAAAGCCGCGCTCTGCAACAAGCGCTACGGCCGTAAAAAAGCCGCCGGTCACGGGCAAACACTCGTGCTCCCGCTAACGGGGGACGCCGTCCCGGCCTACTGGCATCCTGCACACCCGCCAAAAGCCTTTGCCGCGCCGCAAAGGCGCGGTAAAAAAAGCCGGCGGGCCAAAAGCCCTGTTCAGCCGGGCCGCTCAAAAGGGAACTTCCGCAATATCCGCCAAGGGCCGGCCGGCAAAAGGGCGGGATGCCCGGGCCGTTTGCGGGGGGATACAGCGCTCGGCGCGGGCCCTTCCAGCCGGGGCGGGTGCGGGGCGTAAAAGCCTGCACCGGCCGCGGGGCCCTTCTCTGGGGCGGGCCGTTCCGCCAGGGGCGGCCCGTTTTGCGTTTTGCGCTGGCGTACTTTCCTTTATCACAGCGTTTGTGGCGCTTATTATAGCACGGGCGCGGCCGGTTTGCAAGCGCCGGGCAAATGTTGTATCATAAAACACAGGATTACCCAAACAGGGAGGGCTGCCGGGTGGTTTTTGGCATCGGCGTCGACAATGCCGCCGTTGGGCGGTTTGAAGGAAAGCTGCAAAATGCCGCGTTCTGCGCGCGGATTTATGGCCCGGCCGAGCGGGCGATGCTGGCCGGGCGCTCGGGCCGCCGGGCCGCCGAGGGAGCGGCCGGCTGCTTTGCGGCCAAGGAGGCCTTTTGCAAGGCGGCCGGCCGGGGCCTGGGCGGCTTTTCGCTGGTCGAGGTCGAGGCGCTGCGCTCCGAGAGCGGCGCACCCTACCTTGCCTTTTCGGGCGGGGCAGCCGAATGGACGGAGCAAAACGGCCTCACCGCACATCTCAGCATCACCCACGACGGCGGCATCGCCACCGCGGTGGTACTGCTGGAGCGGCGGTAAAGAGGGTGCTCCCCTGGGCCAACCCGAGGGCTGCGGCCCCAGGCCCCGTCATGCCGCACGAGATACCGTGCGGCGGGAAAATGCAGATGGGCAAGGCAAGAGGGCCGCCGCATTTGAGCGTATTGAAACAAAAGCCTACGGTTGACGGCAGCGGCCCGCCATCAAACGCCCTGCATTTGGTGTACGCGATGTTTCCGGGTGCTTTGCCTTTTGAAAGCCGTATGGCAGAACATCGGATCAGGACCCAATTCCAGGGGCAAAAGGATGATGGCCTGGCCGGGATCGCCTGAGCCCGGCAGCAACACCCACAAGGGAGGTACGCTATGCTCTATTTTGCCGCGGCCGCGCTCTGGTTTTGCGCGGCCGGCGCGCTGGCCGTGCTCTTTGGCCGCCGGCCGGAAGAATGCCTTGCCCCGGCGGCGCTGGCGGCCATCCTGCTGCTCTACCTCTTTGGCCTGGCCGGGCCGCTGCTGCCCGGGCTCTTTCTGGCGGCGGGGTGCGGCATAGCCGGCGCCGGGCTGCTGGCCTGGCGGTTTTTCAAGGGGGACGCCGCGGCCAAAAAACGGCTGCTGGGCCGGCTTTTTACCCCCGGCGCAGTGCTGGCCGCGGGCATGGTCCTCTATTTCTTTTGGGCGCACAGCGGCCGGGTGGTAACCGGTAACGACGAGTTCAGCCACTGGGCTTTTACCGTAAAGCAAATGGTGCGCTGGGATGCCCTCTCGGTGCGGCATGCCGAGGAAATGCTCTTCCCGGACTATCCGCCCGCCGCCGCGCTCTGGGAGTATCTTTTTATCCGGCCGGCCCCCGGCTTTGCCGAGAGCTATCTCTACCGTGCCATGAGCCTTTTGCAGATAGCCCTGCTTGTGCCCTTTTTGGCAAGCTATTCCTGGAAGCGGCTTGGCGGGGCGGCCGCGGGGCTTTTGGCGGCCTTTTTGCTGCCCCTGGCCTTTTATGGCGAGTTTTATACCGACCTATGTGTAGACGGCCTGCTGGCCCTTCTTTTTGCCTGGCTGCTGTATCTCTGGTTTGGGGGTAAACGGCGGGCGGATGGGTTTGTGCTCTTTGGCCTTTGCACCGGCAGCGCGGTGCTGGCCCTCACTAAGGCCAGCGGGCTTTTGTTTGCGCTGGCGGCGCTGGGCATTGTTTTATGGGACGCCGCCGCCCAAAAGCAGCCGCTGCGCCCGCTGCTCCGGCCGCTGGCGGTGCTGGCGGCGGCCAAAACAAGCTGGTCGACCCTCTGCGCGGTGTATATAGGCGGCGGAGGCGGCAGCCTTTTGCAGAACCTTGCCGGCCTTTTTGGCCCCTGGCCCGAGCGGTATACCCTTACCCTTGGCGCCTTTTTGCGCACCCTTTTGCGCTATCCCGAGCTGGACGCCCCCCTGCGGCTTTCGCCCATCCTCTGGTTTGTGGCCGGGCTTTGCCTGCTCTGGGCGGCCGGCAAAAATGAGCCGGACGGGGCCGGCCGGCTGCGGCTGGCGCTGGGCCTGGGCTTTGGCAGCTACTGCCTGGGGCTGTTGTACCTTTACTTTTTCCATTTTGGCGAGTACGAGGGCACCCGGGTGCTCTCCGAGGCCCGGTATCTCGGCAGTTGGCTGCTGGGCATGGCGCTGCTGGGGCTGTTGCTTTTGCTGGGGCGGTGGGGCCGGGCCGGGCAGCCGGGCATGCATCTGCCCTTGCTGGCTTTGTTCGGCAGCCTGCTGGTGTTCCCCTTTAACACGGCGCAGGTCAATAACCTTGTAAGCCCGCAGGCCGAGATCCTCCCCCGGCGGGAGGCCCGCAGCGCCTACCTTAGCCCCGGAAGCGGGCTGCTTGCCCCAACCGACCGGGTGTATTTCGTGGCGGCCGATACCACCAACTACGAGCTGCTGGCCGCAGCCTACAGCCTTTATCCCATCCGGTGCGACGCATCCCTCGGCCACAATTTCCACACCGGGGCGGGGTACGATGCTTGGGCCAATACGGTGGGCGCCGAGGCCTGGGCGGCCGAACTTGCCGCAAATTATACCCATGTGTACCTTTATGTGGTGGACGCTACCTTTTACGAGGCCTACGGCCCGCTGTTTGGCGGGGCCGAAAATATCTTTACCCGAACACTCTATCGGGTGGAGGCCCGGCCCGACGGCGGCGTGCTGCTGGCGCGGGCCTGGCCCTGACCGGGCGCGGGGCGGCCCTCCGTTTTGCAGGGCGGTTTAAGAGCGGTGCGTTTGGTGCATACTGTTATTGCCGGAACAGCCTGGCCCAGCAAGCGGCCCGGCGGCCGGCAGACCAAAACAGGAGGACACCGTACATGGAAGTGCATCGCGGAGAGGTCTTTTACGCGGATTTAAGCCCGGTGGTGGGCTCGGAGCAGGGCGGGGTGCGCCCGGTGCTGATCTTGCAGAACGATGTGGGCAACAAGCACAGCCCCACCGTGATTGCGGCGGCCATCACCTCCCGGCAGGACAAGGCCCGCCTGCCCACCCACATCGGCATCAAGGCCGGGCGCTGCGGCCTGCAAAAGGACAGCATCGTTTTGCTGGAGCAGTTGCGCACCCTCGACAAGCGCCGCCTGCGGGAGCGGGCCGGCTGCATCACCCCCGAGGACCAGACCCGGGTAGACCAGGCCCTCGGCGTTTCCATCGGGCTTACCACATCGTAACAAGACGCAAAATTGCCAATCTGGGGGATGCATCCCCAGACCCCCATTTTGCGGCACGGGAATTCCCGTGCCGCTATATTATAAAC
>CAJTSP010000075.1 GCA_910578965.1 uncultured Oscillospiraceae bacterium
GGCTGCGCTGTAAATCTTTTGCTCAAAATCGCTCATTCTTCTGCTCCTTACTTTTATGGGCTATCTATAAAATTGACCTTCAATCCGGCTTTTGCAGGCCGGCCGCGCTTTTTGCGGTCCCTGCAGGGGCGTTAATCCTCGTAGATGATCTTTTCGATGTCCTGGTAGAGCTCCTCGGCCGAATCATTGTCCCGCATGGCCAAAAAGGCGGTGTTGTCGCCCGCAATCGTGCCCACCAGATGGTCGATCTGCATGCCGTCAAATACGGCGCAGGCAGCCGAGGCAAGCTCGGGCAGGGTTTTAATAACGATCAGGTTCTGTGCGCGGTCTACGCTGATGACGCTCTCATGCAGGATGGTCTTTAGCCGTTGTCGGACGTTTTCATCCGAAGAGGGGGACAGCATATACCGGTACCGGCCGTCCGGGTCGCTGCGCTTGACGATCCGCATGGCCTTGATTTCGCGCGAGAGGGTGGGCTGGGTACAACTTACCCCATAGGCGGCCAGGGCCTGCCGCAGTTGGTGCTGGTTTTCGATTGGCTGCTCCAAAATGATCTTTCGGATCAATTCTCGTCGGTTTGTTGCCATACGCTCTAATTCCCCCATGCCTGTTTTCCCCTCGGAGGGCGCCCGTTTTCCGTCATCGAAAATTGCGCCCCTCAAATGCAGGGTGCGCTACCGGATCAGCTTTCCAGCAGAGCCTCGCGGTTTTGTGCGGTAACAATCTGCTTTTGCAGTACCTTTGCGTTCAGCAGGCTGCCAAGCAAACCGGCGAGCTCCTCCACAGCGGCGGCCAATTCGTCCAGCCGGGCGGGGTCCACGCATTCCATCGCAATAAACTCGCTGTCGGTGTCGTCCTGCACGGCGGTGCGCTGGCCGTCCCGCCAGTTCCAGCAACGGCAGACAATACCGGCGTCGTCATAATAGGCAAGCTCGCCGGGCAGCGGGGGCTCGGGCTTTTCCGAGCCGATGGGCAAAAAGTCTTCGCCGCCCTTTACTATGCCCAGACGCAGATTACCCGCAATTGCGTCCAAATTTTCGGCCCCGATGGGCAGGGCGTATTTTAGCGAGATGGCGTTGGTAATATCCACGGTGGGGGCAATGCTGCCCACCGGATTATCGTGCAGCACCCGCTTGAGCAGCGCTTCCACCGAGCAGCGCGCCCCCTTTTTGGTGGGGAACTTCTGGTACGCCTGCCGCCAAACCGCGACCACCGCATTTTCCGAAATGGTCTCACTGGTCAGGTGCCGTTTGGCCTGGGTGTTGGCCTGTTCCAAAAAGGCTTTGATTTGGGCCGCCCTTGCCTCATCCGGCCGGGCGGAAAGCCCCTGTACGGCCAGTACGCCAATGGCAGCATGCGGGAAGAGCTGCCAAAACGATTCTTCCGCAACAAACTTTTTCATGGATACAGCTTATCCTCCTTGCCCTGTTTGCAATTCTTTGGCGGATGCATGCCGGGCTGTTTCGGATACGCAGGAGCCGGCATGGCAGATAATCTCGGATTATTATAGCAAAAGCTTCCTTAAAATGCAAGAATATTCATAAAAGCATGCATGGTCGGCCAGAGCAGCGGGTCGGGGTATTCGTAGCCGGCGCTGTGCAGCGGCGGGGCGGTCGTACCGGCGCCAATGCCAAAAAACGCCCCGGCACAGTGCCGTAGGTACTGGCCAAAATCCTCGCTCCATCGCATGGGGGATGCCAGCAGTTTCCCCTGGCAGGCGGCGAGCACCTTTTGGGCGCAGGCTTTTTCATTAACGGTTGCGCAAAAGCTGTCCTGGCTTTCCCAGCTACAATCCAGCTTGTCGGCAGCCGCAAGCTCATGCATTTTATGTAAAATCGCAGCCTGCATTTCTTCCAGCGGCTCATCCCGTTCGGCCCGCAGAGTCAGCCAGAGCTCGGCCTGGGCGGCTGCAATGCCAAACGCCTTTTTCCCCAAACGCGCACCCGCTACCGTGCAGAGGGCAAGGCCGGCGGCGCTTTGCGGCGGCGCCGGCTCGGGCAGGGTACAGAGCAGCCGGCCCAGCGCCCTTGCGGGCGAGCGCCCCAGCTCGGGGGTGGCCGCGTGGGTCTGGCAGCCGGTTATGCGCAGGGTAAGCCCACGGGAAGCACAGGCAAACACCCCGCTGCGGGTATACACCTGCCCTAAGGGCAGCCCGGGCAGGTTGTGAGCCCCATAGATTTCGGCCACCGGCTCCTTCTCAAGCAGCCCAAGGCAGCTTTTAGCTCCCTCGCCGGTTTCCTCGGCCGGCTGAAAGAGCAAAAACACCTCCCGGTTAAGTACGGCCCTTTCCAGCAGTAGCGCCACGCCGCAAAGCGCCGCGGCATGCCCGTCGTGCCCGCAGAGATGGGACGCCCCGCCCCCCTCCAGAGGCAGGGCGTCGTAATCCGCCCGCAGAGCAATGGCCGGCCGGCGCAGGTCGGCCTCCCTGTGCACGGCATAAAAGCCGGGCCCGCATTCCTTTAATTCCAGGCCGGTATTTTGGGACAGAAATTGCTGCAGCACCGCTTTGGTCTGCCGCTCGTTTCCGGCCGGCTCGGGGCAGGCATGCAGCCGGCTGCGCAGGGCCGCCGCCGCGTCCACGGCCTGCCGGGCCTGCGGGCTCTTTGGCCGGCAGGCAAAACGCTCGTGTTCCATTTTGCTGCTCCTTGTTGTAGGGCCGGCAAGGGCTTTGGCAGCCGGCTTTTTTGATGCCGGAAAATCCTGCGCGTATTTTGCAATTCCAAAGCCCAAGGCCGCGCTCCTGCCATATCCGCCGGCCAAAGGCCGGCCTGCCGCTTTGCCGGGCAGGCTTTCCGTGCTGGCGCGTTTCGAGTTCAGGTGCGGCTGCGCCTGCCCGTACCTCGGCGGCTGCTTTCGCTGCCGTCTGCCTTTTGCAGGCTGATGCCGTTGCGGAACTCGGTGGGGGTCATCTGCTTATACTTGAAAAAATTGAGGTTAAAGGTGCGGATGTTGTTGTAGCCCACCTCAAAGGCGACGTCGATAACAAGATGGTCGGTGGTGGAGAGCAACTCACAGGCCTTGTTGACCCGGATGGTGTTGAGCAGGTTTTCAAAGTTCTTTTCGGAGTGGTAGAGCAGCAGGCGGTTCATCTCGGTGACCGAAATGCCAAAGTTTGAGGCTACATGGTTGGCGGAAAGGTCTTCCTGCTGGTAGTTTTTAAAGATGTAATCGGTAACCGAGTAGGCGATGTTTTTATCGCTGCGGTTGTATTTGGGCTTGGCCTTGGCATAGATTTTGCGGTAGTTGATGGGGGTAATGCCCACCTTGCCGGTAAAATGCTTGGACAAATGGCTCGCATCCACATACCCTACCATGCTGGCAACCTCATCTAAGGTAAGGTCGGTGTAAATAAGGTAGTCGGACGCTTTTTCGATGCGGATGCTGTTGAGCAGCTTCATAAAGGTAAGGCCGGTCTGCTCGCTGAGCTGCTTGGACAGGGTGGATTCCGAGAGGAAAAACACCTCTGCCACCTTGGAAAGGGCCAGCTTTTCGGACGAATGGGCGTAAATATAGCTCAGCACCGAGTTGCTGATGCCGCTCTGGTTCTGGCCCCGCCGCTCGTTGTTCTCGCCGTGCAGCGAAAGGATGTACCGCCGATAAACGATCATCAGCTCGATCAGCTTGTTGGTGGTGTACAGTTGGGTGAGCGGCTTGCTGGACAGGGTTACGCGGGCGGATTCCACCCCGAGCTCGGCCTTGAGGTGCTCCATCAGGGTGTCCATATATTCGGCCTGCACCGAATCAAGATAGACCACCGGCTCCATCGATAGGAAGCGCAGCAGCTCCGAGCTGTCATCCTCCAGGCCCGGAACCCCCTTGAGAGCCTGGTTGATATAGGTATAGTCGTATACTACCTTGATAAACTGCAGGGTCTCGTCCACCCGTGTGATCTCGGTGATCTTCCAGGGAGTGATGGCAATCAGGGCATTGGGAAGCAGTTCGTACCCGGTGCCATCGATCACAATCTCGCCCCGGCCCCGCTTGATGTACAAAAACCGGGCTGCCTGATGGATCAAAGCACGGGTCGGGGATTGAATTGCCTCGTAGTCAAAGGAGCAGATGGTTGCCGGGTCCAGCGCGGCAGCGATGCTGTCCTGCAGGGTTGCGGGTTTGTTCATTGTTGTTCGCCTCGGCTTTTGAGAGATTTCAGCGCCGCTTCGCAAGGGGGCGGGCAGATAGCCCTTTGTAGAACGATGGCAACGGCTGTTGTTCAGCATAATACCGGCCGTACACAATAAATTGCGCACAGCCGGTATTTTTTAGGGGGATGGCCGGAGATGCTCACTGCGTGGGCAAACCGCGCCTATAAGAGCCGCCCGGCCGTCCCCGCGGCAAAACAAACCTACCGTTACAGGATGGCCATTGCGACGGTCAGCACGACAGCCGAGAATACCGCAATCACAGCCAGCAGCTTGCCGGCCCACTTGACCCAGGTTTCCCAGGGCACACGGGCCAGGGCCAGGCCGCCCATGATGAAGCCGCAGGTGGGGGTAAACAGGTTGACAAACCCGTTGGCGGCCACATTGATCATGATGGAGGTCTCTACCGACCAGCCCATGCCGGCCACAATGGGCGAAACGATGGGGGCCGAGAGGCTGGCCAGGCCGGAGGAAGACGGAACCAGGAAGCTCAGGCCCACGTGCAGCACGTAATCCAGGAAGCCGAACACAGGGGCGGGCAGCCCGGAAGCGGACAGCGCGGTGATCGAGGCCTCGACCAGCCAGGTGCCAAACCCGGTGGAGGACATGATCACGGTGGTGGCGCGGGCCAGCGCGATGACCAGGTTGACCGAGATCATATCAGTAAAGCCGTTGATCACGCAGGGCATCAGCTTTGTCTTGTCGTCCAGGCCGATCAGGCCCATCACAAAGCCCATCAGCAAGAACCAGGTGGCCGCGTCGTCAAACCACCACCAGCCCAGGGGGTTGCCGGTCAAAAAGCCGGTAAAGCCCAGCGCGCTGAAGATGCCCTCGTTCAGGTCTTCCCAGGGGATAAAGCCAAGGATCATGACCACAAACGAGAGGGCGAACACGATCAGAACGCCCTTTTGCTTGCCGGTGAGCTTGACGTTGTCGTCGATCTCGGTGGAGGTGCCGTAGGCAGCCTTGCACTCCGCGATCTGCTCGCTGGTAAAGATCGAGCCCTTGCCGTCCTTGACCTTTTTGGCGTAGGCGGTTACAAAGAAGGCCGAGATCAGGTAGGTGCCCAGCCAGAGGATGATGGCCTCCACATACACGGTGCCCATGTTGACGCTTACGCCGCTGTCCACCGCGGCGGCAACCGCCGCGCCGGTGGCAAAGGGGTTGATGGTGGAGCCCAGAACGCCGCTGCCGGCGCCCAACAGTACGGTGGCCGCGCCCACCATCGGGTCAAAGCCGGCGGCCATCATGGTGGCGGCCAGCAGGATGTAGAAGCCTACCGTCTCCTCGCCCATGCCGTAGGTGGTGCCGCCGATCGAGAAGAGGAACATCAAAATCCAAACAAGGGCCAGTTCCTTGCCCTTGAGGTTTTTGACCAGCACGTGGATGCCGACCTCCAGCGCGCCGGTGGCGTTCAGGATGGACAGGAAAATGCCCAGGCAGAACACGAAGCCGATCACATCGCCCGCGTCATGCCAGCCGCCGATGGGGGCCATTAAAATGTCGGACAGGCTCGCGCCCGCAACCTCTGCCAGCTCGCCGGTCTCGGAGTCGGTGTAGGCCTGGCCGTTGGCCAGCCAGGTTGCCAGCGAAACCACCAGCAGTACGCAGAGCAGGATCACAAAGGTGTTAAGCGAACGCCGCTTTTTCTTTTGCTGTTGTGCCATCAGGGTATCCTCCTCAATTTTATCTGGTTTTCTGCCCGCCGAAAAGTGTTTTTTTCGGCGGGCAAAAAACAGTGATGCACCGTAACGCTATTGGGTAATCACGGTGCCGGTCGTACCTTCCAGCGCCTCGGCCGCGCGGGAAAGCGAGGTGATGAGGGCTGTACCGCCGTGTGCGGCGCGCACAAACTCGATGCAGGACTCCACCTTGGGCAGCATGCTGCCCGGGGCAAACTGCCCCTCGCCGATATACCGCTCGGCCTCGGCAAGGCTCATGCCGGCCAGTTCCTTCTGGTCGGGCTTGCCAAAGTTGATGCAGACCCGGTCCACCGCCGTCAGGATGATGAGCCGGTCGGCCTTGAGGTCCCGCGCCAGCAGAGCGCTCGCCCGGTCCTTGTCGATCACCGCCGCAACCCCCTTGAGGCCGGCCGGCGTTTCGGCCACCGGGATACCGCCGCCGCCTACCGTAATCACAATGTCGCCGGCGGCCACCAGTTGTTCCACCACGCCCAGCTCCACGATGCGGGTGGGGATGGGGGAGGGTACCACCCGGCGGTAGCCGCGCCCGGCGTCCTCCACAAAGGTAAAGCCCTTTTCGGCGGCGATTTTATCCGCCTCCTCCTTGGTGTAAAAGCTGCCCACCGGCTTGGTGGGGTGCTCAAAACCGGGGTCCTTTTCGTCCACTACCACCTGGGTTACCACGGTGGCACAGTGTTTTTGGATGCCGCGGGCTGCCAGCTCCTGCTGGATCGCCTGCTGCAGATGGTAGCCGATATACCCCTGGGTCATCGCGCCGCACTCAGGAAAAGGCATATACGGGGTACCGCCGCCCTTGCCCGACGAAAACTCCATAGCCAGATTGATCATGCCCACCTGCGGGCCGTTGCCGTGGCCGATCACCACCTCGTACCCTTTTTCCACCAGGTCCACAATCGGCTTTGCAGTTTCTTTTACCAGGGCCAACTGCTCCTCGGGGTCCTTGCCCAGGGCGTTGCCGCCCAAGGCCACTACGATCCGTTCTGCCATACGCTTATTTCAGAGTCGCGTACATCACAGCCTTGATGGTGTGCATACGGTTCTCTGCCTCCTCAAACTGGCGGGCCTGCTTGCCCAGGAATACGTCGTCGGTTACCTCCATGGCCGGCAGGCCAAACTGCTGGTAGATATCCTCGCCCACGGTAGTCTCGCGGTCGTGGAAGGAGGGCAGGCAGTGCAGGAAGATGGCGGTGGGCTTGGCCTCGGCCATCAGCTCCTTGTTGACCTGGTAAGGCAGCAGCAGCTTGATGCGCTGGGCCCACAGCTCGGCCGGCTCGCCCATCGAGACCCAGATGTCGGTGTAGAGGATGTCGCAGTCCTTGGCGCCCTCGTGCACGTCGTCGGTAAACTCCAGTACCGCGCCGGTCTCGGCGGCCACTGCCTGGCATTTTTCCACCAGCTCAGCCTTCGGCATCAGCTCCTTGGGCCCGCAGGCGCAGAAGTGCATGCCCAGCTTTGCCGAAACCACCATCAGCGAGTTGGCCACGTTGTTGCGGGCGTCGCCAAAGAAGGTCAATTTGCGGCCCCGCAGGTCGCCAAACTCCTCGCGAGCCGTCATAATATCGGCCAGCATCTGGGTGGGATGGAAGTCGTCGGTGAGGCCGTTCCATACCGGCACGCCGGAGTAGCGGGCCAGGTCTTCCACCACCGACTGCTTGAAGCCGCGGTACTCGATGCCGTCAAACATCCGGCCCAGCACCTTGGCGGTATCGGCCAGCGACTCCTTTTTGCCCATCTGGGACGAGCCGGGGTCCAGGAAGGTGACGCCCATGCCCAGATCGCGCGCGCCCACCTCAAAGGCGCAGCGGGTGCGGGTGGAGGTTTTTTCAAACAGCAATACTACTTGCTTATCGGTGAGCCATTTGTGCTCCACGCCGTTCTGCTTCATCCGTTTGAACTCGGTAGCCAGGTCCAGCAGGTAGTTAATCTCGCCGGGGGTGTAGTCCAGCAGGGTCAAAAAGCTTCTGCCTCGTACGTTTACGCCCATTGTAACGGTTCCTCTCTTTCCCTTAGTAAAGTATGGCTTTAGGTTATTCTGCGCGGATCAGCGGCATCGACATGCAGCGCGGGCCGCCGCGTCCGCGGGACAGCTCAGCCGACGGCATTTCCAGCACCGTAATGCCCTTGTCGCGCAAAATGGCGTTGGTCACGTCGTTGCGCTGGTACACCACGATCTTGCCCGGGGCGATGCACAGGGTATTGGAGCCGTCGTTCCACTGCTCGCGGGCGGCTGCGATCATGTCGTCGCCGCCGCAGGGGATCAGCTCCACCTTGTCCTGATGGGTGTATTTTTCCAGGATGTGCTCCAGATCGGAATCGATCCGTTTGATCCGCAGGTCGGCCGGGTCGTCGGCGCCGGGGGTGATCTCGTATACGGTCAGCGGGCCGATGATGGCGGGGTGGATGGTGTACTTGTCCACGTCGATCTGGGTAAACACGGTGTCCAGGTGCATAAAGGCGCGGCAGTCGGGGATGTCGAAGGCCAGGACGGTGCGGATTTTGGCGTTCGGATCCAGGAACAGGCCGCGGGCCGCAGCCTCGATGCCGTCCGGGCTGGTGCGCTGCGAGATACCGATGGCCAGGGTGTCCTCGGTGAGGTTCAGCACATCGCCGCCCTCGATGTTAGCGTGGTTGGTGCGGTCGTAGTAGCGGGTCACCAGGCCCTCAAAGTCGGGGTGGTAGTTAAAGATATAATCGGCATAGAGGGTTTCGCGGCAGCGGGTGGGGAAACGCATCTTGTGCAAAAATACGCCGGTGCCCACCGAGGCAAAGGGGTCGCGGGTAAAATAGAGGTTGGGCATCGCGTCTACCACCATGTCGTCCGGCGGGGCGATCATATCCTGCAGCGAGTAGGCGCGCACATCGCCCATCTCGCGCATGGTAATGCCCTCCATGGTCTTTTCCACAAGGGCCTTGCCCTCAAAATTTTGGGTGAGGTAATCGTACAGCTTGTCCTGCCAGCGGCGGGTTTTGATGTTGCCCTCGGTGAGCCACTGGTACAAAAAGGGTTTTACCAGCTCGGGGTGCAGCTTGAGCACGTCGGTCATCAGGTCTTCCAAATAGACAACCTCGGTGCCGTTGTCCCGCAGGATCTGGGCAAAGGCGTCATGCTCCTGCTGGGCGACCTTCAAAAAGGGGATGTCGTCAAAAAGAAGCTCGGGCAGCCGGTCGGGCACCAGGTTCAGCAGTTCCCGGCCCGGGCGGTGCAGCAGGACCTTTTTGAGCGGCTTGATCTCGCTTCGTACACAGATACCCTTCATGTCTTTTCCAACCTTTCAGCATTTTTCAGAACGGCCAGCACCTGCGCGCATAGGTGTTTTCTTGCCTTAATCATACCGGGTTTGGGGGCGGAGTTGTGGAAGTTTTGACCAAATAAAATTGTACTTTTCAGCGGGTTTTAGTGAATAGGTAGAGAGCCCGCCTTCCAAGGGGGCCGGGGCAGCCTGCACAAAAGTGTAAAAAAATTATTTTTGGGGAAACTATTGTATTTTCATGCGGTGTGTGCTAAAATACAAAGCAGTTCATCGGCAGGCAAAAAAATTCCGATGTGCGCTGATAGCTCAGTTGGATAGAGTGTTTGGCTACGAACCAAAAGGTCGGGGGTTCGAATCCCTTTCAGCGCACCACAAAAGGCGCATATACCCGTATAAGGTCGGGTATATGCGCTTTTATTTTTCCCAAAACCGGATGCTAAAATACCCATGGCCGTGCAGGAATCGGCAGAAGCATGCAGGCCAAATGGAAAGCCGCCCTCAAGAGAGGGCGGCTTGTCCTGTATTTTGCAAGCCTCCTGCTGCGCGGCGGGGGATGAGGGGGGCGATGGGGCTGTATGCGCCCGGGTGCGGCAGCTTGCGCGGCGGCGTTGGCCGGCAGGGGGAAGCCCGCAGGGTCACATCCGCTCGGGGGCGGCAACGCCCAGCAGGCCGAGGGCGTTTTTGAGGGTGACCTTTACGGCCATTATCAGGCCCAGGCGCTGGTTGGTCAGGTCGGCATCGTCCGGGTTGTTCACATAGGTCTGGTTGTAGTAGCTGTGGTAGAGCCGCACCAGCGAGAGGATATAGTCCGCAATCTTGTTGGGCTTGCGCAAGGCCGCCGCGTTTGCCACCTCGGCCGGGAATTCCCCAACCAGCTTGAGTAGCTGCAGCTCCTTGTCCTCGGTCAGCCGGTCATAGCTATCCTGCTTGCGGAAGGCCGGAATCTCGGGATTGCGCAGGATCGAGCAGATCCGCGAGTGGGCGTACTGCGCATAGTACACCGGGTTGTCGCTGCCCTGGGTGCGGGCCAGCTTGAGGTCAAAGTCCATGTGGGAGGTCACGTCCTTCGAGGCAAAGAACCACCGCGCCGCGTCCACCCCGATGTCCTCGCAGAGCTCCCGCAGGGTCACCGCGTTGCCGGTGCGCTTGGACATCTTCACCTCAACCCCGTCCTCCACCATCCGCACCATCTGGATCAGCTCGATTGAGAGGGTGCCTTCCGGGTAGCCCAGGGCCGTGAGGGCCGCCTTCATCCGGGTCACGTAGGAGTGGTGGTCCGCCCCCCACAAATCAACCAAAATGGGGTAGCCGCGCTCTAACTTATACACGTGGTTGGCAATGTCCGGAGTCATATACGAGAGGGTGCCGTCGCTCTTGCGCAGCACCCGGTCCTTGTCGTCCCCGTAATCGGTGCTGCGGAACCACAATGCCCCGTCCTTTTCGTACAAAAGGCCCAGCTCGTCCATCCGGGCAAGGCAGTCGTTGATCCGCTTTTTATTGTCCTCGTAAAAAAAGGTCTCGTGTACCCAGGAAACAATGTTTACCCCATACAGCTTGAGGTCGGCGTCGATCTTGGCAAGCTCCCGCTTTTTGCCCTCGGCCATAAAGTATTCCAGCCGCTCGCCGGGGTCGGCCGTCAGCCATTTGTCCCCGTCCGCCTTGGCGATGTCGTAGGCGATCTGCCGCACGTCCTCGGCATGGTAGCCGTTTTCCGGCAGGGGGTACTCCTTGCCAAAATACTCGAAATACCGCGAGGTGAGCGACTCGCCCAGCATCACGATCTGGTTGCCCGCGTCGTTTACATAAAACTCCCGCAGCACGTCCCAGCCGCTCTTTTCCAAAAGGCGGCAGATGCAGTCGCCCCAGGCGGCGTTGCGGGCATGGCCGCAATGCAGATCGCCGGTGGGGTTGGCCGAGACCCATTCCACCAGAATGCGCCTGCCCGCGCCCGAATCGTTTTTGCCATAATCGTCCCCGGCCTCGATCACCCGGTTGATGAGCGCGCTCAGGGCCCCGCTCTTGAGCTTTACGTTGATAAAGCCCGGCTTTGCCACCGTGACGCTTTCGGCCTCGGGCAAAAGGGCCGCCAGCTCCTCTGCAATGGGCTGCGCGATATCCATCGGGCTTTTGTGCAATTGTTTTGCCAGCCGCATGGCCACGCTGGTGGCATAGTCGCCCAGCTTGGGGTCCCGCGGCGCCTCCACCGCCAGTTGCCCCTCCTCCGGCTCTATCCCCCAGGCCTTTTGTACCGCCTGTTTGGCTGCGCTGTAAATCTTTTGCTCAAAATCGCTCATTCTTCTGCTCCTTACTTTTTTCAATCGGCTGTTTCTTAATATTTGTTATATTTGTTGGGTATCCCTGCATTTTAAGAATACCCGGCGCGGCTCACAACACAAAAACCGCGCAGGACACCGGCGCGGCGGTTATCGCCCCCGGCCGCAGCTCTGGCGCCCTGCCAATGGCGTACAGCAGTCCTTTGGGCGCCTGCGGCAGGGGGCAGGCGGCCTCCCTGTCGGACGGGTTCAGCACCACCAAAAGGGTTTCGCCGCCGTCCCGCCGCAGGTAGGCCAGCGGGCAGGTATCCTTTTTGGCGTACACAAACTCAATTTCACCCCAGCTTTGCAGGGCGGTGTGGCCCTTGCGCAGGGCAGCCAGCCGTTTTACCTCGTTTAGCAGGGAATCCTTTTCTTGTAGCTGCTCCCCGGCGGTGGGGCGGCCGGGGGCCTCGTCCTGCCGGATGTACAGCCGCTCTTTGGGCGCGGCCGAAAAACCGGCGTTTGGCGAGGAATCCCACTGCATGGGGCTGCGGGAGCCGGTGCGCTCGTAGCCTCCCTCCACCGAGGGCAGCCCCTCGAGATACCGCATGCCGATCTCGTCGCCGTAATAGATAAAGGGCGCGCCCGGCATGGTCAGCAAAAAGGCAAAGGCCAGCTTAAGCCGCTCGCCGTGTATCCTGCGGGCCAGCCGCTCCATGTCGTGGTTGCCCGAGGGGATGCAGATCAGCCCCCGGCCGGCCGCGGCGGCGCGGCTTTCCAGGTATCGCTGCACAAAGGCCGAAGCGTCCCCCTTGCCGGCAAAAAAGGGCTTTTCGCAGCGGAACAAATCGTTATAGCGCGAGGAGCCAAAATGCAGCAAAAAGTCCATGTGGAAACCGCAGGCAAGGCTCTTTTCCGGCTCGCCCCACTCCGAGATGATGGCCGCCTCGGGGAATTCCTCGTCCAAAAAGGCCCGCACCTGCCGCCACACCCCCATGGTGCCCAGGGCTTCGGGGTCCTGCTTGACCAGCGAGCCGGCCATGTCCACCCGGAACCCGTCGCAGCCCATCCGCAGCCAGAACCGCATCACCTCGATCATGGCACGGATGGTGGCCTTGGGGCCGGGGGCGTCGGTGGGCTGCTGCCAGCTTTGGGC
>CAJTSP010000076.1 GCA_910578965.1 uncultured Oscillospiraceae bacterium
AAAACGCCGGGCATACCTTTGCCACCCAGTGCGACACCGAGGTGCTGCTGCACGGATACGAGGAGTGGGGCGACGGGCTGCCCGGCCGCCTGCGGGGGATGTTCGCCTTTGTTTTATGGGACAAAGAAAACCGCGAGCTGTTTGGCGCGCGGGATGTGTTTGGCATCAAGCCCCTTTACTACTACAACAAGAGCGGGCACTTTTTGTTTGGCAGCGAGATCAAGAGCTTTTTGCCCCACCCGGGTTTTATCAAGGAGCTCAACGAGGAACGCCTGCCGGAATACCTCTCGATCGAGTACATCCCAAACAATGAGACCATGTTCCGGGATGTGTACAAGCTGCCGGGGGCCCATTGGTTCCGCTGGAAGGAGGGCGAAATTGCCATCCAGCGGTATTTTTCCATCGAGTATCAGATCGACGAGAGCAAGACCCTGGAAGACTGGGAGGAGCAGATCGCCAAAACCTTTGCCGAAAGCGTGGCTGCCCACCAGATCGCGGATGTGGAGGTGGGCTGCCTGCTCTCGTCCGGGGTGGACTCCAGCTTTGTGGTAAACGAGGTGGCCAAGGGCACCCCCAAGGTCAAGAGCTTCAGCGTGGGCTACGAGGAGGAGCAGTACAGCGAGCTGCCCTATGCCCAGGCCTTCAGCCGGGAGATCGGGGTGCCGTCGATTGCCAACAAGGTGGGCGCCGAGGAGTTTTTTGAGGCGAACAAAACCATCCAGTGGTATCTGGACGAGCCGATGCCTAACCCCAGCGAGGTGCCGCTGTACTTTTTGACCAAAAACGCCGCCAGGCATGTTAAGGTAGTGCTGAGCGGCGAAGGGGCGGACGAGCTGTTTGGCGGCTACCCCATGTACTGCCAGGCCGTGCATTTTATGGACTACGAAAAAAAGGTGCCCCGCCCGGTGCGCCGGCTGGCCGCCCGCATTGCCGGGGCGCTGCCCCAGTTTAAGGGCAGGCATTTTTTGGTGCGGGGCGGCATGGAGCCGTGGCAGCGGTTTATGCGGGCCAACTATGTGTTTGCCAGCCCGGCCGAGCGGGACAAATACCTAAAAAAGGACTACCGCTCCAAAAAGCCGGAGGAGTGGTTCAAGCCCTATTTTGACGCCGCGCCCGCCAAAGACGAGCCCACCGTGCTGCAATGGGTCGACATCCACACCTGGATGCTGTACGACATCCTGCTCAAGGCCGACCGGATGAGCATGGCCAACAGCCTGGAGCTGCGGGTGCCCTTCTTGGACCGGGAGATGCTGGCGCTGGCCACCCGCATCCCCCAGCGGTACCGCAGCAGCAAGAGCGAGACCAAAATAGCCCTGCGGGCCGCGGCCTTAAAGCAGTTGCCCGAGAGCGTAGCAAAACGCAAAAAGTTAGGCTTCCCGGTGCCGCTGAACGATTGGTTGCGGCAGGACAAATACTACAAGATGGTAAAAGAGGCCTTTGAGGGGGAGATCTGCGCCAAATTCTTTGTGCCCGAGGCCTGCCTTGCCCTGCTGGATGCCCACAAAAACGGCACCGCCCGCCCCGGCGCGATGACTCAGATCTGGAGCATCTACAGCTTTATCCTGTGGTACGAGCAGTTTTTTGTGCTGCGGTAAGAGTCCCGCAGAATCCTTACCGCAACGCCTTGCCCTTGTCTGCCTCAGGCCATCCCCCTGCAAGCGCTTATTTTGATACCAGCACAACGCCCGCATGATAACAGCAGATGCAAAAAATCAAGAAAATCATCCATTCCAGCATGATCTTTGTTTGTTTTTCGGACAGCCTCCGGTTCAGAATCCTTCCTGCCTTGCCTCCCAGTATCCCGCCGCCCACCATAATCCCGAGCCAGATAAGGCGGAAGGCGGGAAGCCTTTGGCTCAACAGGGTTGTAAGAATGCTGGCGGCCTGAGAAACCAAAATAATGTACAGGCTGTTTTGCGCAGCAATTTTGGCAGGCATAGAAAAAAAGAAATGCAGAACCACCAGGTTTACAGGGCCTCCGCCAATGCCCAGAAACCCGGAAAGGGTGCCCAGGCATAGCCCAACAACGCCGCAGGGCAGCGGGCTTTTAAGCGTGTGGGTTTTGATCGTATCCTGAAGCAAAGTATACAGCAGGGTAAGCAGGGTTATTACCGCAAGGCAAACCGCCTGGATGCCCCCCACCTTCTCCGGCTGTTTTGATATGTCGGCCGCGAGCCCAAACAGCCTGCTGCCGGTGATGCCGCCCAACGCGGCTCCGAGGGAAAGCGGCGTACCGGTTTTCAGCGCAATAAGCGACTCTCTCTTTTGCAGGGCCTTGCACACCGAATAGCAGGACATGCTGAACACTGTGCAGCCGGACAAAAAGCTTATGGTTGCGGCGCTGGCAAGGTGCAGGGTATCGAGCAGGGGCTTCATCACAATACCCCCGCCAATGCCGCAGACCGTCCCTATCGTACTGGATAAAAAGCTGACCAAAAACAATACAAGCTCCATCTTTTCCTTTCCGGCGGTACGCCTCACCCTTAAAATCCTGCGCGCCTTTGCCAAGCTCCCTTTTTAAAAAACCAAACCACCGTGCCGGGCCGTTTTTTAACAAACGGCTCATGCAGCGGTGGTTTGGTTTTTTCAGCGGCGCAAAGCGTTCTGCAAAATTGGTAGGCCTGCTTTTGTCTCGCTGCCCGGCGACCTTGGCCCCTTATTCAAACGCTACGTTTATTTTAAGATACCGCTCGGGATGCTCGCTCAGCTCCCGCACCGCAGCCGGTACCTGCGTCACCGGGATGACCTTGCTTAAAATCGCCTGGGCATCCACCTTTTTGCCGGCAATTAGCTGCAGAGCCTCCTCAAATTCTCCCGCGCTGGTGCGGCTGCCGCAAATATCTATTTCCTTTTTGGTGATAAGGTCTGTGGGCAGAAGGGTGTGCTCCTTGGGCCAGCCGGTCAGCACTACCGTACCGGCATGCGCAACGATGTCCAGGGTTTGGCGGATCGCCCGGTTCGCCCCGGACGCCTCCAGAACAACCTCTGCCATACGGCCTTTTGTCAGGCTGCGGATTTTCTCGCAAACGTCCTGCGTACCGCTGTTGATCGTGTGGGCTATACCCAATTCCTGCGCAAATGCCAAACGCTGCTGTACAATATCGATCAGGATCGGTTCCGCCCCATATGTCCGCGCCGCCAGCGCCGTTAACACCCCAATTGTACCGGCGCCGATGATGACCATATGCATCCCCTTGTGCAGCTTTCCCCGATGGATCGCGTGCAGGGAGATCGTCAGGGGCTCCGCTATCGGCGCCAAGGTCCACGGTACCTCATCGGGAATGCGTACAAGCATCTTTGCCGGGTGAACAAAGCTTTCCGCCATACCTCCGTCGGTTTGTACCCCCAGCACCTTCAACTGTTCGCAGCAGTTTGTGCGCCCGATAGAGCAGGGGTAGCACTGGCCGCAATAAAGATAGGGATCTACCACAACGCGGTCGCCCGGCTTCCAGCCGTTGGGATCATCCGCATCCACCTCTTCAATTTCCCCAGCCAATTCATGGCCAATCACGCGCGGGTAACTTACCAGCGGATTTGCGCCCCGATAGGCATTGATGTCCGAGCCGCAGATGCCTGCGGCCTTTATTTTGATCCGGGCCATCCCCTTGCCGCGCACCGGCGGCGGCATTTCGATCAGCGCTATTTCGTTTGGCCTTTTCAAATTTACCGCTTTCATAATGATCTACTCTCCTTTTTAAGCACCTTTTTTGCCCTTACTTAAAAACCCGTTTACTGCTTGGCCGTAATGCCCCCGTCTACCCCCAGCACCTGCCCTGTAATAAAGGCGGCGGCGTCGCTGCATAAAAATACCGCTGCACAGCCCAGGTCATAGGTTGTACAAATGCGCCCCAACGGGATACGTTCCACCAGCTTTTGATAAAACACAGGGTCATCGAGCTGAAATGCGTTGATCGGCGTGCGGGTAAAGGTAGGGGCAAGGGCATTGCAGGTAATGCCATACCGCCCCCATTCGCAGGCAATCTGGCGTGTATACGCATTCAGCGCGCCTTTGCTGGCGCAATAGGCGGCATAGTCCCTATCGGTCCCTATAAAGGCCTTTACCGACGAGACAGATAAAATGCGGCCATACCTTTGGGCAATCATCCCCCTGGCCACACGGCTGGTAACGAGATGCAGCCCCCGCAGGTTGATCCCAAGCACCTTATCCCATGCCGCGGCGTCGTATTCCTCTGCCGGCTTCAGGATATTGATGCCTGCGGCATTGACAAGAATATCAATCCGGCCAAACGCCGCCTGCGCATGCTGCACCATGCCGCATATGCTTTCTTCGCTTAGCAGGTCCACCTCCAGGCCAAGGCACCGCCTTTTTTCTTCCTGGGCCAGCGCCTGCAGGTCCTTGGCCGCAGCGGGGTTTATATCCGCTACGATAACGTCCGCACCGTTTTGCAGCAGCGCATGGGCAATGGGCTTGCCCAACCCGCCGCCGCCTATAACCAGCGCGGCTCTCCCTTCCAGTGAAAAAACATCCTTAAAGGTATCCATTACAGCCACATCCCTCCGTTTTGTTCATTTTTCTCTCCATATGTTTTTTCTTTTTTGGTTTTTTGTTTTTATTTTTGTATACAACTTATAATACAATAACACACATTGTTTGTCAATACAATCCAACAAAAACGGAATTGATTTTTAGGGCGGCTCCTATTATAATGTTTACATCCCCTGCTGGGGATGCGAATCATCATTGAAAAGGGGTGATCCGATGCAAGCCTTGAATTTCCTGGTCAAACCTGCGTCCAGCGCCTGCAACCTGCGGTGCGATTACTGCTTTTACGAGGATGCCTCCAACCACCGCATGGTCAAAAACACAGGCGTTATGCCGACCTCTATGGTGGACACCCTGCTCCGGGAGGCGTATTCCCTGGCCAAGCCCGGCACAACGGTGCATTTTGCTTTTCAGGGCGGCGAGCCCACCCTGGCAGGGCTGGATTTTTTCCGCTATTTTGTAAAGCAGGCAGGCGCCTTATGTCCTGCGGGCGTCAAAACCGGGTTTGCCATCCAGACAAACGGCGTCCTGCTCAACGAGGAGTGGGCCTCTTTTTTGAAGGGGGAAGGCTTTTTGGTGG
This sequence comes from uncultured Oscillospiraceae bacterium, assembly GCA_910578965.1. Lineage (GTDB taxonomy): Bacteria > Bacillota > Clostridia > Oscillospirales > Ruminococcaceae > UBA7177. The sequence goes on from CAJTSP010000076.1 coordinate 5,085, forward strand.
GCCTCTCGCTGGATGGCTTTAAGGACCTGCATAATTTTCACCGTATGGACCTGCGCAAAAACGGTAGCTGGAATACGGTGTGCCGAGCGTTAAAGGTTTTACAGGCGCACGGCGTCCCGGTAAATGCGCTTTGTGTGGTAACGTCCCATGCCGCCCGCAAGCCCGAAAAAATCTATGCAGAATTCAAAAAACTGGGGATCCAGTACATGCAGTTTATCCCTTGCCTTGACCCCGTGGGCACAGAGAGAGGCACACAGCCGTTTTCTTTGACACCGCAGGCATACGCAGATTTTTTGTGCCGGCTGTTCGACCTGTGGTATGCCGACTGGGCAAACGGATGCTACCGAAGCATACGGCTGTTTGATGATTATATCCATATCCTCTTGGGAGAGAACGAGTCAACCTGCTCAAGCTGCGGGCGCTGCGGCGGTTATTTTGTAGTGGAAAGCGACGGCAGCCTATATCCCTGTGACTTTTTTGCTCTGGACCCATGGAAGATCGGCGCTTTGACCGAACGTCCCTTGGCAGAGCTTGCCCAAAGCAGTCAGGCAGCGGCTTTTCTGCACTGGAGGAGCAGCAAACCGGCAGAATGCGAAGCCTGTCCCTGGCGCGGCGTCTGCAACGGTGGGTGTAAAAACGACTGGATTGAGGCCGACGACGGCCCTCACAATTACTTTTGCAGCACCTTCCAGCAGTTTTTTGGGCATGCCATGCCCCGCCTGCTGGCCGTTGCACGGGCCGAGCAGCAGGCAAGGCGCCGGCTGTAGCGCCGCCCGGTATATCCTTCTACGCTGAAGCAGCAAAAAATGTGCGGGCAGTATCCTGCCCGCACATTGTGCTTTACAGTATTATTCTTACCAGCCCGGCAAACCCAAAGGGCCCTCAGTTGGTAAACAGGGTAGCAACCCCCAACTGCACCATCCGGTACTGAGGGTCCTCCAGTATCCTCAAAAAATTTTCTTCTGTACGGACAAGATGCAGCCGCACCGCGTCAATACAGCCCTGCTCATCTTTGGCCAGCAGCGCCCGGTAAATCTGCTCGTGCTCTTCAAAGGAGGCCTGTGCGCGCGGGGCCAGGATGTTCAGCCACCGAACGCGGCTGATCTGTAGCTGCATCTGCTCCAGCATCGAGATCAGGCGCTTATTGTTGGAAAACGCAACGATGGTTGCATGAAACATATCATCCCAATAGTACCGCTTTTCGCCGGAAAAGGCGCGCGTAAACGAGTTGTAAATATCCGTAAGCTCGGCGGTTTGTTTTTTGTTCAAGCCGCCTTTTTTAAAAATAAGCTCGACTGCCAGCACCTCCAGCGCACGCCGGAGCTCGCAGATTTCTTCAATATCGTCCTTGCCAAGCCGCGCGCAAATAACGCCATGTGCGACGCGTTCCACCAAGCCAACCGTTTCCAGGCGCATAATAGCCTCCCGGATCGGAGATCTGCTCATGCCGAGTTCGGCAGCCAGCGCATTGTCCGAAATAACCTCCCCGGGTAAAATCTCATATTTCAGGATTTTATTTTTGATATACTGATATGCCTGTTCTACCTGCGGGCTTTTTTTTCGCGGCATGCTTTTTACTCCCTACTGTTTTTTTTCATTATAGCAAATTCCCCCCACAAAGTATACCCTAAATTTTACACAGCAACGCCGCGCTGCGAGCCTGCAGCGCGGCGTTGCTGTGTATCGGGACATGCGATCCCGGCCCGGATTTCGGGGCCAGCCGAGGGCTTGCCGAGTCCTCGGCCTTCCGGCGGCAAGGGGCTCGGCTCCGCTAAAGCGTTTAGGCCTGCTGCATTTCGGTTTCCCAAATACGTCGCATCTGGCGTGCGCTTTGCGCTGCTTTTTCGCCCTGGTGCGGGTGCCCGATCTCAAGGCTGATGTCGCCGCAATAGCCGCTGCGCAGCAGCGCTCTGCACCAGCCGCGTAAAACCGGTTCCTCGCCGGGCAGCGGGTAACTGCGTGCGGCCCGGCCCGGCCCGGAATAGTGGATGTATCCTGCCTGGCGCAGATATGCGGCCAGCCCATCCAGCGGCTCTTTCATTTGATGGGCATGCCAAAAATCCACCATCAGCCCAAACAGCGGCCGGCCTACCCTTTTGACGGCATCCTCTGCCTCGCCGGTGTTGCAAAGGAAGTTGCAGCACGGCTCGCTCAAGGGCTCCAGAAGCAGCCGGAGCCCTTCCCGCGCGGTTTCCTCCGCGGCAAGCCGCATGGCCATAATAAACTGCCGTTCGGCCAGCGCCCTGTCAAACCCGGGAGGGATGCAACGTGCCTTGGGCGCCCCAACGCCAATACGTGTCGCTCCCATCTGCCTTGCCCGCCGCGCTAGGAGGCGCGCATACCGCTGTACGGCCGCTGGGTCGAAATGCGGCCCCACGAGCGGCGTGCCGGCGTTGCAATAGCCGTTAACCGCTTCGCAGCGGATCGGCCCTTTCTCCATCCTCCGCACCGCGCCGGCCAGTTGCTTTTCACTCCAAGCAGAAATCTCAATCCCTTTCAGCTCAATATAGTCAAAGCCTGCTTTTGCCACAAGGGGATATTCATCAAGGGCCGCGCAGCATCCCAGCTTCATTTCTCAGGCCCCTTTTTCGCCGGCAGGTATTCCCGTACCAGATGCCAGGCGATGGATGCCGCCGAGATAACCAAAAAAAGCAGGCAGATGGGCCGTTTGAAAAAGATGGAGGCGCTGCCGCCGGACATAATCAGCGACTGGCGCATCCCCTCCTCGGCCATAGGGCCCAAAATGATTGCGAGCAGCATGGGAGTAACCGGGAATCCAAAACGCGTAAATACATAGCCTACAATGCCAAAAATCAGCATCACCACTACATCAAAAAAGGTATTGTTTACGGCATACGCCCCGGTAATGCAGAGCAAAAGGATCACGGGGATCATAAAGTTCATGGGCACCTTTGTAATTTTTACAAACAGCCTGAGCAAAAAGCGCCCCTCCAGATACATGGCAAGGTTTACAAAAATCAGGCCGACCATAATGGTATATACCATGGCGCTGTGCTGGGTAAAAAGCTGCGGCCCGGGGATAATGCCCTGGATCATCAGGGAGCCGAGCAGGATTGCCGTAACGGCGTCGCCCGGAATGCCCAGGGTAAGCAGCGGGATCAAGGTGGCGCCGGTAACGCCGTTGTTTCCCGCCTCGGAGGCGGCAATCCCCTCCACGCTGCCCCTGCCAAACTCCTGCGGGGCCTTAGAGGAGCGTTTGGCTTCGCTGTAGCTTAAAAAAGACGCAATGGCCGCGCCTGTGCCGGGAATTGCGCCAATAACCGTGCCGATTACACTTGATTTGAGGATGGTTCGCATACTGCCCCGCTTTTCGCTGCGCTCCAGCCGATCCTTGCTGGAGAACTCCTCCAGCTTTTCCACCCGGAAATCCCTGTGCTCAATCTTGCGCAAAAGCTCGGCAATGGCAAACAGCCCAATCAGCACCGGAATGAGCTGCAGGCCTCCCGCCAGATACGCATGGCCAAAGGTCATACGCGGCACACCGGTGATTTTATCGATTCCAATACAGGATACCAGCATCCCAAGCGCTCCCATAATCAATCCCTTGAGAATATTATCCCCGCTCATGCTGCCAATGATCGTAAGGCCAAACAAGGCCAATGCAAAAAATTCCGGCGGGCCAAACGCTGTGGCCAGCCTGGCCAACTGGGGAGCCACAAGCAAAAGGATGGCCGCGCTGGCGAGCCCGCCGATGGTTGAGGCATACAGCGCCATTTCCAGCGCTTTGCCGGCATGCCCTTTTTGGGTCAGGGCATAGCCGTCCAGCGCGGTTGCCGCCGAGGCGGGGGTTCCCGGGGTTTTCAGCAGGATAGCCGTGATGGAGCCGCCATAGGTAGCCCCGCAATACATGGCCAGCAGCATCAGGATACCGGTTTCGGCCTCCATGCCAAAGGTGATAGGCGTAAACAAGGCAACGGCCATGGTCGCCGTTAACCCCGGCAATGCGCCAAAGATGATGCCGATCATCATCCCCAACAGGATAAATACAAAGTTGCCAACGGTGAGCAGGCCCAAAAAGCCTGTCCAAATATTTTCAATCATGGCGCTCCCTCTCTCTGTTTTATGCAGCCCCGCCGCCCGTCAGGGCAGCCGCACATGCAAAAAGCCCTGAAACACCCAGTATATGCCCAAAATGATCGGGATCAGCAAGGGATAAAGCGCCGGCCTGCGCATGTTGAGCATATACAGCATGAGAGGCAGAAACACCACAGAAGCCAAAATATAGCCAAGCATCTGCAGAGAAAAAGCATACATTAGCAGCAGGCCATAAAACAGCAGCGCATACAGGGTTCCCGGCAGCTTCTCACGCGGCTGTTTTTCGGAGGCGGGGGCTTGTGCGGCAGCCCCAGGCTTTTGGCTGCGGCAGGCGTAAAGGCTTTGCGCCGCCAGCCCCAGGCTGCACAGCATCAGCAATACCGCCAAAAAGGTAGGAAAAGCGCGCGGCCCTACGCTGTTTGTACCCACCTCCCGTATCTGACCCGGGATCATAAGGTAGATGACCCCGCCGCACAGGAACAAAAGGCCGCCGCAAATGGCATCGCTTTTTTTCATACTTGCTTCCTTCCTCCTACCGGCCGGCCCGGTAAGCTTATCACTGGACAAGCCCCAGAGCAGACAGCACATCCGCATAGGAATCTACCTCGGAACGGATTTTGGCGTCCACCTCGGCGCCGCTCAGCGGCATCATATTGGTGCTGGTGTTTTCCACATAGGTTTTAAAATCCGGGTCTTCAAACAATTTGCAGAAGGTCTCGTTCAAATACTGCACAACAGCCGGGTCGGTGCCGGCAGGGGCAAGCAGGGCTTTCCAGACGCCGTACTGCACATCATATCCCAGTTCCTTGAAGGTCGGGACATCCGGGAAAGCCTCCAGGCGTTCTGCGGTCATGCTGCCCAGCACCCGGATATCGCCGTTCTGCACATGGGCAAGCACCTCCTCAGGATGGAAAAAGCCGACGTCGACATTGTCGCCCAAAAGGGCGGTCAACCCGGGATTTCCTCCATTAAATGGGACATGGACCGCATCCACACCGGCCTGCGACAAAAGATCCATCGCGGCTACGTGAAAAATACTTCCTACCGAATTGGCTGCGATCTGAATCTGCTCGCCGGAGTTTACAACATCCTCAAAGCTGGCATAGGGCGAGGTGCTTTTTACCACCATTACGATGGGCTGGTCGTTCAGGCCCACCACCCCGATAAAATCACCGGCGGTATAGGCTACCTGCTGCATTTTGGGCTGGGTAGTAAAGATGGCGGCATGTGCCAAAAGCAGGCTGTAGCCGTCTGGCTCATAGCTCATAAATTCGGTTGTGCCAACCGTCCCGCCGGCGCCGCCCCGATTGACCACAACAATCGGCTGCCCAAAATATTTTTCTGCCACTGCGCTCATCGCACGCGCCATTGTATCACTGCCGCCGCCCGCGTCTACCGGAACAACGATCGTAATCGGCTTTTTGGGGAAATCCAAAGGTTTTGGGGTCTGCTCGGCTGCGGAGCCTGCTCCAGCAGAGGACGCCGCAGGCGCCGAGACCGCCGGCGCGCTGGATGAACCGGACGAACAGCCAAAAAGGGAAAGCGCCAGAGCGCAAACGGCCGCCAGGGCAAGCAAACGAAGCTTACGGGTTGATCTCATCATGTACATCTCCTCTTTCTTTTTAAAATATTGCAGGCCTGGGTAATGCCAAAGCCCTCCGCACAAGCGCCGCGGCAAAGCCATAGGCCTTTCAACGTTTTTGCTCTTGTTGGCCATAATCAAATTTTTTTACAAAGGATGCGTCGTGCCAGTAGTTCCTTGGGTGAAGCTTTATCCGGTAAGGCTCCTTGGGATAGGGCAACGGGTCGGTATGCCGCAGGGTCTCCACCAGCAGCTCCAACACCAGCTCATCCCTTACTTTTTGCATCTGGGGGGCATAAAAAAGGTTGTTAAGTTCCATCGGGTCTTTTTTAAGGTCATATAGCTGCCCGCCGCCTTCACAATCCACCGTCAGGATCCAATCATCCCTGCGCAGCATTTTCATCGTCCCGCATTGGGAATAGGTATTCAGGGAATCAAAGGTGACCCCTTTGGGCCCGATGTTGAGGCAATTTTCAAAATTGATCTCGTCGCGCTCATTGTAAAGCATTCCCCCGTACCCATGCTCGGCATACGCACAGGCAAAGTCCTCTTTGGGATAGGGTTGCCCTGTGAGCATCGGCCACAGGCTCTTGCCCTGGGTCCCCGCGGGGACAGGCAGCTCCAATGCATCGCAGAGGGTGGGCAGGATATCCGTGATCGAAACAAAATCCGGCCGCGGGGCACTGCCGGCCACGATCCCCTTCCCATAAAACTGCATCGGGATTCGCATCAGGATGTCCGGCATCTCCGGCCCTTTGCGCACCATGCCGAAATCGCCAATAAAATCGCCGTGGTCCGAAAGGAAAATAAAGATGGTATTTTCCATCTTTTTAACGCTTTCCAGATGCTCAAACAGCCGCTTGACCTGGTCGTCAATTAACCGCATCATCCCGAGATAACTGGCGCGCGAGCGGCTCATCTGCGCATCATAATCCTTGTGGGTATTTTCTCCCAGCTCCCGTGCAAATTTCCACTTAAAGCCTTTGTTTTTAAGGTCGGCCGCTGTGGCGCGCACCGGCGGCAGGCTGCTCTCGGGAAAGAGCGAATAATAGGGCTCCGGCACCTGGTAAGGATTGTGCGGCTCCGGAAAAGCCACATACAGGCAGAACGGTTTTTGATCCGGCAGGCTGTCCACCCAGTCTATCGCTTTTGTTACAATGCGGTGCGGCTGCTGGCATTCCAGCGGGAACGGGGTCGGCTGCATGGCAACACAGCCGTTTATTTCCTTGAGGAATCCATCAAACTGCTTGAACTGCTCGCATTCCGGCTCGGTCGTCTGGCCGTTGTGATAATAGTAGTAATCGCAGTAGTCTACGGCATCAGGCTTAACATAGGTATGGTTTTTTCCAACCATCGCCGTACAATAGCCGCCCTTGCGCATTACGTCAAACAAATCTTCGGTGTATTTTACATACTCGCAGCCGCGGTTTTCGGTTACGCAATGAGAGTTTGGATAGCGCCCCGTTAAAAGGCTGACCCGTGCCGGCACGCAGACAGGCGCCGAGGTGTACGCCCGATTGAACCATGCCCCTTTCTTTGCCAAAGCGTCCACAAACGGCATGGTATCCAACGGATAGCCTTCCCGCTTGGTAAAATCGGCCCTTTGCTGGTCGGTAACGACAATCACAACGTTCGGCCTGTTTGCCAAGGTTATCATCCCCTTTATTTGATTTTATTTTTCCGAATAATTGTATATTGTATTG
>CAJTSP010000077.1 GCA_910578965.1 uncultured Oscillospiraceae bacterium
CCCCTGCCCCGGCCGGCCCCCCCGCCCAGGAAGACGCCCGGATACGCACATCCTCCACAAACCGGCTGGCAAACCGCACAAGCTCGGCCTCTTCAGAGAGGTCGATCCCCTGCTCTAACGCCTGCAAAAGATATGCCCGGCACTGGGCATAGGCCGGCCAGCCAAACTGCCGCGCCGCCAAAAGCAGCAGCAGCAGGCCGGCGCAGATAGCAAGCTGGATACGCAAAAGATCGTTTGGCGGCTGGCGCAGCGAGGGTTTTTCCCTTGGGGGGTCTAAGGCCTGCCGCAACAGCTCCGCAGTTGTGGGCTGCAGGCCTGCCGCCTCCTGCTGCAATACCGGTCCCTCGCCCACGCCTGTTGTTGCTTTCCACATATACCGCCCACGCCCTCCGCATTATTTTATCGCCTGCCGGGGCATTGCATTTTAACAGCCTTGTCCCGGAATCTTTGCATTTGGTACAAGTATATGCGGCCGGCCTTGGGGGCATGAACGGCCAAATACGTCCGGCTCCCTGTTATCCCGGTTATTCGAAGCCCATGGCCAAGGATACCGGGCTTTTACTGCATAGACAGGATCGTCGCCTCAATGGCATCGGCAATGGCGCGGGCCATCGCGTCCTGATAGCCGCCGTCGCAGAGCTTGGACAGTTCGCCGGTGTTGGTCAAAAAGCCGCATTCCACCAGGCAGGCCGGAAACTCCATATGGGTGGTTACCCGGTAGATGCCGTATTTTTCGCCCCGGTCCCGGGTGGCGAGGGCCGAGGAGACCCGGGCGGCAAGCTGGTCGGCCAAAAGCTCGGAATATGGATTGAAAAAGTAAGCCTCGGTGCCGGTGACCGACGCGCCGGAGGAATTGTGGTGGATGCTTACAAACAGGTGCGGGCAGAACCCCTGCGACTGGCTGACCCGGCTGCCCAGGCTGACATAGCCGGAGGTGTCGGTTACCTGCACCTCGGCCCCGCGGCCGCGCAATATCTCTGCCGTGCGGGCCGCAAGGTTTGCGTTCATGGTTTTTTCGGTGTACATCCCCTCGATGGAGGTGCCGCCGTCGTACCCGCCGTGGCCGGGGTCCAGATAGACCTTGAGCCCCGCGAGATTGCCGCCCGAAACAGCCGGGATCTGCCGGAAGCGGAACACCAGCGTGTCCCCCTCGTAGTAGGCGCGGTAGCCCAGGAAGGCCCCCGCCTTGCGCAGCGAGAGGGTAAGCACCGCGTCGTTGCCCTGCTGGCTGAGCGAAGCGCCGGCAAACAGGGTGTTGCCGGCCAGCTCCAGCCCGCCGGCCTCCAGCTGGGTATCCTTGAAGGCGATGGCCATCTGGGAAGCGCCAAAGCTCTGCACGCCGGTAACGCCACTGAAGCACATGGGCGAAAACTCCACCGTATAGGCGGTTTTGCGGGTGCGGTCCAGCCGGATGTACAAAAAGTCCCCGTCCGCCCAGGAGGACGCGCCGGTCAGCCGGCTCCACTCCCATTCCACCTCGCCAAGGCTTGTAACGTCCGCGGCCGAGACCCGCAGGCCGCTGCCCAGTAGGTAGTATTCGCCGGTGGCGCCGTCCGCCGTGTAGGTGAGTTTGTCGCTTACAAGGTAGTCCACCGTGCCGGCCGGCAGGGGGAAGCAGTTGCCCCAGGGGTCGTTGCTGAGCACCCCGCCCGGATAGGTGCGGGCCTGGGCGGCGGTCACCTCCACCATGCTGCCCTTCTGCCCTTCCACCTGCGGGGCCTGCCGGGGCGCCGCGGCCACCCGGATCGAGCCGCCCGCGGCGGTTTGGGCAACGCCCTGCCAGTTGGCGCTTACCTGCACCGTGCCAACCTCCTGCTCGCTCTCGCCGGCGGCGGGGGCGGTGTATACGCCGGTGTACGGAACATAGCCGGAGGTGCCGTCCGCCCCGTCGTCGGTTTGCTGCTGCTCGGCAAGGGGCACCACTGCGCCCCCCACCGACGCCTGCACCGACGCGCCGGCGTAGGCCTTGACCGTGATGTGCACCTGGGTGCCGCCCTCGACCGTGATGGCGCCGGCCGGCGCGACCTCCTGGATGATCACCACCTCCCGGGTGATGTTGTAGGTGATGGTTTTTTCCTTGTGGGTAAACGAGAAGGTGTTAAGCCCGGGCACAAGCTCATAATCGGCCGAAAACACGCCGTTTTCGGTGCGGGTCAGGGTTTGGCCGTTGAGCTGGAGAGAGAAATTGGGGTCGCTGGCGCCGTAAAAATGCACGGTGGGTTCCCGGGTGGTAAAGGTGCGCTGTTCCGGCGTGGAAACGGTGAGGTCGGTGAGGATGTCCTGCTCGTCTACCTGGTTGCCGTAATACTGCAAAAGCACCCCGGTGGAGCCGTCGCGGTTCTCGGCAAGGGCCTGGTAGGAGCCGTATACCACCCCGCCACAGCCCTCGGTGTCCCGGCTGGCGATCACCTGCCGCATCACCTGGTCCGGGGCCTTCCAGCCCGGTTCGTCGCCGCCCAGCCGGTCGTTTGCCAGCAGCGCGTAGACCCGGCAGCCGGCTTCGCTGCCCTGCTGCGCCCACCAGGAAAGCAGCCTGCTGAAATTGAGCTGCTCGTCGGTGGTGGAGCCGGGGCAGCGTACTACCAATAGCTGCGGCCTTGCTAAGATCAAAATCGCGGGCAGATCCATAAAGCCGTCGCTGCGCATCTGGTACTCCGCGCCGGTGTCGCTGCCGCCCGCAAAGTCGGCGGCGTTGGCCCAAACTGGCCCGGCCACAAGGCCAAACCGGGTCTCGGGGGCGGCCTGCGCCGCGGCCTGCCGTACATTGACCACCAGCGAGGTGGTGCACTCCCGCACCCAGTTTTCAAACCCCATCGAGGCCCCCTCGGCCCGGTAGGCGGCCATGCTTTTGGCGGTTTTTTGGTTGCAGTAGCCGTCCAGCAAAAGGGCGTCCGGCTTATGGGCGGCCAAAAACTCCCGCGCAAGGGCGCAGGCCTGCTGTACGCCCCCGGCCGTAAGCAGGGTGCGCGGGCCGTACCCGCCCTGCCCGTCCGGCAAAAAGGCCACGTCCAGCATGGCATAGGCGCTGAGGCCCCGCTCGGCGGCCCCCGCCTCGATCCAGCCGGCAAGGTCGTACCCCGCCGCCCCGGGGAACTGCTGCGAGCCAAACAGCACCCCGGCCTCGCTGTTGATGGGGTAAAACACCGCGTTCATGCCGTAGGCCTTGACCTGATCGAGGGCGGCGTTCAGCCCGGCCTGGGCCGCCGCGGGGTCCTCCGGCAGCAAAAAATCCTGCCCCGGCCTGAGCCAGACCGCCTTGAGCTCCCGCATAGGCTCGCCGTTTGGCGGCTCCCCTTCGGCGGCGGGGCCGTCTTCGGCATAAACGGGGGCGTAAACGGGGAAAATCAGCAGGGCCGCGCAGAGCAGCCCCGCGGCCAAGCGCCAAAACGTTTTCATGCCCCGCACCTCCCTCTTTCTTTCGTTCCCGTGATAAAATCCCCAGCGCCCCGGCCGCCGGCGATCCGGCCATGCCCAAAGCAAACCGCGCCAATGTTTTGTGTTGGCGCGGTTTTGCCTGCATCTGCGCAAAGCGCCCGCCGCCCGGTTTTTTAGCGCCGGCGGCCGATCAGCTTTGCCAAAAGGCCCTTTTTGGGGGCCGGCTTGGGCCTTGCGGCGGGCTTTGGCTTTTTGGCCGGGGCCTTGGCCGCCGGCAGAGAAAAGCCGTCCTTAAAGTATTCGTACAGGGCCATCTGGCTGTCCACCAGCGGCTCGCCCTCGGCCGGCTTTACCTTTACATAGCTGCCGTCCGGCCGCATCTGGCGGGCGTTGACATTATCCCGCAGCTCCAGGTCCAAAAGGCCCATCAGCTTTTGGATGAGGGCGGCGTCCCGGATGCGCACCCCAACCTCGACCCTGCGCTCGGTGTTTCGGGTCAAAAAGTCGCCCGAGGCGATATAGACCCGCAGCCGGCCCTCGGCGCCAAAGGCATAGATGCGGGAATGCTCCAGATACCGCCCCACGATGCTGCGGATGCGGATATTTTCGGTGGCGTTTGGCACCCCGGCGCGCATACAGCAGATGCCGCGCACGATCATGTCCACTTGTACCCCGGCGCAGGAGGCGTCCGAGAGGGCAAGCATAAGGTCCTTGTCGCTTACCGAGTTGTTTTTAAGGATGATCCGGCTGGGGCGGCCCAGCTTTGCCTCCTCAACCTCGGCCGCGATCTCCTTGAGCAGCACGCTTTTAAAGCAGAGCGGGGCCACCAGCAGCTCGCTGGCGGTGGGGGTAAGCCGTTCCACCGCCAGATTGTTGAAGACGGCGGCCGCCTCCTCCCCCACCGCCTGGCTTGAGGTGACAAGGGAAAGGTCGGTATACAGCTCGCTGGTTTTCTCGTTGTAGTTGCCGGTGCCGATCTGGGTGATATAGCTGAACCGCCCATTCTGCTTGCGGGTGATGAGGGTGAGCTTGGAGTGCACCTTGTAGTCGTCAAAGCCGTAGATCACGGTACAGCCGGCCTGCTCTAACTGCTTGGACCAGTCGATGTTGTTCTGCTCGTCAAACCGGGCGCGCAGCTCAACGACCGTGACCACCTCCTTGCCGTTTTCGGCCGCGGCCACCAGCGCCTGCACGATCTGCGAGTCGGCCGCCATGCGGTAGAGGGTCATCTTGATCGAGACCACGTCCGGGTCAAAGGCCGCCTTCATCAGCATCTTGATAAAGGGCCGGATGCTCTGGTAAGGGTAGGCGATCAGCACGTCGCGTTTGGCCACCTGGGCGGTGAGGTCAAAGCCGGCCGGGGCCTGCATCGGCCTTGCGGCCGGGTAGAACTGGTCGGCCAGCCCGTCGGACGAGAGCCGGCCGGACAGCCGGAACAGACAGGACAAATCCAGCGGGCTTTTTTGGATAAAGCACTGCTGCGCGGGCAGCAGCAGCTTGCCGCAGAGGAACTTGACGATCTCCTGCGGGGGCTCCTGCCAGAACTGCAGGCGCACCGCCGCCAGCTTGCGCCGCTTTTTCAGCAGCTCGCTCATCACCTCGCGGTAGTCGATGTCGTGGTCGAACATGCCCTCATCCACCGTGATGTCGGCGTTGCGGGTCACCCGGAAGAGGCATTTTTTCTGGAGGGTATTTTTTTCAAATACCAGGTTTGCAAAGTGGGCCACCAGCTCCTCCACCAGGCCGTACTGTGTAATGCCGTTTTCCTTTACAAAAAGCATCCGTTCAAACTGGCTGCTGATGGGGATAATGCCGTAGTACACCTCGGCAGCGCCCTTGTCCTTTAAGGTTGCGCAGAGATAAATCTGCTGGTTGCGCAAAAACGGGAAGGGATGCCGATGGTCGATGATCTGGGGCGAGAGCACCGGAAACAGCTCGGTCTGGAAATATTTCTTCCAAAAATGCTCCTGCTCCTTGGTGAGCTTTTCAAAGTTGATCTTTTGGTAGCCCAGCTTTTCCAGCGCATCCAGCAGCTTTGCATAGCTTTTGTCGCACTGCTCCTGCAATTGCGCCGCCTTGGGCATAATCGCCCCAAGCTGCTGGGCGGCGGTCATGTGGGTTTTGTTTTCGGGCTTTTCGTCCTTGAGGAGGGTCTGGTCGTACAGCGAGCCCACCCGCACCATAAAAAATTCGTCCAGGTTGCTGGCGTAGATGGCGGCAAACTTGAGCCGTTCGCCCAAGGGCACGCTTTTTTCCTTGGCAAGGGCAAGCACCCGCTTGTCAAAGTCCAGCCAGCTAAGCTCCCGGTTAATAAAGATTGTTTCCGCCGCTGCGGTTTCCATTGGTTTTTCCTCCTAAACGTTTCTTGTGGTACAACGTATGCCGTCGGGTAAGCGCCCAACCACCCTATTAGGGTATAAAAGGCCTCTGCGGGCTGCGGCCGTACCGGCGGTTAAAGGGCATGCCATCTCTTGCAAAGGGAGTACAAAGGGACTACGAAACATAGGCAAGGCTGCCCCACCCCTGAATGGTCTTTTCGGAAATGCCGCTTACCGCACAGGCCTCCTCTAAACAGGCAAACCTTTCATGCTCCTGCCGGTAAGCAAGGATAGCCTTAGCGCGCACCTCTCCAATGCCGGGGAGGGTACAAAGCTGCTCGATGGTAGCGGTATTAAGGTCTACCCGGCGCAGTTCCTCAAGGTTTGCTGGTTCTCCGCAGGGCAGGGGCCGGCCGGCCTGATAAAACGGTGCAAAAAAGAGCGGGGACCCGCCGCACACTAAAAGCAAGACGGCAAGGGCCGGCAGCCAAAAATGCTTTTTGTCCTGCGGCATAAGGGCCTCCCTTTTTTGGCAATGGCTTTTCAAAAACAAGGCCGGAAATTCTTGCCGGCACATCCTATTCGCCCGGCTCATTCCGGCGGGCCGAGCGCGGCCAAAAAACGTATAAAATACTCCGGTAGCGGCGATTCAAATTCCATATACTGCCCGGTAGAGGGATGAACAAACCCCAAAACCCTGGCATGGAGGCATTGCCCCTCGAGGCTTTTGATGACCTTTTTGGGCCCATAAACCGCATCGCCCGCCACCGGATGTCCGATGCTGGCCAGATGCACCCGGATCTGATGGGTGCGCCCTGTTTTAAGCTGGCAGGCAAGGTAGGTAAAATCGCGGTAAGCCGCCAGCACCTCATAGGCGGTGTAGGCGTATCTGCCGGCGGCGTCGATGGCCATCCGCTTGCGGTCAGCCCGGTGCCGGCCGATGGGGGCCTCCACCGCGCCGCCCTGCCGCAGCCGCCCGTACACCACCGTGTGGTAAACCCTGCGGATGCTGTGCACCGCCAGTTGGGCGCTGAGGGCGGTGTGGGCGGCGTCGTTTTTGGCCACCACCAACAGGCCGCTGGTGTCCTTATCGATGCGGTGCACAATGCCGGGCCGCAATTCGCCCCCTATGCCGGAAAGGCTGGCCCCGCAGTGCCAGAGCAGCGCATTGACCAGGGTACCGTCCGGGCTGCCGGGCGCAGGATGAACCACCATGCCTTTGGGCTTATTTACCACCAAAAGGTCTGCATCCTCATACACAATCTCAAGCGGAATATTCTGCGCCACAGCCGCTGTTTCACGGGCGGGCGGAATTGTCAGCAGTATGGTATCGCCTGCTTTCAGCCGCAGGCTTTTGCCGGCGGCCAGCCCGTTGCACAAAACCCTATTTTCCCCGGCCAAAGCGCCCAGAGCCGAGCGGGAAAGCCCAATATCCTGTCCGGCGAGGAATTGGTCCAGACGCAGGCCAGTGGCCTCAGCCGGGACGGTAAACTCAAGCCGTTTCATCGTTTTGCGGCGTTTCGGCCTGCTGAGCCTCCCGGCCGGACGGGGCGGCTGGGAGGGGCCCGTCTACAGCACAGCCCGCATCATGCGAGGGCATGGGCCCTATTTCATTCAAAGGGTCGGCAGAAACATCCCGTCCCGGCTGCAAAGCAGATGCTTCGTCATCCCCTGCCCCTTGCGGCGCGTTTTTTGCGCGTCCGCCAAGCTCCTGCAAAAGGTAAAAAAGCAGCAAAAGCCCAAACCCAACCGTAATGCAGATATCCGCCACATTAAAAACGGCAAACTCCATAAACAGGGTATCAAAAAGGTCTACCACCGCGCCTCGGGCTACCCGGTCAATCAAATTGCCGACACCGCCGGCCAAAATCAAAACCCACGCAGCATATTCCAGTCGTTTTTTAGGCGGATTGAGGATTAGATACCCTCCGAGGCCGGCAAGCACCAAGCCGGTAAACAGGGCCAATAAAAGCTGCTGGCCCTCCAATATACTGAACGCTGCGCCGGTGTTGAGCACATAGCGCAACTGCAAAACATGCGGAATAAAAGGCATACTGCCTAACGGCTGCAGTATTGTACGCGCCCAAAGCTTTACCGCCTGGTCTACCCCTATAAGTATGGCGGCAAAAACGACCAGCAGCATCCCTTGGCACAGCCCCTTCCGGCCATTTTTTTTGAAAGCAAGAGCCAAAAAAATACCGGTCAGAGCCGCCAGCGCACTCCAGAAAAACAGCAAAATATAACGCTCCTTCTAAATTTTTGCAAACCGTTTTGCACAGAAACGGCGACGCTCATGTTGCATAAGCGCCGCCGTCAAACCATTTGCTCGGAGACCGCAGAGCGCACGCAATCCTGTAAAGGCATACGCCTTGTCCCCTGTTATTCCTCCAAAATGCCGGCACAGCGTCCGCACAGGGAGGGATGCGCCGCATGGCTACCCACGTCATGGGTATATTTCCAGCAGCGCTCGCACTTTTCGCCCTCAACATGGGCTACGCCGACCCCAAGCCCTTCAAACATGCCCTTTACACCACCCTCGCCCTGTACCAGCTCAACCTCAGAAACGATCAGGATATCTGCCAGTTCTTTGGCGGGGATAGCGTTCAGGAACTCATATACGGCCTCGCTGCAATACAAGGTAACCTTTGCCTCCAGCGAAGCGCCGATAGTCTTATCTGCGCGGGCTTGCTCCAATACCTTTTTGACCTCATCCCGAACGGCGATAATCCTGCCCCACTTTGCGGCAAATGCCTCATTCTGTGCCCAGGCGCCAGGCTTACCCATTTCCTCATAACCCACATATTGTTCCATGCCAGCCTTTTTAGGGATGAAGCTCCAGATCTCCTGCGCGGTAAACACCAATACCGGCGCAATGATCCTGGTCATCTGCACCAGGATATGGTACATGGCGGTCTGCGCAGCACGGCGGGCCATTGAGTCCCTCTTGTTGATATAAAGCCGGTCTTTGATGACGTCCAGATAGAAGTTGGACATCTCAACCACGCAGAACCGGTAGACCGCGTGATAGACCTTGCTGAAATTGAAGGTATCGTAGCCCTCTACCGCTTCGGCCAGCAGCTTGTCCGAGGCGGCCAGCGCCCAACGGTCAATTTCCAAAAGGTCGCTTGCGGCAACCAGGTCTGTTTCGGGGTCAAACCCATCCAAATTGCCCAGGATAAACCGCGCGGTGTTGCGAATCTTGCGGTACGCCTCGGAAAGCTGCTTCAGGATTTCCTTGCTGATGCGCACATCCACCGTATAGTCGGAGGAGGCAACCCACAGGCGGATGATGTCCGCCCCGTAGTCCTTGATGATCTCGCTGGGCTCGATGCCGTTGCCGGCCGACTTGTGCATCTGCTTGCCCTCGCCGTCCACCACCCAGCCGTGGCAAAGCACTCTCTTGTAAGGGGCAACGCCGCGGGTAGCAACGCTGGTCAGCAGGCTGGACTGGAACCAGCCGCGGAACTGGTCGCCCCCTTCCATGTAGAGGTCGGCCGGCCATTTCAGCTCAGGCCGCTCCTCCAGCACCGCTAAATGGGTGGAGCCGGAATCGAACCAAACGTCCATGGTGTCCCGGTCCTTGTCGAACTCGGCCCCGTCGCACTCGCACCGGTACCCCTTGGGCAAAATCTCGCCGGCCTCATACTTGTACCAGGCGTCGCTGCCCTCCTTACGGAAAAGATTCGACACCGCCGCGATGGTCTCGCTGGTGATGTGGTATTTGCCGCATTTTTTGCAATAAAAGGCCGGGATGGGCACGCCCCAGGTGCGCTGGCGGCTGATACACCAGTCGCTGCGATCCCGCACCATGCCCCGCATCCTCTCTTGCCCCCAGGCGGGCTGCCAAGCCACCGCGTCGATGGCCTTGTAGACCTCTTCCTTGAAAGCGTCGATGGAGCAAAACCATTGCTCGGTGGCCCGGAAGATGATGGGATGATGGCAGCGCCAGCAGTGAGGATACTGGTGGCTGATATGCTCGACCCCCATCAGATGGCCGGTGCCGCGGATATGCTCTAGAATGACAGGGTTTGCGTCCCAAACCTTGAGCCCGGCAAACTGCTGCCCGGCCTCCTCGGTCAGGCGGCCGCCGTCGTCCACCGGCACCACCACCGGCAGCTCGGGGTAAAATTTTGCGCAGACGTCAAAGTCTTCCACGCCATGGCCGGGCGCGGTATGCACGCAGCCGGTGCCGCTTTCGAGGGTAACATGGTCGCCCAGGATGACAAGGCTCCTACGGTCCAGGAAAGGATGCTGCACCTGCATGCGCTCCAGCTCGCGGCCCTTGACCGGCTGGCCCACCACCTCGTATTCGGTGATGCCGCAGGCCTCCATGGTACTCTTGACCAGCGCCTCGGCCATCACATGGTAGTCCTCCCCCACCTTGACAAAGACATAATCGAACTCCGGGCCAAGGCAGATGGCCACATTGGCCGGCAGGGTCCAGGTGGTGGTGGTCCAGATGACAAACCAGGCCTTGCCGGCCGGGATGCCGTGGGCGGCAAGAACGCCGTTAGGGTCGTCGGTTACGGCAAAGCGCACAAAAATCGAGTCGCACTCGTCCTCGGCATACTCGATCTCGGCCTCGGCAAGGGCGGTGCGGTCCTCCGGGCACCAGTATACCGATTTAAGACCCTTGTAGATGTAGCCCTTTTTGGCCATCTCGCCAAAAATCTCGATCTGGCGGGCCTCAAACTCGGGCTTGAGGGTAAGGTAGGGGTGCCCAAAGTCGCCAATGACCCCCAGCCGCTGGAACTGCTCGTTCATGATGTCGATGTGCTCGGTGGCAAAATCGTAGCACAGCCGGCGCAGCTCCAGCTTGGAAAAACCTCCCTTTTGGCTTTTGGCCTTGGTAAGGGCCTTGCGCTCGATGGGCAGGCCGTGGGTGTCGTACCCCGGCACATAGGGCGCCTGAAAGCCCGCCATGTTTTTATAGCGGACGATGATGTCCTTGATGATCTTGTTAAGGGCGGTGCCCATATGGATGCTGCCATTGGCATAAGGGGGACCGTCATGCAGCACATACCGGGGCTTGCCTTCGTTGTGCTTCATGAGGTTTTGGTAATAGTTGGCCTGCTGCCATTCTTTCAGCATGGCCGGCTCTTTTTTGGGCAGGCCCGCCCGCATGTCAAACTTGGTTTTGGGCAGGTTGATGGTGCTGTTGTAATCCTGTGGCACTGGCTTTTAACACTCCCTCTGTGATGCTTTTATCCGGTTAAAGCCCCCAAGGACGCGGCCGGCGGGCAGCCCTGCCGCGCGGCGCTGGGGTGCTGAGAAAGCGCGCTCAATCGCTGAAGCGGATACCCTGGAACCCTTCAAAAATCGAGGGCAGCGGCCCCTCTTCCTCAGCCGGCGCGGGCTGCTGCGGGGCAAACAGTATGGTTTCGGCCAAAGCCTCCTCGCCTTCATCCTGGGCCTGCCCGGGCTCCTGCCGAGGAACATTTAGGCTGGGCTGGAAATCCACCTGCCACAGGTCAGGCTGCTCCGGGGCATCTGCTGGCTGGGGATGCGGTTCCTGCGGCTCTTCAGCCGGCTGGGTCCGGGCCGTGACAGGCGACGCGGCAGGCCCGGGCTGGGCCTGGGGCAGGGCTGCGGGCTCGATAGCCGTCTTGGGAGGCTGCGGCTCGGCCGGTTCCTCGGCAGGCTCAGGCTCCTTGGTTTCCTCGCCCGGCAGGGTGCTCAGGGATTCGATGTGCTGTTTATAGAGCGAGAGCACGCTGGCCTTAAAGCGCGCCACCTCACTCTGGATCCGTTCCAGTTCCAGGGTCTGCTCCTCCACCTGTTCCTTGGAGCCTCGGGTAAGGTCTTCTGCCTTAATATTGGCTTCCCGCAGGATACTCTCAGCCTTTTGCCGCGCTTCCCGGATAATATTCTCACCCATACGCTGGGCGTTGAGCAGCGCTGTTTTCAGGGTATCCTCCTCCTTGCGGTATTCCTCGATCTTCTGCGCAAGGATATACAATTTCTGATCTGCCTCTTCCTTGGCGGAGGTCAACTGGCTTACCTGCCCGGCGAGGGCTTCCATATCTTCTGCGGCACGCTGCAAAAAGTCGTCCACATCCTCGCAGCGGTACCCGCGCATATTTCGCTCAAACGTTACCGTGCGGATTTCCTGCGGTGTAACCATCCTGTTTTCCTCCCACATCAGTACTGAAAAAATTGAATAAACAAACGGTCTTTCCTGCTTTTTCCGCTTAGTGCTTCCAGCCGGAAACGGCCGCAGCCACGCACTGTAAAAATATCGCCCTCGTACACCTCACTATGGGCGCTCCGAGCCGCAATATGGTTTATTTCTACCTTTTTTGCCCGAATCAGCTCTGCCGCTGCACTCCGGCTACAGTTCAGCATAGACGCCAGTACGGCGTCCAGCCGCAGCGAAGCCACTGTTGCCGAACGCAGCTCCCGAGGCTTTTGTGCCGCCGAAAGCAACGCGTCCCTCTCGCAAGGCACCGCGCGGGCGGACGCCCGGCCTACCCCGCTCAGCTCACACAGCAACGGCGCCGCGCTTTGTAGGGCAACAAGGTATGCGCGCCCGATCACCGTATCGTCCAGCAGAATATCGCCAAACGCCTCCCGCCCGAGCGAAAGGCCGGTTAGGGCGCCCAGATAGTCTTTGTGGGACGGCGGCGCCATTCCGCCATCCCAACTACAATCGATCTGCAAAAAAGCTATGGGCGGGTCGGCGGCTTCGCCGGGCGGGACTACTCCCAGCA
>CAJTSP010000078.1 GCA_910578965.1 uncultured Oscillospiraceae bacterium
GAAAAATGCCAGTTCAGCGCGCCGGAATACGGCTTCGGCTGGGTGCCCGGTTGGGGCGGCGTCCACCGGCTTGGCAAGCTGGTGGGGCCTGCCAAGGCAAAAGAGATTCTTTTGCTGAAAAAAAAGATACGCGGCCCGGAGGCGCTCTCGCTGGGGCTTTTGAACGAGTTGGTGGAGGATGCAGAGCAGCTTATCCCCAAGGCGCTGGAAATGGCCGAGGGGCTGGCGCAGCTCAACCCGCTCACCGTTACCTACACCAAGATGATCCTGAACGACTTTGACGTGCCCCCTTACGATTCGATGCTGCAGGGGCTTGCCAACGGGGTAACCTCCAAATCCCCCTATGCACAGGAGCAAATCAAGGCGTTTTTCAACAGAAAAAAGTAAAGGGAGGTTATTGCAGTATGAAGATCGTTTCTGCCGCCCAGGCGGCGAGCGCCGTTCCCAACGGGGCCACGGTGGCGGTAAGCGGTTCCTGCGCGGTCAGCGTATTGGCAGACCATGTGCTGGCGGCGCTGGAAAAAAGCTTCCTCGAAAAGGCCGAGCCCTGCGGCCTGACCGTCTTTCACCCGCAGGGGATGGGCGATAAGGACACCTGGGGCATGAGCCGGTTCGCCCACAAGGGCATGTGCAAGCGGGTGATCGGCGGGCACTGGGGCATGAGCCCCAAGATGGGCCGGCTTGCCGTGGAGGAGGCTGTGGAGGCCTACAATATGCCGCAGGGCGTTATGTCGCAGATGCTGCGCTCGATGGCGGCCCACGGCCCCGGCGTAATCACCAAGATCGGCCTGGATACCTTTATTGACCCGCGCCAGGAGGGCGGCAAGATGAACGCTTCGGCCAAGGAGGACCTGATCGAGCTGGTGGAAATCGGCGGCGAGGAATGGCTGCGATTTAAGCCGGTCCCCATTGACGTTGCAATTATAAGGGGCACCTCGGCCGACGAGGACGGGTATATCAGCTTTGAGGAAGAGGTCCATTACGACGAGGCGGTGTCCATGGCGGCAGCGGCCAAAAACAACGGCGGCATCGTTATCTGCCAGGTAAAATACCTGGTCAAAAACGGATGTATGGAGCTGTCCAAGGTGCGGGTACCGGGGTATCTGGTAGACTATGTGGTGGTGGACCCGGAGCAAAAGCAATCTCACGATTATTTTTACCGCCCTGCCTATTGCGGCGCCTCGGTGGAGCCGGTAACCCTCAAATGGCCCAGCAATGCGCTGGACGAGCGCAAGTTTATCGCGCGGCGCCAAGCCATGGAGCTCCGTCCCGGCATGCTGGTCAATATCGGGGTGGGGGTTTCCAACGGGGTACCGGTTATCCTGGCCGAGGAGGGCTGCTGGGATCAGATTACCCTGTCCCTGGAGCAGGGGCAGTCCGGCGGTATCCCGGTTATGGGCCTGGACGCGGGCGTTATGCTCAACCCCCGGGTCATTGTGGAGCAGCCGGTACAGCACGATATGTACCACGGCGGCATCCTGGACGCCACCTGCCTCTCGGCGGCCGAAACCGATTTTTACGGCAATGTCAATGTAAGCAAGCTGGGCAAAAGCGTTACCGGGTGCGGCGGCTTTATTGATATTTCGCAGGAGACCAAGCGGATCGTTTTTGGCGGTACCCTGTGCGCCAAAAGCAAGGTCAAAATCGAGGGCGGAAAGGTCACCGTGCTGGAGCAGGGAACCATCCGCAAGTTTGTCAACAAGGTGCAGCAGGTTACCTTCAGCGGCAGGCGGGCGGTTGCGGCCGGCAAAAAGGTCGTGTTTATTACCGAGCGCTGCGTGTTTGAGCTGCGAAAGGGCGGCCTGACCCTTGTGGAGATTGCTCCGGGTATCGACTTAGAAAAGGATATCCTTGCCCAGATGGACTATAAGCCCCTCATCTCGCCTGACCTCAAAGAGATGCCGGCCGAGCTGTTTTCCGACGGGCCCATGGGCCTTAAGGAAATTTGGGCGCGGGCGGACGCGTAAAAAACCAACGGCCGCCCGCGCGTGAGAAAGGAGCAGGCAATGATCGAGACCGCAGTGCAGCATACCCGGGATACCTGTATGAGGCTGGCGCTGGTGCAGGATAGGTGCTTTGCCCATGCCCGCCGGGCAGTGCGGGTTGTCCTGGCCGCAATCCCGGCCGCAGGCGGCTTTTTTGCCGGGCTGGACACCACGCCGGGGGTGCTTTTGCTCGTTTTGGCCGTTATGTTCTATTATTTTACGGCGTCCATGTACGAGCAGGACGGCGAGCGCGCGTTCCGGGCAATCCCAAAGGCCATTTGCGAGGTGACCTACCGCTTTGGGCCGGGAGGCTTTACGGTAAACACCGGCGGCGAGGAGCGTGAGGTGCCCTATGGCGATTTGTACGCGCTGGTCTGCGACGGGGAGTATTTTTACCTGTTCATCAACCCGCAGCAGGCCTATATGATGAGGGCGGCCAGCGGGGACGAGCAAGCGTTCCGCAGCCTGCTGAGCAAAAAAACCGGTAAAAAGTGGCGCTCTGTACAGGTAAGGGAGGGCTTTATCCAGTCGATGAGGAAACGGATGCGCGCGGGCCAAAGCGGGGGCTGACCGGCCGTCCGGCCGGAATCCAGGCCCGGCGGCGCCTGCCAGGGGGTCGGTTGCCCGGGCCGGCGGCCGCCCGCAAAGGGATACCGGGCCAACAAAAAAGGAGAAATGCGGATATGTTTGAACTTAAGGAAAAAGAAAAAACGGTGGAAACGGTGCCGCTCGGCGCAAAGGCGTATTTTTCCAAAACGATCACTGAGGGGGACATTGCCCTTTTTGCCGGGATCACCGGGGATTTTGCCCCTTTGAGCGTCAACCGGGAATTTGCCGAGCATACCTCTTTTGGCAGCCCGACAGCGCAGACCATGCTCATCGCCACCCTGACCTGGCCGGTCAGCACCGAGCTGGTTTCGCCGGGGGCGGTCACCATTACACAGGAGGGCCGGTTTTTGCGCCCAGTATATGTGGGGGACACCATAACGGTGGTGGGGGAGGTTACCGAAAAGATCCTGGAAAAAAAGATCGTGATCGTAAAAACCACCTGCTATAACCAAAGGGACGAGATCGTGATGGACGGCTCTGCGGTTGAGCTGATGCGTGTCAGGTAAGGGAGGCAAACGTTATGTCAAAGATGCAGTTCCGCCAGATTGGGCCGGACGGGCTTGCGCCGGGCCGCTCCGCACTTTTTTCCAAAACCCTGAGCGATACCGACGCAATGCTCTATGCCGGCATCAGCGGGGAAATGACCCCGCTGTGCCTAAACGAGACCTTTGCCCAAAAGACGCCCCTTAAAACCCGCACCGTCCACCCTATGCTTGTGGCTGCGCTCACGGGTGGCGCCATCCTGCGCCTACTGCCTCCCGCTGTGCAAACCGTGTCCAGGGAGTTCCGGTTTCCCGCGCCGGTGTTTGCCGGCGATACGGTAACTGCCCGCGCGCAGATTGTTTCGGCCGACCCCGAAACCCGGCAGGTTGAGTTGGAGGTTGCCTGCTACAACCAGCGCGAGGAGCTGGTGCTGGAGGGCAGATGTACAGAAATCCTTGTAACCGGCGAAGGAATGGGGGATTAAAGGATGGACAAAAACAGCGTTTTAATAAAAAGCATAGAGGATATTGCCGTAGGGGAAAGCGCCTACTTTGCCAAAACCGTTACCGAGGCGGACGTAATGATGTTTGCGCAGATATCGGGCGACTATGCGCCGCATCATGTAAACAAGGAGTTTGGCGATACCACCATGTTCCGCTCCCGTATTGCACATGGGATGCTTACGGCCGGGCTGATCGGCCCGGTGCTCACGGCCCTGTGCGGCGCCGCCTCCCACACCGCTTCGCAGCAGGTGCGTTTTAAAACCGCCGTGTTGCTTAACGACACCGTCACGGTAAAGGGCACGGTCACTGCGGTGAATCCGCAGAGCAGGGAGGTGTCGGTTGAGGTGGTGTGTACAAAACAGAACACCGGGCCAAACGACCGCCCGGTCATCCTGGGCAGTTTTGTGCAGTCGATGGACGTGGCGCTTACGGGCCTACAATAAGCCGGCCGGGATAAAATTATTTGCAGCGCGGCAAACAGGGCGTCCTGCCCGTTTGCCGCGCTGCGCGGTTTGGCCGGTTTGGGGGTGTGCGGCCCCCATGCGGGGGCGCGCTCGGCCGGCAGAGGGTGCGGGCGCTCAGGGTTCGGCGCCCGGCGGAGGGGTAGCCGCAAGGCAAACGGCGAATACCTCGGCCGCGCCCGCCTTGCTCAGCGCCGCCGCGCAGGCCGACAGGGTCGCCCCGGTGGTAACGACATCGTCTACCAGTAAAACCCGGCTATTCTCGGCAAGCCGGCCGGGCCGCACCGCAAACGCGTCGGTAAGGCTGCAAAGCCTCCCGGCCCGGCTGAGCGATTCCTGCCGGGGCGTTTGGCGCGCTTTGTACAGCGCATTGGCAGCCAGCGGAAGGCCAAGCGCCGAGGCAAGCTCCTTTGCCAGCAGCCCGGGCGGGTTGTAGGGCCGTTTGCCGCTGGACGGTACCGGGATAATGCAGTCGTATTCCAGTGCGGCGGGCGGGCGGCCGCCGGCAGACGGCGCCCATACCCCGTTCTGGCGGCGGCACCCAAAGATTTGCTCGGCCATGGCGGCCCCTAACTGCGGGCCGTAGCAGGCCCGCGCCCCGGATTTCATCCGCAGCACCGCGCCCTGCACCACACCCTGGTAGCTGTAGGCTGCCGCTCCGCCCGAGAGCCCGGCCAGCAGGTGGTCGCCCTCAGCCAGCCTGGGCACTGCGTGCCGCAGTGCCCGCTCGGACGTTTCGCAGGCGGGGCAGGCCGTAAGCTGCCCCAGCACCTCGTCGCAAAAAGGGCAGCGGCGAGGGTAGAGCAGCCCGAGCGCGGCCCGACCCCACCGGGCAATGCGTGCGTCTATGGCTGGGGCGGAGGTGTGCGGCCGGCAGTGCGGGTTCATCCCTGGGGCCTCCTTTTTTGCCGCTTTGCGGCGGCGGTTTTGAATTTAGGCTCATCATAGCATGCTTTTTGGGCCTGTGCAAGACGGGGGGCAGAGCCCCTTTGGCGTATGGCGATTAGGGCCCAAAACAAAAAATCCGCAAAACAGAGTTTTTGGGCCAAACGCCTTGCCCCTTAAGCGTCGGTATGCGCCCGGATGTGCCTTCTGGGGGCGCGCCGCTGCGCCAAAGGCGCTGCGGGCGGCACTGTATGCCGTGTTCGCTCCATTTGACACCGCGCGCAGGGTTGGTGTATGATGGCTTTGGATACGTCTAAAGGCCGGCGGGCCGGGGCGAACCTGCCGCCCGGCTTTTTATCGCGTCGTAAAAAGGGCGGCAGCCTCCCCAAAAGGGCGGGCGCCGCCCTTTAAGGGATTGTGTAAAGGAGGAAAAGAGGATGGAAGAGGGTCAGGTTCGGGTTGGCCTTGCGGGGTTTGGAATGTCGGGGCAGGTGTTTCACGCGCCGTTTTTAGCTGCCGACCCGCGTTTTGCCCTTAAAAAGGTTTATGAGCGCAGCACCGACCATGCCAAACGTGCCTATCCGCAGATCGAGCTGGTACGCAGCTTTGAAGGGCTGCTGACGCCGGATATCGACCTGGTGGTGATTACCACCCCCAACCAGTACCATGTCCCCATGGCGGCCCAGGCGGTTCGGGCGGGCAAGCATGTGATAACGGAAAAGCCGGTAGCGGCCCAAAGCGGGCAGGCGGCCGGCATTTGCCGGCTGGCAAGGGAGTGCGGGGTGCTTTTTTCGGTTTACCAAAACCGCCGGTTGGACGGCGATTTCCTCACCGTAAAAAAGCTGGTTGAGGCCGGGCGGCTGGGCGACGTGCTGGACTATGAGTGCCATTTTGACCGGTTTGTGCAGGGGCCGAGCAAAAAGCCCTGGAAACGGGCCGGCGGGGAGGGGGTGGATACCCTGTACGACCTCGGTATCCACCTGATTGACCAGGCGTATGCCCTGTTTGGAATGCCGGACGAGGTTTATGCCGACCTGTGCAGCCAGCGGCCGGAGTCCCCGGGTGTCGACCGGTTTACCGTGAGCCTGTACTACCCGGGCAAAAAGGCCGTGCTGGCTGCCGGGGAGGTGGTTGCCATGCCCGGCCCGCGCTTTATGGTGCACGGCACAAGGGGCAGCTTCCTCAAGTACGGGCAGGACCCGCAGGAAAGCCGGCTGCTGGGCGGGCAGCGCCCCGGCGGGCCGGATTGGGGCCGGGATGACCCCGATGCCTTCGGTACCCTTTGCACGGCCGGGCCGCAGGGCCTGCAGCGGCAGGCTGTCGAAACCGAAATAGGGAATTACGGGCTTTATTACGATAATTTTTATAAAACCCTGTGCGGCGAGGAAACGCTGATGGTAAACCCGGAGGAATGTGTGGAGGTACTGCGTATCCTGGAGGCGGCGCAGCGCAGCAGCGCCCAAAAACGGCGGATAGGCATGGCCTCTGGCGAGGGAAAGGAGCGGGGCGCAACATAACATGGACCTGCATGCACGCACCGCCGCACGGCGACCTTTGGCCGGTGCGCGGGATATGACCCAGGGCAGCATCTACGCCCTGATGGTGGGTTTTGCGCTGCCGGTGCTCTTCAGCCAGTTGTTCCAGCAGTTGTATAACACGGCGGACGCCTTTATTGTGGGGCGATGCCTGGGCACCAACGCCCTGGCGGCGGTTACCTCGTCTGGCACGTTGATCTTTTTGATGATCAGTTTTTTTATGGGCACGGCCATGGGCGCCTCGGTGGTCATCTCGCGGTATTTTGGCGCGGGCAGCGCCGGCAATGTTTCCCGTGCGATCCATACCGTGCTGGCCTTTGGGCTGGTGAGCGGCCTGGCGCTTACGGTGGTGGGAGTGGCCTTTACCCCTACCTTCCTTGCCTGGATGCAGACTGCCCCCGAAGTGATGCCCGAAGCGGTGGAATATTTTCGCTATTACTTTCTGGGCTCGCTGCCGCTGGTGCTCTACAACATCTGCCGCAGCGTTATAAACGCCCTGGGCGACAGCCGGCGTCCGCTCTATTACCTCATCATATCCTCGGTGCTCAACGTCCTGCTGGACCTTTTGTTCCTGGCCGTCTTCCATTGGGGGGTCTGGTCGGCAGCCATAGCCACCGTGCTGTCCCAAGCCGTGAGCGTTGTGCTCTGCATGGCCTACCTGCTGCGGGAGGGCAATATCTTTACGGTGCAGTTGGGTAAGATCCGCTTCCATCGGGACATGCTTTCCGAGATCATGCGCTACGGCCTGCCTTCCGGTGTGCAAAATTCGGTCATTGCCTTTGCTAATGTGATCGTACAGTCCCAAATCAACTCGTTTGGCAGCCTGGCCATGGCCGCCTACGGCACCCATGCCAAAATCGAGGGCTTTGGCTTTTTGCCCATCACCAGCTTCAATATGGCAAGCACCACCTTTATCAGCCAGAACCTTGGGGCAAAGCAGTACGAGCGGGCCAAAAAGGGGGCGCGGTTCAGCATCCTCGCGGCGGTGTTGCTGGCCGAGGCTATTGGCGCATGCTGCTACTTCTTTGCCCCGCAGCTCATTGCTTTGTTCGACCAAACCCCCGGGGTCATCGCGCTGGGGGTAAAGCAGGCCCGCACGGTGGCGCTGTTTTACTGCCTGCTGGCCTTTTCCCACTCGGTGGCGGCGGTTTGCCGGGGCGCAGGCAAGGCCTTTGTGCCCATGTGCGTCATGCTGTCGGTGTGGTGCGTCATCCGTATCCTCTATATCATGCTGGTTATGCGCCTGGCCGGCGAGATCGGCTATATCTATTGGGCTTATCCCCTTACCTGGGGTATCAGCTCGGTGATTTACCTTGTATACTATCTGCGGTCAGATTGGGTACATGGGTTTGAGCAGTAAACCAGCCGTGCCTGCGCGGGCGAATGCTCCCGCAAAAGCATATTCGCCCATCGAGGCCGTTTTGGTCTGAACCCTGCCCTTGCCGCACCGGGCAGGCTGTGGTATACTGGCTGCAGAAAGGCATCGCCCGTAAGGCCCGGGGGTGCCGCCAAAAAATCGCGGGCGGGAGGGGGCGCCCCTCTGCCGGCAAAGGAGGGCACGACCATGCTGCTGTCTTCGGTGAACAGCGATTACAACAACGACCTGCACAGTTGGAAAGAGATTGAGCGCCAGGTGCTCAACATCGCCAAGGCGGGCTTTACCCACACCCAGTGGATCCACGATTGGGATGGCGAATACCTCTACAGCCCCAGCGAGATGTTCCAGGTGCGGGACCTTTTGAGGGGCTGTGGCGTCAAGGCCCACACCATCCACGCCAGCGAGGGTGGGCGGCGCACCGCTGTGGTGAACGGGCGGACGGTGTTTCGCAACGGGGAGCGGTTTGAGGAAATCCGCAAGGACTATACCTCGGCCAACGAGTACACCCGGCTTGCAGGGGTGGATCTGCTCAAAAACCGCATCGACCTGTGCAGCCGGATCGGCGCGGGGGCTATGGTGCTGCACATGCAGTTACCTTGGCGCTGGTTCGCCCAAAACCCCCAGAACAAGGACGACTATTTCCGGCAGGTGTACAAAAGCTTTGATGAGCTACAGCCCTATGCCAGGGCGGCGGGGGTCAGAGTAGCGCTCGAAAACCTGATCGTTACCCCCTGGCAGCTCCAGGAGGAGCAGTTCGACCGCTTGTTTGACCGGTACGACCCGGACTTTTTGGGTTTTACCTATGATTCCGGCCATGCCACCCTGCAGTGCTGCCACGATTATTACTATTTCCTGCGCAAGTATCATACTCGGCTGTATGCCACCCATCTGCAGGAGAACCGCGGCATCGATCCCGCCCTCAACAACGACGACGCCGAGGCGCTGGCCCACGACAGCCACTGGGTACCGATGGACGAGCGCGGTGGCCTGATCGACTGGGACGAGATTGCCAAATGGGTAGCAAAGGCCCCCCTGGACCTGCCGGCCGATTTTGAGGTGGGTATATCCGGCAG
This sequence comes from uncultured Oscillospiraceae bacterium, assembly GCA_910578965.1. Lineage (GTDB taxonomy): Bacteria > Bacillota > Clostridia > Oscillospirales > Ruminococcaceae > UBA7177. The sequence goes on from CAJTSP010000078.1 coordinate 8,913, forward strand.
TACTCCCGAGGAGGAGTTTGCGCAGTTGGTTGCATGCCGCAAAACGGCCGAACGGTTCTATCAGATGGTATTGGCGCACAAGGCGGAGGGCTGACACGGGGGCGTGGGACCCCCAAAATGCCGGGCGGGGCCGCGCCGCCCGGTTCGAGGAGGAAAACGCGATGCTGTTGCTTGTGGAATATCCTGCCTGCTCGACCTGCCAAAAGGCCCGCAGATGGCTAAAGGCGGCCGGGGTGCCCTTTGAGAGCCGGCACATCAAGGAGCAAAACCCCACTGCCGCCGAGCTTAGGGAATGGCAGGCCCGCAGCGGCCTTGCGTTGCGCCGGTTTTTTAACGCCGGCGGGGCTTTGTACCGTTCGCTGCAGCTTAAGGACAAGCTGCCCGGCATGAGCGAGGCCGAGCAGATAGGGCTGCTTGCTGCCGACGGGATGCTGGTAAAGCGGCCGTTGCTGGTAGGGGAGGATTTTGTGCTGGCCGGCTTTAGGGAGGCCGAATGGCAGGCTGCGCTGGACAGGCGGCAGGCCGGCAAAACCATGGGATAAAAATCAAGAGGCAGGGCTCTTGCAGGATCAAGCCGTAGCGGCGGCTTGTACCCCTGCATAGGCAAAGCCTTGGAAAAAGCAAAAATCTGCACCGGTTCAAGCGTTGCCTGCCTGGCCGGATGCAGATTTTTTTGCATTGCCATTTTTGTGGGCTATTGTTTTGCGCTGCCTTCTTTGGCGGCTCTTGGCTGAGCGCTGCCTGCCCCGGGCTTACCGTGCATAGCGGGGTTATCGGCGAGAGCCCCGTCGTATTCAAAGCGGGAGCCGTGGCAGGGGCAGTCCCAGCTATGCTCTGCGGGATTGTAGTGCAGGGCGCAGCCCATGTGGGGGCAACGGGGGACGGTTGGGGTCAAAAGGCCCAGCACGGATTCCAGCCCGTTTACCGCTAACTGGGGGCGGAGCATCGTGCGGGAAGGGGAAAATACCGCCTCATAGGGGCTGCTTTGATTCAGAAGAAGGTCGGTTAAGACCATGGCTGCCACCATGGAGGAGGTCATACCCCACTTATTAAAGCCGGCTGCCACGTATAGCCCGGGGGTGCGCCGGGAATACAGCCCGATATAAGGCATGCCGTCCAGGGTCATGCAGTCCTGCGCGGCCCAGTGTGCGGTGACCTGCGCACCGGGCCAGTGGCTGCGTGCAAAACCCTCCAGCTCCCGCCAGCCGTTGCTTTGTTTGCCCGTGCGGTGGCCGCCGCCTCCCAAAAGCAGCAGATCCCCGTAATTCCGGAACGACAGCCCTTTTTCGTCCTCATCCAGATACATGCCGCCGAGCTTTGGGGCGTTTTTGAGGGCCAGCAGATAGGAGCGGTGCTGATACAGCTTGAGAAAATAGCATCCGTGCCGGTTAAGCAGGGGAAAGTGGGTGGCAACAATGATCCTGTTTGCCAAGATCGTGCCGGCATTTGTAACCGCCCTGCCGGGGGAGAGCTCCCAGACCTTGGTATGCTCAAAGATCCGCAGGCCGCTGGCCAGGGCGGCGGCAAATTTCAGAGGATGGAACTGGGCCTGGCGTGCAAATTTAATGGCCCCCGCCGTGGCAAAGGGGAGGGGGAGCCGCTCTTCAAATTCAGCGGCAAAGCCCAGCCGGTTAAGGGCAGCCAGTTCTCGCCGGAGCCTTTTGGGCCGGCGCAGGGAGTAGACAAAGGCGTCCTGTTCTTCAAAGCCGCAGTCGATGCCCCGGCATAGGGTCCGGTACTCCTCTAGCGCCGCCTGGTTGGCCTGCAGATACAGCCGGGCAGTTTTAGGGCCAAATTGCCGGATCAGCCTCTCGCAGAGAAGGCCGTGCTGAAAGGTAATCTTTGCGGTGGTGCCTTTGGTAATGCCGCCGCAGATACGGCCCGCCTCTACCAAGGCATAGTCCGCCCCGGCCTGGGCCAGCCGGTGCGCGCATAAAAGCCCCGCCATGCCGCCGCCGATGATCAGCACATCGGTTTTAAGGTCTGAGCCGAGGGGCGCGAACTGAGGAAGCCGCGCCGTTTGCGTCCAGATCGAATCCATCCTATCACCTCGCTTGGGGTTAGGATGGCTGCGGTTTGGCGGGATTATACCGGGCGCAGGCCGTGACCCAAGGCTCCCTTTTGCCCTTTGTGTTAAGTCCAGTTTCTTGGCTTTTTGTCAGAATAGCTAACGGGGGCAATTGCTTGCAGCAGATAGCTGCCCAATAAACTCTTGATTTATCGCTCTAATCATAGCGCGTTTGTTAAATTTCCAGGACTTTGAGGCAACAACGCAAAGGGCAAAAGGGATACCCCAAAGGAGCCGTTGCACGCCGGGCCAGAACCTGTTATAATAACAGAAAGCACCGGGGCAATGCGGCGGCAGGGCAAATGGCGGAGGCACACCCAAAAGCTGTGTAGCCGCGCTTGCCCCGGCAAACCGAAAGGAAATAAAACAACCTATGAACAGCCCAACCTGAGGCCATATCCAGATAGAGTCACAGCCCGGCGGGCCGCCAAAGGCGGATCCGCTTTGTTGCGTTTACCCGGATATGTTTGCAGGGCGGCGGGGGCATTGCTCTCGTATGCTTTTTGCACCGCCCTGCGCAGGAAGGAGCTGTTTTTTTATGCATCCGTTTATGCGCCGCCTGCATGGCAGCGCACGGAATATCCCCCTGCTTTACGCTATCGCTTTTTTGCAGGGCATGGTATTTTATGGGCCGGTAGCTACTCTCTACCGGCAGGCGGTAGGGGTCACTGTGTTTCAGATTACCCTCATCGAGAGCCTTTCGCTGGCCCTTTGCATCCTCTGTGAGCTGCCCTGGGGGCTGCTGGCCGAGCGCATCGGCTACAAGAACACCCTTTTGATGTGCAATCTGCTCTATTTTGTTTCGAAAATCATTTTTTGGCGCGCAGGCGGGTTTGGCGGGTTTTTGGCCGAGCGTTTGCTGCTGAGCATCGTGCTGGCCGGGCTGTCCGGCTGCGATGTCAGCGTGCTGTACCTATCCTGCCCGGAGGGTGGGAGCCAACGGGTATTTGGCCGGTACGACGCGCTGGGCACCGCCGGCCTGCTGGCCGCTGCGCTTGTTTACACACGGTTCATCGGGCAGGATTACCGGCTGGCCGGGCTGCTCACCGTCTTTTCATATGGGCTGGCGGCGCTGCTTTCGTTGGGCCTTGCCGAGGTGCGTGCGCCCGGGCAAAAGCGCGCGCCGGTTGCCCTGCAAAGCCTTTTGCGCGGGCTTGCAGGCAACCGGCGGCTGGCGGCGTTGGTTTTGGGGGCGGCTCTGCTGGCCCAGAGCCACCAGACCATTACGGTGTTCTTAAACCAACTGCAATACCGTCGCGCCGGCCTTTCGGATGCGTCTATCGGCTATTTGTATATTTTG
>CAJTSP010000079.1 GCA_910578965.1 uncultured Oscillospiraceae bacterium
GAGCAGGAGCGACTTCCTTCTGATACTTGGCCTTCAGGTTGGGGACGTACTTGCCGTCGTCAGCCTTGGCAGCCTTCTTCTCGGCCTTGGGGGCGGCAGCCTTCGGCGTGGCGGGCTTTGCCCCGGTCTTGGGGGCAGCCGGCTTTTTGGAAGGCTTGGAGCTTTCTTTGAGGGCCTTAGGCTCCTTGGCCGGAGCGATGGTCCAGAACTGATTCTCGCCGTTCACATCCTGCCAGATTTGCAGGTGGGCGCCGTCCTCCTGGCTCATGCCCACAACGTCCAGGCACTTGCCCGCCAGGTTCGACTTAATTTTGACCCGGCCGTCGTTGGTAGGCTCCAGCACCCAGAGCTGGCTGGAGGCGGACGCACCCTCCCACTGGTGCACCCAGGTACCGTCTACAACGCCGCCCGACACCAGGTCGATCATCTTACCGGTAAAGCGATTTTGGATACGGTAAACGCCCTGCCCTGCACGGACAAACGCCCACTGCTGCCAAAGCTCCCCGGCATCCTTCCAAAGCCGGACGTCGGCGCCGTTTTCGGTGTTGAAATCGGCAACTTCCAGCACCCTGCCGTCCGCAGAGGCGATGGTATAAAATTTATCCGGCGAGATAATGGTCTGTGCTGTTTTTTTCATAACAATTACTCCTTTTTAGGGCAAAGAGCGGCTGCCCGCCTTTTGCGGGCATGCCGCGGTACTTTACAACTGGCCCAACCGAAATTATAGCATTCCTGCGGCGTCCGTCAAGGGAAGGATGCCCAAAACTGGTGGTTTGTATAACTTCGCGTTTTTTTGCGCTCGCTTTTTGGGCGCATCCCCCATAAAAAAGGCCTTTTTCGCCTGCTTTTGCGCCGTCTGTCCCGTCGAGATGTGTGCCCAAGGGTACCGCCGGCAGGGCCGTGCGCATTGCTACTCCAGCGGCATGAGACGCCCATCCGGCCTAAAAATGTAAATCTGCTCCCGCTTAAAGCCCCACCTGCCGCCCACACGGCAGATATGTGGCTCAAAGGTAAATGGCTTGCCATAGCCGCCAAGCTCGGCAGGGTTTCCCTGCTCGAGATAGACGCGCTTTGCGGGGTCGTCTTCAATCGAATGCCCGAGGTTGCCGTGCAGGTCCAGGTTCTGCCAGCCCTCGTTTTGCAGCAGGACGTTTACCCGCCGCCAGACCTCTTCGTACCGGGTATGGGGGGCCGCCCATTCCATAAGCTCCCTGTGCAGCCGCAACTGCATGGCGTACCCCTCGGCAAACTCGGCCCGGGCGGGCGCCTCCGGCTCCAGCAGGGCACGGCCGTTCTGCATATAAATGGTGCGGGCGTAATCTCCCCACACGCCGCTAAACACCGGGCTAAGGTCCAGGGTAACAAGATCGTCCGCCCCCAGCAGGACATCCTTGCGCGGGACATACTTCCGCCCGCTCACCGACACAAGGCTGCGCTGCGGCCCAACCAGCACCAGGGCTGCCACCCCGTGGTACCACCAGCCCTCTGCGCCAAGCGAAAGCATCTCCCCGCCGGCCATGCAGGCGATCTCGGCCTCCGACAGGCCCGGCCGCAGCCGAGCCGCCACCCGCCGCATGGCCTCGGCCGCAAGCCTCTGTGCGGCCAGGTTTGCACAGCCGCACACGGCAGCCGCCCCCCTTTGCTACATTTTGCCCCAAATGCCCGCAACGGGGCTGAGGCAGCCTTTTCTGTAACCAACATTATTAAGTATACCATATCCGGCCGGGGCCGAAAGCTTTAAAACAGACGGTTTTTTGCCCTGTTTGCAAAGCGAAAACAGGCAAAACCGCAAAAAAACTGCCCTAATAAAAAAATCTGCTTTTTTTCGTTGACTTTCTGCTCAGGATGTGATAGTTTCGTTAGTAGGTTTTCTATTTTTCGCAATCGTTTTTGTGTGGGAGGTTTTTATTGAAGATGCAGACCAAGAAAATGGACAAGCTGACCCTGTTTTTGATCCCGATTGGCGTTGCAGTAAACTTTATTGGCGGCCAGATTGCCATCCTGCTCCGTCTTCCGCTGTATCTGGATTCCATCGGCACCATTGTAGTGGGTGCGCTTTGCGGCGCAGTGCCTGGCGTGATTGTGGGCGTGATTTCCAACGTGCTGAACTCAATTACCAGCCCGGTGACCCTGTTTTACGCGATCCTGAGCGTAATTTTTGCCATCAGTGCGGCATGGTGCAGCAAGCGCAAGGTCTTTTTGAGCCTGCCTAAAACCATGCTGGCCTCGCTGTGGTTTGCGTTTGTGGGCGGCGGCCTGGGCTCGGTGCTGACCTGGATCCTTTTCAGCTTTGACTTTGGCACTATTACGGCCTCGATGTTTGCCATCCCGTTGCATGAGGTTTTGGGCATGCCCAAGTTCCTGGCGCAGTTTGTTTCGGAGTTTACAATGGACCTGTTTGATAAGGCGGCTTCGCTGGTAATTGTTTTCTTTGTGCTGAAAGCGATGCCCAACCGCTTTTTGGCAAAGCTGCCGCTGGGTGACGTGTATGTAAAGGACGCCGAGTAAACCGGCGTTTGCGGCGGCCCCGGCAGGTATTGGTCCATGCAGGGCCCTGTCTGCCGCCGCACCGAGAGCGCACCTTTTGGGGTGTGCTCTCGCTTTGTTTTTTCATAAAGGAGGCACTGAGCCCATGTACAGCGATTTTGTGCAGACGTTTTTTTCGCCCCAAACCACCGGGAACTGGTTCAAGGACCTCAATCCCCTTTCCAAACTGAACATCCTTTTAGTGCTGGCCTTTACCGCGCTGGTGGCGCAAAGCATTGCTTTTGGGGTTGGGCTGTGCCTGTTTTACTACCTGCTGGCCATCCTGATTGGCGAGCTGAAATACTTTAACGGCATTTTTTCCAAGTTGCTGGTGACCATTGGGGTCTTTATCATTTTGATAAGACAGCTAACGGTAAAGGGTACAACGGTTTTGTTTAGCCTGTTTGGCTGGAAATGGACGCTGGAGGGCCTTTTGAACGGGCTACAGGTTGGTAGCGTGATCCTTGGTTTTTCCGGTGCGATCATCCTGTTTTACGCCTCTACCGAGATGCGCGATTTAATGTATGCTCTGGAGCAGAAGGGGATTTCGCACACCTCCAGCTATGTAATATTGGCAAGCTTCCAAACCATTACCGACCTGCGTGCCAGCGTGCAGACCATCTTTGAGAGCCAGAAGGCCCGCGGTATCGAGGTGGAGGGCAATATCTTTACCCGCGCCAAGGCGTTTTTTCCGGTAATCAGCCCGCTGCTGCTGGGCGCAATGGCCTCGGCTGAAGAAAAGAGCATCGCCATGGATGCGCGCGCCTTTTCGCTGGATACGCATCATACCTTTTTGCGGGAACTGCGAACCGTGCCGGCCTGGGAAAAGGTGCTGGTGATCGCGCTGGATCTGTGTTTTGCGGCACTGTGTGCGGCAAAGCTGGCAAAAATGCTCGGGCTGTGGTAAGGAGGGATTTGGGATGGCTTTGATCGAACTGGAGCATGTGACCTATCGTTACCCCTTCAGCAAGACACCCGCGCTGAATGACCTGTCCTTTCTGTTTGAGAAAGGGGTGTTTTACGGGGTGGTCGGGGAAAACGGCGGCGGCAAAACCAGCCTGTGCAACCTGCTGCGCGGGCTGATCCCGCATTTTTACCAGGGCACCCTGGAGGGCCGGGTAACCATTGACGGCACCGACGTGCGCGAATGGGACACCGGCAAGCTGTCGGCCAAGATTGGGTATGTGTTTCAAAACCCGTTTACCCAGATCAGCGGCATCAAGGCCACCGTGTTTGAGGAGGTGGCCATGGGCCTGGAAAACCTGGGCTGGCCTAAAAAAGAGATGGCGGAGCGCACCTTGCAAATCTGCCGGCTGCTGGGTATTGAGCAGCTTCTGGAAAAAAACCCAAACGAGCTCTCCGGCGGGCAGCGGCAGCGGGTGGCATTTGCCTCGATTTTGGCGATGGACGCCGAGATTTTGGTGATCGACGAGCCCACAAGCCAACTGGACCCCCAGGGTACCCAGGACGTTTTTGAAATTATTCAAGGGCTGCGGGGCAGCGGCAAGACCATCCTCTTGGTGGAACACAAGGTGGATTTGATTGCCGAATACTGCGATAAGGTGCTGGTGATGCAGAACGGGCAGATTGTGCGCAGCGGCCCAACCGCCAAGGTGCTGAGCGCAGCCGATCTGGCCGAGGTGGGGGCGATGCCGCCGCAGGTGGCGGCTTTTGGCCACGCCATGTCCGAAGCGGGCAAGCCCCTGGCACAAATCCCTATTACCCTGGCGGATGCCGAGGCGCAGGTAAAACGGCGGCAGGAGGAGGTGCAGCGCTGCAATGCCAATCGAGCTTAAATCTGCAAGCTTTGCCTATCCGGGCGGCTTTATGGCCAACAAGGACCTAAGCCTGACCATCCTGGCCGGCGAGCGGCTTGCCATTGTAGGGCAGAACGGCGCAGGCAAAACCACCGCCGTAAAAATGATGAACGGCCTGCACAAGCCGGTGGAAGGCGACGTGCTGGTGGATGGGCAGAACACCAGGGAGCACACCACCGCCCAGATTGCCCGCACGGTGGGATATGTGTTTCAAAACCCGGACGACCAGATTTTCAACCAGACGGTACGGGCCGAGATTGAATATATGCCCCGCTATTTCAAGCTGCCGCCGGCCGAGATCGGCCGGCGGGTTGAGCGGGCGGTAGGCCTTACGGGGCTGGAGGGCTATTTGAAAAAGAACCCCTTCGATATCCCCTACCCTATCCGTAAATTTGTAACCATTGCGGCGGTGCTGGCTACCGAACCCAAATATGTTATTTTTGATGAGCCCACCGCCGGGCAGGACCGGCGCGGCACCCTGTTGCTGGAAAGCATGATGGAGCAGCTACAAAGGGAGGGCATTACCGTAATTACAATTACCCACGATATGGAGTTTGTTGCCCGCAACTTCAACCGGGTAGTGGCCATGGCGCACGGCAACATTTTGGCGGACGGCACCGCCCGCAGCATCTTTAGCAATGCTGCCGTTGTGGCCGAGGCGCGGCTGCGCAAGCCACAGATAGGCGAGCTGGCTGGCCGGCTGGGCCTGGGCGAGGATATTTTATTTTGTAACGAGCTCGTAGCCGCGCTGGACTAACTCGCCGGCCGGCCGCAACCCTCATTGGCCCGCACAGCCAGCCGGCCCATATACGGCATACAAACGCGCGGGGGGCCGGCCTTTTCCAGCCGGCCCGCTTGTGCCAGAAGCATCGCCCCGCAAGGGCAGGCATAGTCTTTTGAGGCCCCTGGCCTGGCGGTATGCCCCGCCCGCCAGGGCACGGGATACATAGGAGTGTAAAAAGGATGGAATACGTTGTTGCGGCAATGAGCATTGTAAACGACCTGCAGTATGCCGACGGCCGCCGGGTCAGGCAGGTAACCGGCGGCGGCCTGTTTATGCTGGGGGGAGTACTGAGCCTGCGCCCAAGGGCGGGCTTTGTAACCGCGGCCGGGCCGGATTTTGAAGAATACCACGGCACGTTTTTTTCCCAAAACAAGCTGAGTGTCGCCGGGGTGCACCGCACCCTGCCCCATACCCACTATACCACCGTACGCTATGCGGCGGACGGTAGCTGGCGGGAGGAATCGGTCTATGGGCCGGACTATGAGAAGGACAACGCCGAAAATACCATGATCCATGGCGAGTGGGTGGCTGCGCTCTGCGGGCCGGATACCAAAGCCGTGTATACCGAAAGCGGCGCCGAGGAGCTGTTCTGGCAGCCGCAGGAGCTTGCTGCAATCCGCACTGCCGCCCCAAATGCCCTTTTGATGTGGGAGGTACCGCATTACAATACCTTTAGCCCCACCCAAAAACCGCTGATCTGGCCTGCCCTGCGTCAAACAGACCTATTTTCGGTCAATCTGCGGGAGGCTCGGGAGTTGTTTGGCGCGGCCGGCCGGGCCGATGCAATCCGGGCGATCCGGGCCACCGGAAAACCCTGCTTTCTGCGGCTGGGCATTGAAGGCGCCTGCGTAGTAATGCCGGGTCAGAAGGCTGTAATGGTACCCAGCACCGGGCTGGCCCGCACAGTGGACCCCACCGGATGCGGCAACTGCAGTACGGCGGCGGCGATGGTAGGCTTTGCCGAAGGGATGCCCCCCGCCCTGATTGCCGCCTATGCCAATGTGGCGGCCGATTACAACGCCCTGCAGCTTGGCCCCTGCCCCGAGCTGACCGACGCGCTGCGCGCCCGGATGGCTAACGAGGCAAAAGCCCTGGCCGGACGCGCGGTAGATCTGGAAGACTAAAGCAAAAGGGCCTGCCGACAAGCAAAAATGCCAAACCTGTTTTTTGAAAGGAGCGTATTTACCATGCTGTTTCATGAAGGAAAGCCGGACAAAAGCTATACCGTTAAGCGGATCAAGGGGCGCGACATTGCCCGTGCGCTGGAAGGCCGCGGCATTGCGGTGGGCAGCGACCTGACCATCTTGGCCCGTGAGCAGGACGGCAGTGCGCTTGTGCGCCTCGTAAACGGCCGTGAGATTAACCTGAGTGCCGTCGAAACGGCGGGTATGGCCCTGGAGGAGCCGCGGCTGCGCAGGGCCAGCGACCCAGTGTTTTTGGGCGGCTGCTGTGCCTATGGCAACACGGCGGAGGTGTGGGACAAATACGTCAACGGGGAGGCGCCGGGCGACAAGTGACTGCCCCCCGGCGAATGGGGATACATTGCGCAGGGCTCCCTTGGCATGGCGTTTTAGGCTGCCGGGGGAGCCTTGCTTTAGCCATTTACAGCCGGGCAAAATGGCAAACCTTTGCGGTGGGCACAGGAAACCGGATAACGCCAAAATATTTGCCGTCGCTCTGCCCGGCAGGCCAGGCCCCTGCCCTGTTTGCACTTTATCCCAAAAAGAAGGGCCGGCAGTCTTTGCCGGCCCTTCTTTTTGGTTTCCTTTGCGTAAAACGCAGGCGCATTTGCGCCCGCAGGCAGCGCCGCACCGCAACGGCGCCTTTTGAGCATGCCGGCCCCTCTGCCGGCAAAAACCTGTTGGTTTGCCGCACAGCAGGCTTTTTACACGGTTTCCGACGAGACCCCCCTGCGGGAAAACCGGACAAGCCCGGTACGGTCCAGCGCCACCATCACCGCCGGCACAAATACCAATTGCAGGACAATGCCGGGGATGGCATTGAAAAAAGCGCCCGCCATAAACATCTGCCAGGTAAAGCCGCCCGTGCCCAGGCCCAGGAGGGCGCATTGGGCAAGCCCCCAAACCAGCCGCCCGGCCAGCATGGCCAGCAGCATGCAGCGGTAAAGGGATACGACGCATTTCCAGCGGGAATGTGCGTATAAAAGCCCGATAACCAGCCCATAAGCAGCCAGCTCAAAGGACATGGCGATGCCGGTTGGATAGATAGGCGGCCTGCCAAACAGCATAAACCGCAAAAGGGGCAGCACCAGCCCCACCCCAAGCCCATACTGCCAGCCGCAGATCAGCCCGCAGAGCAGCACCGGGATGTGCATGGGCAGCAGCATCCCCCCCACCTGGGGTATCTGCCCGGTGAAAAACGGCAGCACCAGCCCCAACGCCAAAAACATGGCGGCCAGGGTCATGCCAAAAAAAGGGCTCCTTTTTTGCGCTACGGCTTTATCGGCGTGGCTTTCGCGTTCCATATTCAAAACAGGCCTCCTTACATATCCCGGCATGGGCCAGCATACCGTTAGGCAGTAATCGTATCCTGCCAGACAGTATAGCACAAAACTGGCCCCGGCGCAACGCAGGGCAATTGCGTCAACCCTGCAAAAGGGATAAATTCTTTTCGTATTGTAAAATATCCCTTGTGTAGGGGGTGGCATTGGATTATACTGTATACATTATTATACATCGTTTTGCTTTTTCTGCCGGGTGCGGCGCCTGAAAGCGCCTCGCCCCCACCGTAAGGAGGCCCTGCCATGCGGCTGATTACCGGCGTCATCGGCGCCTTTTACAACCTGCTCTGGGGGGACCTTTTCCTCATTCCGCTGCCCGGCGGGGGTACTCTCGGCGTCTCGCTGCTGGTGCTGCTGCTGATCCCTGCCGGCCTCTTTTTTACGGTGCGCACGCGGTTTTTGCCGGTACGGATGTTTCCGGAAATGCTGCGCGTTACCGCCGAAAAGCGGCCTCAGAACGACGCGATTTCCGGCGTGCAGGCACTCATTGTTTCCACCGCCACCCGGGTGGGCATGGGCAATTTGATCGGCGTGGTGGCCGCCATCTCGGCGGGGGGCGCCGGCGCGGTATTCTGGATGTGGGTCACCGCCCTCATCGGCTCTTCCACAGCTTTTATCGAGGCCACCCTCGCCCAGCTTTACAAGCAAAGAGACCCTCTCTACGGCGGCTGGCGAGGCGGCCCGGCCTACTACATACAGGGCTATATGGAGCAAAAACGGAGAAAAAGGGCCGGCCGCCGGTCGGTGCTGGCGACGCTGTTTGCGGTATCCGGCCTGATCTGCTGGTGCGGCATCAGCCAGGTCATCAGCAACTCGGTTTCTTCTGCCTTTGAAAACGCGTTCCGGCTGCCCCCGCTCTGGACCACCCTTGTGCTGGTAGCCCTCTCCGCCGTGATCGTCCTGCGCAAAAATGCGACCGTGCGGGTGCTGGACCTGCTGGTACCGGTTATGGCATCCTGCTATTTTGTAATTACCCTGATCCTGATCGGGATGAACATCACCGCATTGCCCAGCGTTTTGGCCCGTATCCTACAGGAGGCGTTTGGGCTGCGGCAGGCTGTAGCGGGCGGGTTTGGCGCGGTCATTATGAACGGGGTCAAGCGGGGGCTGTTTTCCAACGAGGCAGGTTCCGGGTCGGCGCCCTGCGCAGCGGCGGCAGGCGAAACATCCCACCCCGCGCGCACCGGCCTTTTGCAGGCTCTGGGCGTTTTTATAGACACCATTGTCATCTGTAGCTGTACCGCCTTTATCATCCTGCTCACCCCTGCCGAGGAGACGGCCGGCCTGGCCGGCATGGACCTTTTGCAGGCCTCGATGCAGTACCATCTTGGGCGGTTTGGAGTGGTGTTTATTGCGCTGACCCTATGGCTGTTCAGTTTTTCTACCTTTATTGGCATTTTGTTTTACGCGCGCCCCAACGTGGCGTATCTGTTTGGGGACAACTGGCTGTCCCAAACCCTGTACAAGCTGGCGGCGCTGGCTATGCTCTTTGTCGGCGGGCTGGCCGCCTACACCTTTGTATGGGACCTGGGCGATGTCGGCGTGGGACTGATGACCGTTTTTAACCTGATCGTCATCCTGCCCTTGTCCGGGCAGGCTATAGACTCCCTAAATGATTATGAACGCGGCCTTACGCTGCGGCGGGCCGGAGGGGACGGGCCGCCGCACGCCGGGTAAGCCGCAAGGCTGCTGCCGCGTAGCGCCGGCAAAAGCCGCCCAATGCCGGCCCTGCCCGGCCGGGGCCGCCCGATGCCCGGCCAAGGCCCTGTCTGATGGGTTTGGGCCGGGGGCATTTATTGAAAATTTATGGCTAAAGGAGGCGGCAGCATGGAAATCAGGGCCCTTGTCAAAGGCCAGCGGGCCTATTTTGCCACCGGCGCAACGCTCGGCCTGCAGGCGCGCAAAGCCGCTTTGCAGCGCCTGAAAGCGGCTATCTTGCGTTATGAGGCCGAGATCAATACAGCCCTGGCCGCCGACCTGGGCAAGTGCCCCGCCGAAAGCTATATGTGCGAGGTGGGCATGGCCCTGGCCGAGCTGAGCTTTGCACTGAAGCATCTGGCCGGCTGGATGCGGGATAAACGCCGCCCCACCCCCCTGGCCCAGTTCCATGCGCGCAGCTTTACCGTAAGCCAGCCCTATGGGGTGGTTTTGATTATGTCGCCATGGAACTACCCCTTTATGCTTGCCATATCCCCTCTGGTGGGGGCGATTGCAGCCGGAAACTGCTGTGTAGTAAAGCCGTCGGCTTATTCGCCCGCCACGTCGGCCATCCTGCGTAAAATTCTCGCGGCCTGCTTTGTACCGGAGCAGGCCGCGGTGGTGGAGGGCGGCCGCGCCGAAAACCGGGCTCTGCTGGACCAACGCTTTGACTATATCTTTTTTACTGGTGGGGTTGCGGTAGGACGCGAGGTGATGGCCAAAGCGGCCCGATACCTGACCCCGGTCACCTTGGAGCTGGGCGGCAAAAGCCCTTGTATCGTGGACGCTACCGCCAAGCTGGACCTAGCCGCCAAACGGCTGGTGTTCGGCAAGCTACTGAACTGCGGCCAGACCTGCGTGGCCCCGGATTACCTGCTGGTGGACCGGCGGATAAAAGATACCTTCCTTGTCTGTGTAAAAAAATGGGTAGCCGCTATGTATGGCAAAAATGCTCTGGACAATGAGGGCTATGTGCGGATGGTCAACCAAAAGCACTTTGACCGGGTGATGGCCCTGATCGACCCGGCCAAGGTAGTGCTGGGCGGCCGGGGCGACCCGGCCAGCCTACGTATCCAGCCTACCATCCTGGACGGGGTAGCCCCCGACGACCCGGTAATGCAGGAAGAGATTTTTGGCCCGGTGCTCCCGGTGCTGACCTTTGACGAGATAACCCAAGCGCTGGGGTTTGTCAACAGCCGGCCCCATCCGTTGGCGCTCTACCTGTTTTCGCAGGATAAAACAGTGCAGCAACTGTTTTTACGCCGTGCCCTGTTTGGCGGGGGGTGTATCAACGACACCGTCATCCACCTTGCAACCAGCCAAATGCCCTTTGGCGGAGTGGGCTCCAGCGGCATGGGCGGTTACCATGGCAAAACGAGCTTTGAAACCTTTTCGCACCAAAAAAGCATCGTAAAAAAGTATACTTGGATGGATATGCCGGTGCGCTACGCGCCCTATACGCCTTTCAAGGGCAGGCTGCTGCGCCTATTTCTGCGGTAAAACGCGGGCGCTGTGCTGCCAGCCAAACGCAGCGCAGGCATTTTTAAGCAAGCGCGCCCGGCTGCAAAGGTCAAAGCAGGATAAAAGCGGCCGCCGGAAACCCCCGGCGGCCGCCGCATATCGTATGGGCGAAGGCGCCCGCGCCCATACCGGAAAACTTACTGGATGTCCAGAGGAACCTTGCGGGTGGGCGCGGGAAAGGCGCGATCCAGCGCGGCCAGCTCGGCCTCCGAGAGCTGCAACTGCATGGCGGCTGCGTTTTCGCCGGCATGTACGGCGCGGCCGGTGCGCGGGATGGGCAGTACCCCCGGCCGGGCCAGCAAAAAGGCCAACAGCACCTGCGCCGAGGATATCCCATGGGCAAAGGCAATTTTTTGCACGGCCGAATGAGCCAGCAGCCCCCGCCGCAGCTTCCCTGCCTGGGCAAGCGGGCAGTAGGCCATAACCGGGATGCCCTGCTTTGCCAGCAGGGGCAGCAGCCGGAACTCAATGCCGCGGCTGCCCAGATGGTAAAGCACCTGATTGGCGGCGCACCCCTGCCCGCCGGGCACAGCCAGCAGCTCCTGCATGTCGGCCACGTCCAGGTTGCTCACCCCCCAGGCCCGTATGCGCCCCTTGGCCTTGAGTTCTTCCATACACTCCACCGTCTCGGCCAGGGGTACGCCCCCACGCCAGTGCAGCAGATAGAGGTCAAGATAATCGGTACGCATCCGGCGCAGGCTGTTTTCGCAGCTAACAAAAATCCTTTCACGGCCAGCGTTGAAGGGATACACCTTGCTTACCAGGTAAAGCTCCTGCCGCTCAAACCCCTGGATGGCGCTGCCCACCAGCTCCTCCGCCGCTCCCTCGCCGTACATTTCCGCGGTATCAATAAGGTTCATGCCGGCCTCCATGCCGGTGCGCAGGGCGTTGCGCTCGGCCTCGGCCTTGGCCGGATGTTCACCCAGATACCAAGTGCCCTGCCCGATACGTCCAACGGCCCCGCCGGCCGCCGTAACAAATTCCATAAAAGACCGCCCTCCTTTCGGTGCTTTTTGTTTGTTTTATCATAACAGGCTGCCCACAGGATTGCAAACCGCATCAAGGGATATTTTGAAATTCATATTTCAGTTTTTACATTGCATCATTGCATTTTATGCACGTTTAATCGATCAATGCAAAATCAAGACCTGTTTTTGTAAATTTTGCGCCTTGTCCCGCCCGCCGGCGCTCCTCTATAATAGAACCAAAGCAAAATACCACTGCGGCAAAAACAATGATCCAAAACAGTATAGGAGGTCGTTTGTTATGAAAATTGGTTTGATCGGGCTTGGGATCATGGGCAAGCCCATGGCAAAGAACATCCTCAAGG